>DCXR01000008.1:62084-62209 GCA_002329075.1 Candidatus Neomicrothrix sp. UBA2131
GCCGGCCTCTCGCGCCTGGTGCGCGAGAGGTGCGACACCGTCGCCCATATCCCTTTGCAGGGTGTGCTGGCCTCGATGAACGTCTCCGCGGCGGCGGCGGTGGCGCTCTTCGAGGTGGCCAGGAG
>DCXR01000076.1:0-5489 GCA_002329075.1 Candidatus Neomicrothrix sp. UBA2131
CCGCCCACGACCACGACGACCACGCCGCCCACGACCACGACGACCACGACCCAACCGCCCACAACCGATGTCGTGGTGAGTACCGGATACACCGCAGATGAGTACGCCGGCATCGCCAACGCTGCGGCGATCCTGGGAATGGACGCGGCCGAGTTCCAGCGCACCGGGGTCTACGTGGTCAGCTTCCTGACGGCCATCAGCCCGACGCCGCCGGAGCCCCTCCGGCCGCGCCCGCCGGTAGATGGACCGCAATTGCTGGCGTCGGTGTGGAGCGAGGAGGAGTTGCCGATGCTGATGGCCACCGCCGAGGCCTGGGGCCTCACCCCCGAGGAACTCCAGAAGTTCGGCGCCATCCTCCTGGCCTTCTTCGTCGGCCTCGTCTACGGGTAGGGGAAGTGTCCCGGGGCGGGTCGGGTGACTGGTCAGGGAGCGAGCAGGAGGCGCAGGTCTAGCGCCAGGTCCACGACATCGGTTGCGGGCACCAGCCTGCGGCAGGACCGATCCCACTCGGTGAGGCGCCGGTCCAGCAGTGCGACTGCCTCGAGCGCCGCGACCGCCGCCGGCGTGAGGGGGACGGTGGCCGGAGCGGTCGCGGACAACTCGGTGGTCGGAACCGGCTTCGGGTTCAACATCGAAGTGCGCCTTCGAGGCATGAGCGAGTCCTGCAACTTCGAAGACCTGGGGCAGCGGTCCGTCTTGCGCTTGACAGACATGGCCGATGTGCGGATCTGCCGTACATGATGGCTGCCTGCCGGGCAGTCCCGGTGGTGTGGATCAGCCGCCGGTGAGGGGTGCGACGAAGTAGATGTCGGTGTCGGTGTCGACCTCGAGGTAATGGGGCTCGGCGTGGATCTCCCCGTTCACGCCGGCCGAAGCCCCATGGGTGAGGGCCTCGCCGAGGCCCGGATAGCGCTGTTCGAGGTCTGCGATCACCGCTCCGACGGTGGCACCCTCCGATTCGACGACCGCTTCGCCGTCGGTGAAACGGCGGTGGTCGGACATGAGGTGGACGCGAGGCATCTCGGGGTGCTCAGGGGGTGTCGAGGGCAGCCAGGATCTTTGGTGGTGACATCGGCAGCGAGGTCATGCGTGTCGAGGTGGCCCGGGCGACCGCATTGGCGATGGTGGCCAGCGGCGGGACGATTCCGGTTTCGCCGACCCCGCGCACGCCGTAGGGGTGGGCGGGGTTGGGAACCTCGACGATGATGGTGTCGATCATGGGCAGGTCCGATGCCACCGGGATCCGGTAGTCGAGGAAGCTGGCGTTCTCCAGGGAGCCATCGTCGTCGAAGACGTACTCCTCGTTGAGGGCCCATCCGATTCCCTGGACGGTGCCGCCCTGCAGTTGGCCCTCGACATAGCTGGGGTGGATCGCCGTGCCTGCGTCCTGGACAGCTGTGTATCGCAGGATGGCCACCTGGCCGGTTTCCTCGTCGACGGTGAGGTCGCAGCAGTGCACGGCGAAGGAGGGGCCCGCGCCTGCGGCGTTGAGCGACGCGGTGACGGTGAGGGGACCACCGGTGCTCTTCGCCCTCGCGGCGATGGCCGAGAGGGGCAGCGGGTCCTGGCCGTCGGCGACTGCAGCACCGTCGACCCAGGTGACAGCGTCCTGTTCGACGCCGAGGATCGTGGCGGCCCTGGCCCTGAGCTCCTCGATGAGATCCCGGCAGGCGTTCACCACGGCCATGCCGGTCGAGAAGGTGGCCCGGCTGCCCTCGGTCACGTCGGTAAAGCCCACGGATTCGGTGTCGGCCACCGTCGGGGTGATGCGGTAGACGTCGATTCCGAGCTCTTCGGCGGCCATCAGGGCCATCGAGGCCCGGCTGCCGCCGATGTCGGGACTCCCTGTGATGACCGTCGCCGTGCCGTCCTCGTTGAGGTTGACCGTGGCGCTGGACTGCTCGCCGATGTTGAACCAGAAGCCGGTTCCGACACCCCGGGCCGCACCGTCGGGTACCGGCGACCGGTAGTGGTCGGAGTCGCGGAGTGCCTCGAGGCACTCGATGAACCCGATCCGGGGATGGGGCATCCCCATTGCGGTGGGGTCACCCTCCTCGACGGCGTTCCTGAGCCGCAGGCCGATGGGGTCCATGTCGAGTGACTGGGCGAGTTCGTCGATGACCGACTCGATGGCGAAGGCCGCCTGGGGGGCGGATGGTGCCCGGTAGGCGGCGGTCTTCGGCGTGTTGGTGAGCATGCCGACGGCCTCGAGCTTCAGGTTGGGGAACTTGTAGGACGCCACCGACATCGCCCCGATCAGCCCTGCGAAGTCGTTGGTGCACCCCACCGAGTAGCCGAACCAGCATTCGATGGCGGTGAGCTCGCCGTCGTTGCTGGCAGCGATCTTGACCCTCGACTTCGATGCCGGTGCGGGACCGGTGGCCCGCAGCACCTCCTCGCGGGTCATGACGAGCTTGACCGGGCGTCCGCTCATCTCCGACAGTCGGGCCGCCACGGGTTCGAGGTAGATCGTGGTCTTTCCGCCGAAGCCACCGCCGATCTCCGCTGGGGTCACCTTGATCCTGGAAGGCTCCCACCCGAGGGTCGCAGCGGTCAGCGACCTGACCATGAAGTGGCCCTGCGACGACGCCCAGACGTCGGCCTTTCCGTTGGGGCCGACATCGACTACGCACGCGTGGGGTTCGATGTAGCCCTGGTGGACGTGGGCGGTGTCGAACTCGCGCTCGACCACCAGGTCGGCCGTTGCGAACGCTGCATCGACATCGCCCCGTTCGAGGACGTTGACCGTCGCCAGGTTGGACGGGCCGTCGCTCTCGACGAATTTGGTGACGTTGTGCTCGTTCACCAGCGGGGCACCATCGGCCGTCGACTCGTCGAGGGTCAGGACAACGGGCAGGAGTTCGTATTCGACCTGGATTGCTGCGGCGGCGGCAGCGGCTTCGGCCCGGGTCGTTGCAGCGACAGCGGCCAGTGCGTGACCGTTGTAGAGCACCGTGCCGCGGGCCATGACGTTGACCGAGACGTCGAAGTTGGGGTCAGTGGGGTCGAGGTCGGGAAAGTCGGCGCCGGTGACCACGGCCTTGACCCCGGGCATCCCTGCCGCCGTCGTGGTGTCGATCGAAACGATGCGGGCGTGGCCGTGGGGTGACCGCAGGTAGGCGGCATGGAGTTGTCCAGGCAGGTCGAGGTCCGCAGCGAAGCGGGCCTTGCCGATGACCTTTTCGTATCCGTCGTGGCGAATCGGACGTGTGCCGACCCACTTGTAGGCCGGAGGATCTGCGGCGACGGTCATCGTGCCGCTCCCTTCAGTCGAACAGCGGCTTCCTGGACGGACCGGATGATCTTGTCGTAGCCGGTGCAGCGGCAGAGGTTGCCGGCGAGGGCGTAACGGATCTCGGTCTCGGTCGGGTCCGGGTTTGCGTCGAGCAACGCCTTCGCGGCGATGAGGACGCCGGGGGTACAGATGCCACACTGCAGGGCTGCGCCCTCCAGGAAGGCCTGTTGGAGGGGATGGAGGTGGTCGTCGTCGGCGATTCCCTCGACGGTCACGATGTCGCTTCCCTCGGCCTCGGGGGCGAACACCAGGCACGAGCAGTTGAGGCGCCCGTCGATGAGCACCGAACAGGCACCGCAGTCACCGGTGCCGCAGCCCTCCTTCGCCCCGGTGAGGCCGAGCTCGCCACGCAGGGCGTTGAGCAGGGACGTGTCGTCGCTGGCCAGGAAGTCGACCGGGTCTCCGTTGACCGTGCAGGTGACATGAGTGCGTGACATGGGTCAAACTCCGTTCTGGGCGCGGCCGACAGCGATCGCTGCCGCCCGTCTGGCCATGACGCCGGCCACCTGGCGCCGGTATGCGACGGTCCCCCGCTTGTCGTCGATCGGGTCGCAGGCGGCGGATGCAGCGTCGGCCAGTGTGTCCATGGCCGAGCCGTCGATCGAGCCGGCATCGATGGCGGCGCCGACCAGGGCTGCCCCGGCCTCGGGTACCGTGACGGCGGTGGGTGCCACGGCGCCGAGGACCACGGTGGCATCGGTGACGATGTCTCCATCCACGGTGAGCCGCACGGCGGCGCCGACGATGGCGATGTCCATCTCGGTGCGTGGGATCATGCGTAGGTAGGCGTCGCTCGTGTTGGATGGGGGATCGGCCACGGTGAACTCGACGATGAACTCGCCGTCGGCCAGCGAGGTCTGGCCCGGGCCGGTGGCGATCTCGGCCACCGGCACGGTGCGGGTACCGTCGCCGGAGGCGATGACCGCCTGAACAGCGTTGGCGATCATCGCAGGAACCGAGTCCGCTGCAGGCGAGGCGTTGGCGAGGTTGCCGCCCAGGCTCGAGCGGTTCTGGATCTGGTCGGACCCGATCAGACCCACCGCTTCGGACAGCCCGGGAAACATGGCGGTGAAGTCGCGGTTTCGGGTGAGGTTCGAGGTCGGGGTCGCCGCACCGATCCTCCATTGCCCGTCCTCGTGGAGGACCGTCATCAGTTGGTCGATCCGCTTGAGGTCGACCAGCACGGGTGGCGCCGGGCGGCCGGCCCGTATCTGTGGGATGAGGTCGGTGGCGCCGGCGAACACCCGGGATCCGGGGTGTTCGGCGAGCAACGATCGGGCCTCGTCCACCGTTGTCGGAGCGGCGTATCTCATCGAGCATCCCTCCTCTGCATGGACCACTTTCTAGCCGTACGTGGCTGGCAAGCGGAACCCGTGGACCGGCTTCTCCGGCCTTCGACCGGACCGGTTCAGGCCACGGCCTCGAAAATGACGAACTCGTCTTCGGGCCGTGGCGGGCGGTCCTCCAGGGCCCCTGTCACCCGGATGTCGCCGAAACCGACTCCCTCGAGCATCGATTCGACCTCCGTCGTCGAATAGCCGCAGATCACGATCGAATTCGTCTCGTTCCTGGCCTCGGTGCCATCGACGAACTCTCGGGCGGAGATCTCACGAGTGATGGTCCGTTCGACCGGATCGGCCTCGAGGAGGCGTGTCCGCAATTCGAGTTCCACCCCGTCACTGGTTCGACGCCGATCGCCGTGCTCCGCCCAACTGGGTGGCAGGTCCAGGCCCTCGGTCCGTGCCTCGCCATAGTCGGAGTCGCGTTTCGGCAGGTGGTGGTCCATGAGGAGCGTCCCACCCGGTTGCAGGTGGGCGTGGATCCTACGCAACCCCTCGAGGTCGAGTGCACGGGTGCCGCCCAGGCCGAACGCGCCACAGACGATGACCGTGCGGTACCGGCGTGGCAATTCGAGTTCGTGCATGGCCTGGGCGTAGAGGTTCGCCGCGAGTCCCTCTGCCTCGGCCTTCGTGGCGCACCAGCCGAGCATGTCGGCGGACACGTCGCTGCCGTCGACGTCCATGCCCGAACGCAGGAAGGGGAGCAGCAGGCGTCCGGTGCCACAGCCGGCATCCAGTGCCGGCTCCCCGCACCGCTGGATGGCATCCCGGAAGAATCCGACGTCGTCTCCGCCGACGTTGAACTCCGCCCACCAGCGCGCGACAAGCCCGTAGTGCCAGGTGGTGACGCCTTG
>DCXR01000076.1:5882-6649 GCA_002329075.1 Candidatus Neomicrothrix sp. UBA2131
GGCAGATTGGCCGCCCTTTCCCTCTCCCGCGGGGGCCATCAGGTGATCGCCACGATGCGTACCCCCGCCAAGGGAGAGGAACTGCGCAGTACCGCCGAGGACGAAGGCCTGGGCATCGAGATTCGCCAACTCGATGTCTGCGATCCGGATTCGGTCGAAGCCTGCATTGCCGACCCCCTCGACATCGATGTGCTGGTCAACAACGCCGGGTTCGAGGTGCAGGGAGCGATCGAACAGATCGACGATGCACTCATGCAGCGCCAGTTCGAGACCAACGTCATGGGTCCCCTGCGCACGATGCGGGCGGTGCTCCCGATGTGGTGTGGGCGTGGAAGCGGAGTGATCGTAAATGTCAGCAGCATCGCCGGACGGGTGGCCCCGCCCTACGGCGGCGCCTACTCGGCATCGAAGCACGCCCTCGAAGCGATGAGCGAATCCCTGCACTTCGAGGTATCCCAACTCGGGATCCGGATCCATCTCATCGAGCCCGGACGGTTCGCCACGAACTTTCAGGACAACATCGTCCGTCCGGCGAGTTGGACGGGTTCTCCCCAGGAGGAGCGCGCCCTCGCATTCCGGGAATCCCTGACGAGCCTCGACGGTGGTGGTCCCCCCTCCGACCCCCAGGCCGTCGCTGATGCCATCGTGCGTGCCGCCACCGATCCCTCGATGCCGTTCCGGACGTTGGTGGGCGAGGATGCCGTGCTCATCGATGCCACCAAGGCGTCCATGAGTTTCGAAGACTTCGAATCCACCATGCGTACGGC
>DCXR01000076.1:7080-9100 GCA_002329075.1 Candidatus Neomicrothrix sp. UBA2131
GCATCCTGAGCCAACCCGGCAACGTTCATGTGCCGAACTCGAGCCACCGTCGCTCATCGAGGGTGAGGTCCATGGAAGCCGCTGCACAATTCGCAGCTGCCTCCTCGCCGCTGCGGGCGGCGCTCACGACATGTACCTGGAACGGAGCGGTCGCCACGAACGTGATTGCGACCTGTTCCGGGCTGCAGTCCCTGGAGTGGGCGAACTGTCGGGCTCGGTCCCGCCTTCCTCGATTCTCCGGTGAGTCATAGCAGCGGGTCGTCGCCTGGTCCTCGGTCGATCCGGGTTCCTGAGCGGTTGTCAGATAGCCACCGGCCAGGGGCGACCAGGCAAGGACGGCGATCCCGGTCTCAGTGAGCCACTCCCGTTCACCGGCACGTTCGGCGCCGGTGAGGGTGGCCACGCCCTGCCATGGTTCGGCCAACTGGTCGACGAGGGAGTACTGCGAACTGGTGGCAACCGGCGGTGAGGTGACAGCGATGCCGATGGCCTGACGGAGTCGATCGGTCGACCAGTTCGACACCCCCCATGCCTCGATCGTCCCTGCCTCGACCTGTCTCTCGGCGGCATCGACCAGTTCCCCGACCGGGACTGACGGATCGTCCCGATGGAACAGCCAGAGGTCGAGGTGTTCGGTACCCATCCGGTCGAGGGTGGCGGCGACGTCGACGGCGACCGTTTCCGGGTGGACCCTGGAAGCGGACCAGTCGGGTGGGCCGGGATGGCACCCCTTCCCGATGAGGGTGACGGCGTCCCGTACACCCCGATCGGCCACCCATCCGCCCAGGCGTCCATCGCAGGTGCCGTCCGGGTCCGCATAGGCCAGTCCCGAATCGAAGGCGTCGACTCCCGAGCCGTGTACCTCGTCGAGGAGTCGCCGAGGTTCGGCAACCAGCATCGCGCCGAACAACGGTGTCGCCCCCTGGATCACGGTCGAGCAGTGCAGCCCCTGCCCGGCGTCAGCGACCCCCCGCATCACTGGAGCCCGTCGTCGCCCGGGTAGACGACACCGATCCGCGCCCGGATCTCGTCCGTCAGTTCAGCCATCGCAAGGGACCAGGTCCACGGAACCACTGCGCTCTCGCTGCTGCCGGCCTCCAGGCATCGTGCCGCCTCCAGGATCTGGTATTCGAAACCGTTGACGCGGTGTGGCTCGAGAACTTCTTCCGCACGACCACCGTCCACGGGGTCGAACACCATGCGCTCTGCACACCAGAACTCCGGAATCTCCACGACGCCTGCAGAGCCGACGACCCGGGCGGTCGAAGAGAGGTCGGCGTTGAATGCCGACCTGAGATGTGCCGATCCGCCCCCGGTGAACTCGGCCTCCAGGCTCAGGCAGGTGTCGACGCCACTGGCCGACAACTCAGCCTCTGCCTCGAACGAGACTGGCGTGCCGTCGAATACCAACTCCGCCAGGGTCAGCGGGTAGATGCCGATGTCGAGCAGGCTGCCCCCGGCCAACTCGGGAGACCAGAGTCGGCTGGTCGGCTGGTACGGGGCGTTGAATCCGAACGCCGCCTCGACCGTTCGGATCTCGCCGAGCCGACCCTGGTCGATCCACTCCCGGAGTCGTCGCAGAACCGGAAGGTGCCGGGTCCACATCGCCTCCATCAGGAATGCCCCGGACCCCCGGGCTGCATCGAGCATCTGGCGGACCTGGGTGGCATTCACAGCCATCGGCTTCTCGCACAGCACCGGAACTCCGGCCGGCAGGAGGGCCAGGGCAGCATCGCGATGTCCGCTGTGCGGCGTGGCAACGTAGACGGCGTCGACCTGGCCAACGAGGTCGGATGGATCGACGCCGGCTTGGCTGATTCCATGATCTGTCGCGAATGCAGCGACCCTCGAGGGATCGCGGCCGATGACGGCGACCACCTCGTGGCCGACACCCCTGGCTGCATCCAGGAACTTCGGGACGATCCTCCCGTGCCCCACGACCCCCCAACGCATCAGACCGGTCCCACTCGGGATCAACAGTCCCCAGTCGGGGTGCCCTGGTGGAAGTCCATGAGCCAAC
>DCXR01000067.1 GCA_002329075.1 Candidatus Neomicrothrix sp. UBA2131
CAACGGGGCCGCGATCACCCGGGCGTCCGTGTCGTCGGCACCGAAGAGCGCCACGAGGAGTACGGGTCGTCGGTAGTCGGGTCTGCCGGCGATCCGGTCCCGGAGGATGGGGCGCGTCATGTTTCCGGTGTTGGCCGTGGCGCCGCTTCCTGCATCGGGAGTGGCCCCATGTCCTACCCGTCGGAACATCGTTCCGCTCTGGTGGAGGCGGTTGGGCTGTGCTCCCGGCCGGCGCGGTACTGTCCTGCGCCGTGCACGAAGTAAGCGGGAACGACGTCAGCGGCGACCTGATGGCGGTGGGTGGGGGCGTGCCGATAGGTCTCGTGGTCAATCCGCGTGCCGGGACCGATGTGCGACGTGCGGTGGCGGCAGCCGGGAAGGTGACGCTCGAGGACAAGGTCAACGTCGTCCGACGGGTGGTCCTTGGCGCTCGGGAGTCCGGTGCGACGAGCTTCGTCGTGCACCATGACCCACACCGGATCGTGCGACGTGCGACTGAGACGATCAGGGGCATCGACCTGGATTGGGTGGGAGGTCCGTTGACCGGCTCGGAGCAGGATGCGATCGATGCGGTCACCGCCATGAGGTCGGCAGGTTGTGCGGTCGTGGTCGTGCTGGGCGGCGACGGGACGAACCGGGCAGCGGCGCTGGCCTGGCCGGATCTTGTCGTCATTCCGTTGTCTACGGGCACCAACAACGCCTTCCCGGTGTTCGTCGAGGCGACCGTCGCCGGGGCGGCCGCCGGGCACGTGGCCAGGGGACGGGTACCGGTCGCCGACGTGGCGCCACGTGCCAAGGTCGTGCGGATGGGCTTCACGGGGGGCCAGGGGGGCGAGTCCCCTCCCGGTGACCTTGCGCTCGTAGACGTGCTGGCTGTCGACGACCCGTTCGTGGGGTCGTACGAACTGTTCGACCCCACAACACTGCGAACAGCGGTGTTGAGTCGTGCGGACCCGGCCGTCGTCGGGTTCGTCGGGGTCGGTGGCCTTCTCGAAGCGGTGCCGCCGGAGCAGGACGAGGGCCTCCTCGTCCGCTTCGGTCGGGCTGAGTCCTGTGATCGGGTGGTGCGCGGGCCGACCGCTCCGGGCCACTACGACGACCTCGGCATCGTCGAGGTCAGACGCCTGGCGTTCGACGAGGAGGTGGTGATCGAGGGCCCGGTTCTTCTTGCCTTCGACGGCGAACGCAAGCGGCGCCTGCATGTCGGCGAGAGTGTGATCGCCACGGTGCGCCGGGACGGCCCGAGGGTGGTCGACGTCCGGGCGGTGATGCGCAGGGTCGTCGGGGCGGGAGCGAACCCCTAGTCCCGGTGTAGCCAATCAGCGAGGAAGGCCGGCAGTTCGGTGAACGAGTCCAGGATGGGAAACTCGTGTCCGTCGATGTCGGAGACGGTTGCGGTTTCGAGTGCCCAGGTGAGGTGATGGGGGATGTGGACGGCTCGGCCTCCGACTTCGAGGACCGGTATGACGTCTGACGGGACCGAGTTGCCGACCATCACGAACTCGGTCGGGTCGATGCCGTGTCGACCCAGTACCTCCCGGTATGCATGCGTGCTCTTTTCGGCCACGACCTCGATGCGCCAGAAGTGGTCGGTCAGTCCGCTGCTGTCCACCTTGCGGCGCTGGTCGGTGAGGTCGCCCTTGGTTATGAGCAGCAGTCGATGGTCGTCGGCCAGGGTTCTGATTGTCGCGGCGACGTCCGGAAGCAGTGTGACCGGGGCGTCGAGCATCTGTCGGCCCCACTCGAGCACCTGGGAGATGTCTGCGGGCTCGACCGATCCGTCGGAGACTGCGATGGCGGTTTCGACCATCGACAGCACGAAGCCCTTCACGCCGTAGCCGGTGATCGGTACGTTTGCCCGTTCGGTGTCGAGCAGGACCGCCTCGGTGGTGGGGCCGTCGGCCCAGGGTGCCATGAGTTCGACGAATCGCCGTTCGGTCTCCCGGAAGTGGACCTCGTTCTCCCAGAGGGTGTCGTCGGCGTCGAGCCCCAGTACGGGAAGGTCGTCCATCCGGGCGAGCCTAGAAGGTGGCCGTGGTGTCGTCTGGTGGGTGGGCATGGACACCCGCCAACCCGAACCGATCAACAACCACACGTGCCTGTTCCATGCCCACATTCTTCACCGGGGGTGTGACAGCCGCCCCGGGGGTGTCCCCGATGTGCCCATACTGCCGAACTACCTTTTCCACCCATGCGCACCTACTGCATGCGATCGGCCTGTCGCGGCCACGCCGTGGCACTTGTGGTGATCAACGTGACCGACAGCGCGTTCACCGTGCGCAACCTTGCCGAGGTCGACGGACCGGGACGGGTGGTGCTCTGCGAGAAGCACCTCGACCGCCTGAGCGCCCCGATGGGTTGGTCGTTGTGCGACGAACGAACGGGCGGTGATCTGATCGCTTTTCCCGGGCCGGGTACACAGGCGTCCCGGTCGACGGTGGCCGACCTGATCGAGGCACCGACCCCACGCCCGGTCGTGGCCGCCACCCACCCCCTTGCGGCGGCTCGGCTGGAACGTGCGGCAAGGCAGGACTCCGAGCCGGAGCCTGCCCCGGAACTCGCCCGCTCGGCCCTCGGGGTCGACCGCCATCCGGCTGCGATCTTCGGGGGGACGGCGTCGGGCTCGGTCGGGCCGGTCGAAGACCCCGACGACTGTGGGGGATTCGTCGAGGAGCCACTGCCACTCGACCCTTTCGACGCGGATCCCCCGGCCTGAGGGACCGCCGCCGGGGACTCTCCGGTCGCCGTCAGCCTGAGGGCCAGACTACGGAGGCCGCATGACCCGCTGGATCAGGCCGCTCATCGGGCTCGCCGTATTCGGGGTGGCGCTCCTGGCGCTGCTCGCCCGTGCCGACCAGACCTCTCATCAGGTGCTTGACGACACAGACCGCGAACTCCTCGCCTCGACCACGACGACCACGACGACCACGACCACCACGACCACCACGACCACGACGACCACGACCACGACGACCACGACCGAGCCTCCCTACGAGGGTTGGGTGGATCCGGCCACCGTCGGCGAGCCCTGGGGAGACACGGTCGAGGGCGTGCTGACCTTCCGGGGGTCGCCCACGCGTAGTTGGCACGGCGAGGGACCCGTACCGGACGCCCCGGTCGTGGCCTGGCGCTTCCCCGACGACCGCATGTGCTCCATGACGTCCATCTCCGGAGAGCAGCAGGAGTGGTGCGGGGTGGGGTGGACCGGCCAGCCGGCCGTGTTCGAGCGCGGGGGCCGGACCTGGGTGGTGTTCGGCGCCTACGACGCAGCCGTCCACTTCGTCGACGGGGAGACCGGCGAGCGCCTCCTGCCCGACTTCCCGACCGGCGACATCATCAAGGGCTCGTTGACGGTCGACCCGGACGGATACCCACTCGTCTACGTCGGCTCGCGCGACGACGAACTGCGGGTGGTCGCCATCGACCGGGACGAACCGGTCGAGTTGTGGAGCCTCTACGCCTATGACGTGGAGCCCACCAGGTGGAACAACGACTGGGACAGTTCGCCGCTGGTACTCGACGGCCACCTCTTCGCCGGTGGGGAGAACAGTCGCTTCCACGTGGTGCGGCTGAACCGGGGCTATGCCACCGACGGCCTGGTCACGGTCGATCCGGTGCTGGTCTGGGACGTCGCCGGTTGGGACGACGAGCTGCTCGAGGCGGTCGGTGGCAACGTGTCCATCGAGACCTCGCCGCTGGTCATCGGCGACACCCTCTACTTCGCCAACTCGGGTGGGCTCGTCCAGGGGTGGGACATAGGGGGCCTCAGGGAGGGCGTCGAGCCCACCCGGGTGTTCCGCTTCTGGGCAGGCGACGACATCGATGCCACGCTCGCCGTCGACGACGAGGGGATGCTCTACGTCGGCGTCGAGTACGAGCGGGGCACTGACCGCTCGCACGAACTCGGCCAGATCCTGAAGTTGGACCCGTCGAGGCCGGAGGATCCGCTGGTCTGGGCGGTGGAGGACCGCCCGCACCTCGACAGCGGGGTGTGGGCGACGCCCGCCGTTTACGGCGACCTGCTCATCGTGCCGACCGACGAGGGAAAGGTCCATGCCATCGACCGGGCCAGCGGCGAGGTCGCCTGGACCATGAAGTTGCCGGGCCCCACCTGGTCGTCGCCGACGATCGTCGACGACATTCTCGTCATGGGCGACTGCAGCGGCCGGGTGCTCGGGCTCGACCTGGCCGACCCGACCGTCGAGCCGGTCAAGGTGTGGGAGGTCACCACCGGCGCGTGCGTCGAGTCGTCGGCCGCCATCTGGCGGGGGACCGTCTACATGGGTTCCCGGGACGGTTACCTGTACGCCTTGCGGGACCCCGACTGACCCGGGGCCCGGGCCCGATCGGGTCCGTCGGGTTGCCCGAGGGTAGGTTCGACGCAGCACCGACCAGCACGGGAACCAGAGCCATGGCCGAAGTATCCGAAACCGACATCCGGGAACTCACCCGCCGACTCGTGGCGGATCTGCCCCCCGGTGAGGTAGACCAGTTCACGTTCCGGGGTGAGCAGTTCGACCGGGGTCTGGCGCTGGTCCAGTTCCCTGTGGGGCTGGGTGGCCTGGGCCTCGATAGCCGGCGACTCCAGACGGTCGTCGACGATGAACTCCGGGCTGCCGGCGTGCCCTACCACGACCTCATCATCAACCCGATCGGCATCGGCATGGGCGCCCCCGTCGTGCTCACCTACGCCAGCGACGAGCAGAAGAAGCGCCTCCTGCGCCCGATGTACACGGGCGAGGAGATCTGGTGCCAGTTGTTCAGCGAGCCCGGTGCCGGTTCCGACGTGGCCGGCCTGTCGACACGGGCCATGCGGGATGGCGACGAGTGGATCGTCAACGGTCAGAAGGTCTGGACCACGCTCGCCCACGTGTCGCGCTGGGGGATGCTGGTCGCTCGGACCGACCCCGACCAGCCCAAGCACAAGGGCATGACCTATTTCCTGCTCGACATGCAGTCACCGGGCGTAGAGGTGCGTCCGCTGCACCAGATCACCGGTGAGGCCGAGTTCAACGAGGTCTTCTTCGACGATGTCCGCATCCCGCACGACCATGTCCTGGGCGAGGTCGGCGGTGGTTGGGGTGCTGCGGTCACGACGCTCATGAACGAGCGGGTGGCCCTCGGTGGTGGCGTGTCCCGGAAGGGCACGGGCCCGATCGGCGACCTGCTGCGTGTCTGGGGCGAGCGCAAGGGGTCGCTTGATGCGGCGACGCTGCCGGTGGCCCGCGATCGTGTCGTCGAGTTGTGGTGCCGGGCCGAGGCCCTGCGCCTGACCAACTGGCGGGCACGCGACGCTTCGAAGTCCGGCAACCCGGGTCCGGAGGGCTCGGTCGGCAAGTTGATGTCGGCTGAGATGAACCAGCACATCTACGAAGCGTGCCTCGACCTGCTGGGCGCCGAGGGCCTGGTCCACGAGGCGGGCTACGAGCGCAAGCGGCCCGACGGGCTGCGGCTCACCGGCGGCGAGAGCACGAAGTACGCGTTTCTCCGGGCACGGGCCAACACCATCGAGGGTGGCACGTCCGAGGTGATGCGCAACATCCTGGGTGAGCGGGTCCTCGGCCTCCCCGGCGATGTCCGCGTCGACAAGGGCGTGGCTTGGAGTGAGGTTCCCAGGAACTAGTTGCGCCGCCAGGTGGTGCCGGTGGCCGAGTCCTCGATCACGATGCCGCGCGCAGTGAGGTCGTCGCGGATGCGGTCGGCCTCGGCGTAGTCCTTCGCCGCCTTGGCGGTGCTGCGTGCGGCGACCAGTTCGTCGATCGTGCCATCGTCGCCTCTCCTGCTTGTAGCCCCACCCAGGCGCAGTCCGAGCACGCCGGTCAACTCGAACACCGCTGCGGCCAGTGCGGCGGCAGATGTCTCGTCCTCGGCGTCGAGCGCCCGGTTGGCGTCGCGCACGGCATCGAAGACGACCGCCATGGCGGCGGCGGTGCCGAGGTCGTCGTCCATGGCGGTGCGGAACCGTCCGACCGCGTCGGGGTCGGCGGCTGAATCCGGGAGGTCGGATCCGGCGATGCGTCGGGCGAACCCGTCGAGCCGCTCGAGAGCGGCGGTAGCGGTAGTGAGGGTGGCCTCGCCGATCTCCATGGTCTTGCGGTAGTGGGTCTGCAGGACCAGCAGGCGTAGTGCCCTCGGGTCCCAGCTGTCGAGGAGGTCGGCGAGGGTACGGAAGTTGCCGAGCGACTTGGACATCTTCTCGGTGCCGACCTGGACCATGCCGTTGTGTACCCAGAGGCGGGCGAAGGGCCGGCCGCAGCCGAGGCATTCGGCCCGTTCGTTCTCGTGGTGCGGGAACACGAGATCGTCGCCGCCGCCGTGGATGTCGAAGCCGTCGCCGAGCAGGTCGAGTGACATGGCGACGCATTCGATGTGCCAGCCGGGTCGGCCGGACCCCCAGGGGGAGTCCCAGGCGGGTTCGCCGGGCTTGGCGGCCTTCCAGAGGGCGAAGTCGAGCGGGTCGGCCTTGTCGTCGTCGACCTCGACCCGGGCGCCGGCGCCTTCCCGCAGTTGTTCAGGCGACTGGCCGGCGAGGGCGCCGTAGCCGTCGAGGCGGTCGACGTCGTAGTACACGCCGGAGTCGGTTGTGTAGGCCATGTTCCGGTCGACGAGTTGGCTGATGATGCTGATCATCTGGTCGACATATTCGGTGGCTCGGGGCCGGAGGTCTGGGTGGGCGATGCCGAGGCGGTCCATCTCGGCGATGAACACGTCTTCGAAGCGGCGTGCCAACTCGGGTTCGGTGGTTCCCTCGTCGGCTGCCCTTGCGATGATCTTGTCGTCGATGTCGGTGATGTTGGACACCGCCGTCACGTCGAGTCCGGTCCAGCGCAGGTAGCGGACGAGGATGTCGAAGGCGAGCGTGCTGCGGGCGTGGCCGAGGTGGGGGGCGTCGTAGACGGTGGGCCCGCACCAGTAGACGGAGGCCTTCCCCGGATCGCGGGGGGTGAACTCGACCTTGTCACCGGTCAGGCTGTCGGTGAGACGGAGCATCGGGTCAGGATACGGGAGGCGTCGAAGCGGCCGGACCGTTCAGGTGCCGGAGGGGGCGTCGCCCGCCGGGGACTCGTCGAGGTGGATGCCGAGCAGGCTGGCCGCCTCGCGGAGGCCGGCCGGCGCCGAAGGGTCGTCGCCGGCGTGGGCGATGATCGCCCCGGCAAGCACGTCGATGGCATCGAGGGCGGTCGGTGCGTCGAGGTCGTCATCGAGGGCAGCCCGGACGGCGGTGAGCGTGGGGGCAGGGTCGGGACCGCAGGGCCGCCGGGCTGCTTCGATCAGGCGGTCGAGCCTGGTGACGCCCTCTTCGATGTCGGCGTCAAACCACTCGAAGCCGGCGCGGTAGTGGTGGGACAGCATGGCGATGCGCAGCGTCCTCGGGTCGTGGAGGTTGCGGAGCATGCGCACGAACACGAGGTTGCCGAGGGACTTGGACATCTTGGTGCCCTCGTAGGCGACCATGCCGACGTGCATCCAGTGGCGGGCGAGCGGTTCGCCGGTGGCGCCACGGGTCTGGGCGTCCTCGCATTCGTGGTGGGGGAACACGAGGTCGTCGCCGCCGCCGTGGAGGTCGATCGTGTCGGAGAGGTTGTCCATCGCCATCGCCGAGCATTCGATGTGCCAGCCGGGTCGGCCTGCCCCGAAGGGCGAGTTCCAGGCCGGCTCGTCGTTGCCGGAGGGCTGCCAGAGGACGAAGTCGAGGGGGTTGCGCTGCCTCGGATCGTCGGGGTGGCCGCCACGTTCGGCTGCCAACTCCACCATCGTGGCCTCGTCGTAGCCGGACAGGGAGCCGAAGCCGGTGGAGGTGGAGACGTCGAAGAAGGTGGTGCCGTCGACCGTGTAGGTGTGGCCGGCGTCGGAGAGGCGTTGGATGAGGTCGAGCATCGACTCGATCGACTGGGTGGCCCATGGTTCGACGGCGGCGGGGCGCATGTTGAGCGCCTCCATGTCGGCGTCGAAGTGCGCCATTTCGACGGTGGCGAGGGACCGGTAGTCGACCTTGAGTTCCCGGGCCTTGGACAGGATCGAGTCGTCGACGTCGGTGACGTTGCGGACCATGCGCACCGAGTGGCCGAGGTCCTCGAGCCGCCGGATGACCAGGTCGAACGTGAGGTAGGTGAAGGCGTGGCCGAGGTGGGTGGCGTCGTACGGCGTGATGCCGCAGACGTAGATGGACACCTCGGGTCCGGGTTCGAACGGCACGACCTCGTCGCGGACCGTGTCGTAGAGGCGCATGGGCATGGGACTGAACGGTAGCGGGGCGGGGAGGCTGTATACCCCGGCTGGGGCCTAGCCCCGTTCGAAGGGTACGGAGTGCTCCCAGTCGGCGAACAGGGTCCGCAGGGCGGTGACGACGAGCAGTGGCTGGTCGAGCATGAGGTGGTGCCCGGCGAGCGGGATCTCGATGACGGGGGCGACCCTTCCCAACTGCTCGTACATGTAGGCGCCGATGTCGGGTGTGACGAGGCCGTGTTCGGCGCGGAACAGCGCCACCCGGCAGGTGACGGTGGCCAGCAGTTCGTTGGCGGCGGAGCGGCGGGGCATGAAGATGGCCGGGTCGAACTTCCAGGTGACGCCGCCCTCGGCGGGGCGTAGGGACATTGCTGCCACGTGGGCCATCACGTACGGCTCGTAGTGGTCCTGCTCGGGGACGGTGCGGAAGCGGGCGATCGCCGTGGCGGGGTCGGGATAGACCTTGGGGTCTCGGAACTGGCTGCGGCGGCCGGTCTCCATCTCGGGGTCGGGGGCGGTGACCGGCGAGTCCATGATGATGGCCCCGGCGATCCGGTCGCCGTGGGCGGCGGCGGTGGCCAGGGTGACGAAGCCGCCCATGGAGTGTCCGATCACGATCGGGGGTCCGGCCATGTCGGCGTCGTCGGCCACGGTCATGACCTCGCTGCACCAGCGGGCCAGCGAGTACTCGTCCCGTCGGTCGCTGTCGCCGTGGCCCGAGAGGTCGATGGCCGCCACCCGGTAGACGCCGGCGAACTGGGCGGCCACGTGGGTCCACCAGTGGGCGTGGGCGGCGCCGCCGTGGACGAACACGAGCCCGGGCCGGCCGGTTTCGCCCCAGGCGAGGTAGTGGATGTCGGCTCCGTCGACGGTGACGGTGCGGTCGGCGTAGGGCACGTCGAGGGCGCGCCGGTACCAGGCGGGTGCGTCGTGGAATGTCGTTGGCATGGCGCCCTCGACAGGAATCGAACCTGTGGCCTACCGCTTAGGAGGCGGTCGCTCTATCCGACTGAGCTACGAGGGCG
>DCXR01000028.1 GCA_002329075.1 Candidatus Neomicrothrix sp. UBA2131
GCGAGGTCGGCCTTCAGGGGCCTGACGTCATGCTCGGCGCGCCCGTTGTCCCCAACCTCGGGTCGTGATCCGGGAGTCGCAGCGACCGCCGCTGCCGTGACTACGGCAACCAGCAACACCACGGTTGCGATCGTGCCTGCCTTGGCGCGGTTCCACGAAACCGCTCTTTCCTTGTCGTTCCCGCTTTGGATCGTCATCTGCTCGGATGCTCCCTTGTTCCATGTCGGGCCCTTCAGCCCAACGCTACGGGAAATTCTGGATGCGGTGTGTTAGGTGACGGTTAGGGACCGCCAAGGGTCTCGTGATGGGTTGTGGTGCTGGAAGGTCGAGTTCAGGTGGCCAGGCGCCGGCCGATGTTCTCGACCTGGCCATCCTCGGCACCCAGCAGGGCGTCATTGTAATGGCGCCCGCCGCGGTGGTGGCCGGCCGTTTCCGGTCCGAACGCCATCAGGAGCGAGATGCGGTGGGGGCCGTCGACGGACGTGGGCGGCAGCGACACGTGCATGGCGTCGGAGTAGTGCACGGTCATGTCACCGGCGGTGATCGGCAGGGACTCACCCTCCGGCGCCGCCACGTCGGTGCCGTCCACGAACGGGAACGAGGCCCGGTGCGAACCGGGCAGGAACCGCAACTCACCGGCCTCGGGAGATCCTGTCGTGAGACAGATCGTCACCACTACCGACGGGCAGTTGAGGGCATGTCCGCCCATGCCGCAGTCCCGGTGCCACGGCAGGTCGCCCAGGCCCTCGACCATGTCGGGGTGCTTCCAGAGCACGGTGACCCGGTCCGTGCCCTGGTCGACATCGGCGGCCAGAGGCTCGTCCGCCATCGAGACCAGTCGCAGGACGCGGGGGTCGCCGTGGAGGGCGGCCAGGTGGGGTCGGCTGGCGGCCCGCAGCACCCGGGTCAGGATCTCGTCGCCGGCTGCGTTGCGCCCCCACCAGGACTCCTGGTCACCGGGCACGGCCTCGGCGGCGAGGACGGCGGCATCCTCGAGCATCGACACCACCTCGTCGGCAGTGAAGACACCGCGCACGAAGAGGTAGCCGGCGGTACTGAGGAAGTGCCGCGCGTCGGTGGCATCACCCTCCAGGTCCCCGAGCCTGAACCCACGGGAGGTGTCGAGTCGCTTGCCGTCGAGGTCGCGGAGATCGACGGTGCCGGGGTCGTAGACAGGGCGACCGTGGAACAGCGCCCGCAGGCCCGGTTCCCAGCGCATGAAGCGCATCGGGTTGCCCCTGACGGCCTCGAGGCGGTCCGTGTAGAGCATTGCCGGCGGCGTGTCGAGGTCGGAGACCAGCCCCAGCCACGACTCGAGGTCGAGACCGACGACCGTGTCGGCCGACTCCTCGCCCTCGACCAGGTCGACGGTGCCGTCGCGGGGCACGAAGGTCCAACTGCCGGCCGGGGTGCGCAGGCCGAGGCAGCCGAGCGGCTCGACGTCGGCCCAGGCAAGCGCCCCGTTCCCGGCCGCAATCCGCTCCGGGAGGTCGACGGTGTGGAACCACCGGAACGACTCGGCGTCGGCGGCGAGCCCAGTCCCGGTCATGGTGCGCCTGTTCAGCCGGTGGTGTCGATGGCTTCGGAGATCGCCTCGAAGGCCGAGGCCTCGGTGTCCCAACGCGCGAGCGTGAGCGAGTCGCGGGCGTCGAACTTGTCCGGTCCCAGTGAGGCGAACGCATAGCCCGGGAGTTCGATGTTGTCGAGTGACGCAGCGGCGGCAGCGAACGACTCGTTGGTCAGGTCGGGGCCCGCCGCCGTAGCGATCATCTCGAACAGCGCCAGCGACTGACAGGCATTGGACATGGCCGCCCAGTAGTTCCTGTCGTCGCCGACCAGGTCGTCGGCTGGCCTGATCTCCGTCTCCGCGACGGCATCGGCGATCTCTAGGCAGTGACCCCATGACGGATCGTCGCGGGAGGGGAAGTTCCTGTTGGTGAGGATCAGCCCGGCGTCCTCGATCCCGGGCGGCGGCTCCTGCACCCAGGCGCCGATGGAGTCGCCGTTGTGGATCAGCAGGGTGAACTCGTCGCGCAGGCTGATCATGTATTCGATGCTGTAGACGGCCTCACCGACGACCACGATGCTCGCTACGCCCTCAGTACGAGCCCTCTCCATCAGGACCTCGAGGAAGGCGATCGTCGCCGTCTCGTCGCCGGTCGCCTCGTTGACGGCGGCGATGGGGACGGACTGTCCCTCCGCCTCCAGGGCGGCCTTCATGTCGTCGAGGACCAACTGGTAGTCGGGATTCGCTCCGTAGAGCATGTAGGGGCCGAGGTCGGCGAGCCAACCGGTCTCACGGAGCAGGTTGATGAAGGCGAGGCCGCGCCGGCTGAAGCTGATGTCGTAGGCGATCCAGCTCGCCTGGGCCCGTTCGAGTTGTTCAAGTGACGGGTGGCCACCGATGAGGTTCGTCGCGTGGATGTCGGTCAGGCACTCGTTGACGCTCTCTGCTCCGGGGCCGGCGAAGCCGTTGAGGACTACGAACACCTGCTCGTCCTCGGTCAGTTCGGTACAGGCTGCGTCGGCGGTGACCGGTCCCACCGGGATGAAGGTCCGCGCAGTCAGGTCGACCCTCCGGCCGAGGATTCCGCCGCGCTCGTTGAGGTCGGCGACCAGTGCCTCGAAGAAGGGGCCGAAGTTGGCGTAGGTGAGCGACAGGCCGAAGTCCCGGTTCAGGCCTTCGAAGTCGATGGAGGAGAGGCCGACCTTGATGGCCTCGGCGGTGACGCCCCGGAACGAGTCTGTCAACACGATCGTGGTGGTGGGTGCGGCCGTGGT
>DCXR01000047.1:0-597 GCA_002329075.1 Candidatus Neomicrothrix sp. UBA2131
CGGGTGGTGACCACGCCGTCCAGCGGCCAGTCCGCATGCAGGTCTCCGAAGTCGCCCAGCCAGGCGTCGATCGACGGTGGACCAGCCTCGAGGCTCACCAGGGCGAACCCGTGCCTCTCCTCGAGGGTGAACTCGTGGAGGCCGTGGTCGCCGGCGTCGAAGCCCGGCGTGCGCTGCATGCTCGGCGCTCCGACCAGGCGACCGTCCAGCCCATAGGTCCAGAAGTGGAAGCGGCAGCGCATCCGCGCACATGTGCCCTCCCCTTCCATGATCCGGGCGGACCGGTGGCTGCAGGAGTTGTCGTAGGCCCGCAGTCGGCCGTCGTCGTCGCGCACGACGATGGTCGGGACCCCGCCGAGTTCGAACGTCCGGTAGTCGCCGTTCGCCGCCCAGGTGTCGGAGCGACCGACCCCGACCCAGCCCCGACGGAAGACCGCCGCCTCCTCGAGGGCGTGTACCTCCGGGTCGACATAGCAGGCAGGCGGCAACGTGGCCGCCTCACCTGCCGGACCCCGGCAGGCGGCCAGGTCGTCGGCAAGGTGTTGCGGCATCCGGGAGGACCGGGCGTCCGGATCGCTCATGGCGCGGAGTGTATGG
>DCXR01000047.1:986-2515 GCA_002329075.1 Candidatus Neomicrothrix sp. UBA2131
TACCCTGTGGGCACTCCGGTGGGAATCTCCTCCGGTGGGTTCGCAGACGGGCGTTGGTTCTTCCGGTCATCGTGAGCCACCCCGAAAGAATGCCGACCTCAGCAGACGCGACGAGGCGACACGAACCCGCCAGCACGGCCGACACGCGGCCGAGGAGAACAATGACCACCACCTTCGCCCAGTTGGGCGTTCCGGGCACCATCTGCGACGCGCTCGCCCGCAACGGCATCACCGAGCCCTTCGCCATCCAGGCCGCCACCATCATCGACGCCCTGGCCGGCCGGGACGTGTGCGGACGGGCCCCCACCGGCTCCGGCAAGACCCTCGCCTTCGGCATCCCGCTCGTTGTCAACGTAGAGCAGGCCAGGCCGAAGCGCCCCCGTGCGCTGGTCCTGGCCCCGACCCGCGAACTGGCCGAACAGATCCACGAGGACCTCCGGACCTTCGCCGGCCCGGTCCGCATCGGAGTCGTGTACGGCGGCGTCGGCTACGGGCCCCAGATCGCTGCGCTGCGCCGGGGCGTCGACATCCTGGTGGCCTGCCCGGGCCGCCTCGAGGACCTCATCCAGCAGGGCCTCGTCGACCTCGGGAATGTCGACCACGTGGTGCTCGACGAGGCCGACCGCATGGCCGACATGGGCTTCATGCCCGCAGTTCGTCGGCTGCTGGACCAGACCTCCTCCGACCGCCAGACGGTGCTGTTCTCGGCGACCCTCGACGGCGACGTCGCCAAGCTCACCCGCGACCACCAACGCGACCCGGTACACCACGAGGTCGGCGAGGACACCCCCGACATCACCGCTGCACGACACCTCTTCTGGAAGCTCCCCCGTGCGGAGCGCACAGGCGTGCTCGCCGAGGCAGTCGGCACCGCCTGGCCGGCAATCGTCTTCTGCCGCACCCGCCACGGATCCGACCGGCTGGCCCGGCAACTCGGCAAGGCCGGCATCCGCACCGCTGCCATCCACGGCGGCCGCAGCCAGTCCCAGCGCACTCGTGCGCTGTCCGACTTCATCAACGGAAAGGTCCATGCCCTCGTCGCCACCGACGTAGCGGCACGGGGCATCCATGTCGACGACGTGGCGGCTGTCTTCCACTTCGATCCGCCCGAGGACCACAAGGCCTACATCCACCGCTCCGGTCGAACGGCCCGCGCCGGCCGCAGCGGTGTGGTCATCTCGTTCCTGACCTCCGAGCAGGTGAGGGAAGCCCACCGGATGCAACGCGCGATCGGCCTCGACGAGCCGGTCGATGCACCGGATACCGAGGCGCTCCTGGAGTTGGTGCCGAGCCCGGCGACCGCGGCCAGGGCCGTCGCCTATGTGGCACCCGAGCACGCCCGCGGCGGCGAGCGTGAACGGCACAACCGCAACAGCGATCGGGATCGTCGTGGTCGGGGAGGCCAGCGCAACCGCAGCGGCCGATCCCGCTCACAGTCGTCGCAGGACCGTGAGCGCAGGGATTCGGAGCGGTCGGACCAACGCAACGGCGGCGGCAATTCGTCGAACCGGTCCCGCAACGGCAAGCCC
>DCXR01000041.1 GCA_002329075.1 Candidatus Neomicrothrix sp. UBA2131
CGATCTGAAGGCGAGCCTGGACGGAGAGACCTCCCTCCGGAGTGCTCCGGGAACCGGGGTGCCGAAACCAGGGTCGGAGAATCCACAGGCAGGCCCCGAGAAGTCCGAGGAGCAGGCAACCGAACCCGAGACCGATGGCGACTGACGAGGAAACTCCGCAGGGCCGCATGAGCCTGCTGGAGCACCTGATCGAACTCCGGCGACGGTT
Source organism: Candidatus Neomicrothrix sp. UBA2131 (assembly GCA_002329075.1). Taxonomy (GTDB): domain Bacteria; phylum Actinomycetota; class Acidimicrobiia; order Acidimicrobiales; family MedAcidi-G1; genus S20-B6. Next base: position 209 of record DCXR01000041.1, read on the forward strand.
GCTCGTCTCGATACTGTCCGTATGCGTAGGCGCCGTGGTCTGCTGGATCCTCTATCCGTGGATCCTCGACTTCCTGCTCGAGCCCTACTGCAAGGTCCAGGGCGAATCGGTGGGCGGCGATATGTTCGGAGACGGCTGCGAACTCCTGGTCACCGACCCGCTCGAACCGTTCAGCGTCCGCATGATGGTCGCCGGCTACGGAGGCCTGGCACTTTCCATTCCTGTACTGCTCTGGCAGATCTGGCGGTTCGTGGCCCCGGGGCTGTACCGGCGAGAGCGGCGCTGGGCGATCCCGTTCGTCGGGTTCGGTGTGCTGCTGTTCACTGCCGGGGGCGCCCTGGCCTACTGGAGCATCCCGCGTGCCCTGGGCTTCCTCATGGACATAGGCGGGCCGGACCTGGTCAGCGTCTTCTCACCGGCCAAGTACCTCGGCTTCGTGGTCAAGATGACGATCGCTTTCGGGATCGGGTTCGAGTTCCCACTCGTGCTGGTGTTCCTGCAACTGGTCAGGGTGCTACACCATCGTCAACTGCGAAACGTCCGGCGGTATGCAATCGTCGGAATCGTCGCACTCGTAGCGGTCCTCACGCCGAGCGGAGACCCCTTTACGCTGCTCATCCTCTCGGTACCGATGCTGCTGTTCTATGAACTGGCGATCCTCGTGGGACGGGCGCACGATCGTCGACGGCGTCGCAACCGGGACTGATCCACAAGGTGGACGGCTGGTCCTTCGAACTCGACGACTTTCAACTCCGGGCCCTGGCGGCCATCGATGAAGGTCGCTCGGTGCTGGTGTCGGCACCTACTGCCAGCGGCAAGACGGTGGTCGCCGAGCATGCCATCGACCGGGCGCTCGGCGAGGGACGCCGCACCTTCTACACCACGCCGCTGAAGGCCCTCTCCAACCAGAAGTTTCTGGATCTCAGCGTCCGCCTGGGCACGGCGAACGTCGGTCTGCTGACCGGGGACAACACCGTCCGGGGGGATGCTTCGGTGGTCGTGATGACCACCGAGGTACTGCGCAACATGCTGTATGCAGGCTCGGAGGCGCTCGAAGCGCTGGGGTGCGTGGTACTCGACGAGGTCCACTTCCTCGAGGACCCCTACCGGGGACCGGTCTGGGAGGAGGTGGTACTCGGCCTCGCCGACGACATCCAACTGGTAGCACTGTCGGCGACGGTGTCGAACGCCGACGAACTGGGGGAGTGGCTGTGCCTGCAGCACGGCCCGACAGACGTGGTCGTCGAACACAGCCGCCCGGTTCCGCTCCGCAGCCACTACCTCGTGGGCGAGCGCCGAAGGGGAGGCCGGGTGGTTCGGCTACCCGTGCTCGTCAAGGGCCACTCCAACAGGGAGGGGGACCGGTATGACGCCGAGCCTGGAGGATCGCGGAACCGTGGGAGCCCTGGTGGACAGCGTCGCCCTTCCCACAGATGGCGCACACCGAGACGGGACGAGGTTCTGCGGGAACTGCAACGCCGCGACCTGCTGCCGACGATCAACTTCATCTTCAGCCGGGTCGGATGCGAGGAGGCGCGGGACAAGATGGTCAGGGACGGCATCCGGTTGACCGACGAAGCCCAGACGGCAGCGGTCGCTGCGATCATCGATGAGCGACTGGCCGGGCTTTCCGAGGAGGACCTGGGAGTCCTCGGCGTGGCCGTCTGGCGAGAGGGCCTCGAACGCGGCATCGCCGCCCACCACGCAGGGATGCTCCCGCTGTTCAAGGAGGTCACCGAGGAACTCTTCGGAGCAGGGCTGACCGGCATCATCTTCGCCACCGAGACGTTGGCGGTGGGTGTCAACCTCCCTGCTCGAAGCGTGGTGGTCGAACGCCTCACGAGGTTCACCGGCGAACGCCATGAGGTGCTCACCCCGGGCCAGTTCACACAACTCACAGGCAGGGCAGGCCGGCGAGGGATGGATGCCGAGGGACACGCCCTCGTCCTGTGGTCCCCGTTCGTGACCTTCGAAACCGTGTCCCGGCTGGTCAGCAGCACCGAATTCCCGCTTCGGTCCGCCTTCCGACCGACCTACAACATGGTGGCGAACCTCATGGACGGCCGCACCAGGGAGCAGGCCGAGGGCCTCCTCCGCCGCTCCTTCGGCCAGTTCCAGCTCGATCGCAGGATCGCCCAGCACAGGGAACGGCAAGGGGACCGGAGGCGGGGGCGTGGCGGCGAGGCCCCCGATGGCCTGGTCGACAGCCTCTGCGCCCTGCTGGAGGTGCTCGGGGCCCGGGGAATGGCGGATGGGTGGGCACTCACCGACAAGGGACTGCCCCTGGTGGGCATCTACAACGAAGCCGACCTCCTCGTCGTCGAAGCGCTGGCCGCCGGGATCCTCGAGGACCTCGACCCACCGGGGCTCGCCGCGGTGCTGTCCGCCCTCACCTACCGGCATCGTGGTCCGCTGGAACCCGAGGATCGTCCACTCCACGGCCCGGTCGGGCGGCGACTCACCGAACTGGAGGAGCTCTGGGCGGACGTGGCAGCAGCGGAGGAGGCGGCCGGACTCGAAGCCCTACCGCAGCCCGACCCGGGATTCGCCCGGGTCGTCCTGTCCTGGACTGCCGGCAGTGACCTGGCTGACGTGCTGGGAGGTGTCGGGGACCACGCCTTCACCGGTGGGGAGTTCGTGCGCAACGTGCGCCTCGTCGCCGACCTGCTCCGCCAGGTGGCAAAGGTGGGCCCGCCCCGTATAGCCAGGGCTGCCCGTCAGGCCATCGGTGAGATCGAACGCGGTGTGGTCTCACTGACCCGGGAAGTCAACGGAGAAGACGACAGGGATTCCGCATCCTCGCCAGAGGACGCCCCCGGAGACACCGAATGAGCATCGAGAGGGGCCGGGAGTGGGGAAGTAGCGGCCCGCTTCCCGATGACGGGGTGGTGGTGGCTTCCGATGCAGAGCTCCTCCACCTGGTAACCCGCCATCGACGCGCAGGCACCGAGGTCCCACCCCTGGCGCTCACCGGGGGTGACCTCTGGCGCACCCTCGGCGGGTCACCGGGGGTCGAGCGTTGGCGAGGCGAACAGGGACAACGGCTCCGCGTTGACCTCGGAACGGCCCTCCTGGATGGGCGGTTGCACTGGTTCTGTGCCCACCTCGTGGCACGTCGTTCCTGGCTCCGGGGTCGGACCTGGGTCGCCGCGAACGCCGCCCACCTCGGGAACTGGAACGTCGCCCCCCGGGCACATCCGGGCGACGGACTGTTGGACGTCCTCGACGCCGACCTTGCCACCGGGCAGCGGTTCGGCGCCCGGCGGCGCCTGCCCAGCGGCACACACGTTCCGCATCCCGGGATCCGCTACACGCGGACCAGGGCGGAACAGGTCGACTTCGAGCGGCCCACCCCCATCTGGCTGGACGGGCGGCGCACCGGAACCGCCCGGCGGCTATCCGTGCGCCTCGAGGTCGGGGCGCTCCTGATCGTCGTCTGAGCGACCGCCCACGGATACAGCCACCGGGCGGCGGCTTCGGTACCATCCGGCCATGGCCGACCACCGAGACGTCGCCGAGGCCGCCAAGTCGAGGGTCTGCGCGCACGTCGACGAACTCTCCGACCTCCTCCTCGCCACCTCCCACGACATCCATGCGCACCCGGAACTCTGCTACGAGGAGCACCATGCCCACGGGGTCCTGTCCGATGTCCTCGAGGAGCAGGGGCTCGCACCGACCCGTGGCGCCTACGGGATCGAAACGGCATTCGAGGCCAGGGCGGGCACCGAGGGACCGGAGGTCGCCGTGCTCTGCGAGTACGACGCCCTGCCGGGAATCGGGCATGCCTGTGGGCACAACATCATCGCGGCCGCAGGCCTGGGCGCCGGGCTGGCCGGAGCCGCTGTCACCGAGGAACTGGGTGGGCGCCTTCGGATCATCGGGACCCCCGCTGAGGAGGGCGGGGGAGGCAAGATCCGCCTAATCGACCGGGGAGCCTTCGAAGGGATCGCCGCCACACTGATGGTCCATCCGTCCGGCTCAGAGGTGGAGCGCATGACGAGCCTCGCCGTCCAGCAGGTCCGCGTGGTGTACCGGGGGTCCGCAGCGCACGCGGCCGCCGCCCCGGAACAGGGCATCAATGCCCTCGACGGTGCCGTGCTCGGCTACGTCAACGTGGCGGCCCTACGCCAGCACATCGCCCCGGACGAGCGCATCCACGGCATCATCGTGGATGGCGGCCAGAAGGCGAACATAGTGCCGGAACGGGCCGAGGCCCTCTGGTATGCCCGTTCACCGACGCGTGCCCGACTCGACGACCTGAAACAGCGCCTCCAGGCATGCCTCGAGGCGGGTGCCGCAGCCGCCGGATGTGCAATGGAACACGAATGGATCCAGCCCTCCTATGACGACGTGCTCGACAGCCGAACCGTCCTCGACGCCTACCTGGCAAACGCCCGGGCACTGGGACGGGATCCCCGTCCGGACAGCGAGGTGGCGATCCTCGGCAGCACGGACCTCGGAAACCTCAGCTACCTGGTGCCCTCGATCCATCCGATGATCAAGGCGGCACCAGATGGTGTCGGCATCCACACGGCCGCGTTCGCCGCCTTCGCAGGTGGTCCCGAAGGCGACCGTGCGGTGCTCGATGGTGCAAAGGCGATGGCGATGACGCTGGTCGACTGCTGGACCGAGCCGAACCTCCTCGACGCGGCAGCGGCCGAACTGGCTGCAGCCCGGGCCGACACCTGATGGGGGCAGCGCCGGTTGCAGGGCTCCGCGCGGAGGGCACCGCCAGGGCCTAGCCTCGCCGGTCGTGACACCCTATTTCGCCGAGGAGTTCACACCGGACGAAGAGGATGTCCTCCGGCGCTACTTCACCAACCTCGACGAACCCGTCTTCGCACTCGTCAACCTGCCCGAGGTCGTGAAGGGAGCCCTGTTCGCCCGCTACTCCCGGACGCAGCTCAGCCTCCGGCGCCTGTTCCTGGAGGAGTTCGTGGACGAACTCGACATAAGCGGCGACGAGTCCATCGACGCCACCGTCGGACTGCGACGGGCCGAGGAACTCTACGACCGGATCTTTTTCGAGTACGGCGACGACAGCGTGGCGCAGTTGGGCGGCGTCCACCTGGCGTGCGAGCAGTCCTCGAACCTGTTGACGAAGATACTCGAGCGCGGTCGGCTCATGTCGTACCTGGAGCAGTCGACGCGCTACATCGCCTACGACGACCGACCGGGTGGCCGCTTCCGCTACTACCGGGACCCAGACGTACTGTCCTCGGCCCTGGGTGCCCGCTACGTCGCCGACCTGGACCGCCTCTTCGAGGTCTACTCCGAACTGGTACCCGTGATGGTCGCCCACTTCCGGGAGCGGAGCCCCAAGCAGCCGGACGACTCCGACTTCGTCTACCGGCAGGCGACCAACGCCAAGGCCTTCGATTCCGTCAGGGGCATCCTTCCCGCGGCGTCGCTATCGAACCTCGGCATCTACGGAACCGGTCAGGCCTATGAGGCGCTGTTGGTGCGGATGAGGGCACACCCACTGCCGGAGGCCCGTTCCTACGCCGAGATGATGTTGCGCGAGCTCCGCAAGGTCGTCCCGTCGTTTCTGCGGCGTGTCGACCTCCCTGACCGCGGCGAGGCGACCGGCCGCTTCGCTGCCGAGAGCCGCGAACGGCTCGAGGAACTGGCCGACGAGTTCTTCCCGACGGACGAGGTCGTCGGGTCGGCGCCGATCGTCGACCTCACGGACTTCGACCCTGATGCCGAGGTGAAGTTGGTTGCGGCCGCCCTCTATTCCTCGTCGCACCATCCGGACCGGCATATAGAGGCACGGGTGCGGCGCATGACCGTCGAGGAGCGCGTGAGGGTCCTGTCAGCCCTGACGGGAGACCGCGACAACCGACGACAGCGGCCCGGGCGCTCCCTCGAGAGGCCGACCTACCGATTCGACATCCTCTCCGACTACGGCGCATTCCGGGACCTCCAGCGTCACCGGCTCCTGACCATCGAGTGGCAGCGCCTGACGCCCCTGCACGGCTACTGCCGTCCACCCGACCTCGATGAGGCTGGCGTGGCCGGACGCTTCGACGAGGCGATGGACCGATCCGCCGCCCTCCACGGGGTCCTGCTCGATCCGTTCCCCGCGCAGGCCTCCTACGCCGTCTCGCTGGCCTACAGGATCCGGTACCTGATGGAGATGAACGCCCGTGAGGCGATGCACGTGATCGAGTTGCGCACCACCCCGCAGGGCCATCCCGCCTACCGGGAGGTCTGCCAGCAGATGCACCACCTCATCGCGGACGTGGCCGGCCACCGGGCCATTGCCGAGATGATCCGCTTCGCCGACCACTCGGATGAACCGGAACTCGAACGCATCGAAGCCGAACGTCGCGCCGAGGAGCGTCGACAGACCCGCGGCGACGCCACCGTCGGTTGAGAGGAGTCCGACTGGGGGTGCTGGTGCTGTTGTCGGCGGCCTGTGGTGGCGGCGACGCAACCCCCACGACCACTGTGGCCCCCACGACCACTGTGGCCCCCACGACCACGGGAGCCGGTGGTGTGGGTGACCTGTCAACCCCGGACCTGACGATCGGTCCGCTTCCTGCGGAACTCGCCGACTGGGCGCCCTATGCGAATCGACACATCGACGTCTTCGGAGTCCACGTGGTTGCCTTCCCCCGGGTCTCCAAGCGTGCGTTCACCCATGGGGCAGGGGTTCTCGCCCAGTACCTGGACAACGATGCCGACGGGACCGCTGACGACGAGCGCGTGGTTCGGGCTATGACCGACGAGCGGGCGATCCTGGTGATGCCCTACGACGAGGAGGACCTCGAGTCATCCGGAATCCTCGAGTCCGGCCTCGAGGAGGAATACGGCGCCCAGCCCCTCTTCGACGTGGAGACGGCGCCCACAGAGGGATTCGACGGAGCCCTGGAGGAGGTCCACCACCTGGTATTCGACTACGGATGGGCACTCGTCCATCCCGACCGTCTCGGACCTGAAGGGCTCTCCGACCTGACGAGGGCCATGGACCTTGCCAGGGGAGGTCACTTCGAACAGGTCCCCGGCACCTACCCGGCCGACGCCTGGTACCACTACGACGACCGGACCTGTGAATACGACTGCATGGCCACCGAGTACTTCTACTGGTCACACACCACGATCCTCGGAGGCCAGGGCAGTTCGGACCGCTGTGCGGACATCGCCGAGGAATGGGAGCCCTGCACCCCTGAACGGCTGGCTGTTGTGGATTCCCTTGTGACGGCGCTGCTCAGGGACCCCGATCTGGCCCTACCGACAGTCCTGCCCGACGGGGGCTATCGTCCCCGCTCCTGACCTATGGGGTGTGGACGTCCCTCCGCCTGCCTATGATCCCGCCGCGACCAGCACAGCCGACACGAGGAAGAAATGAGCGAAGAGGAAGAGCCCGAGGACCTGAAGTCCATCGAGGATGATGGCCCCGACCTGGAAGCCGAGGGACCTGAGGACGCCGACCTCGAAGATGAGGGACCTGAGGACGCCGACCTCGAGGGAGAAGTCGAGGAAGAGGTGGAAGGTACCGACGACGAGGACGGGGAAGACGCGGACGAGGATGAGGATGAGAAGGGGCCACGTGTGGTACGTGGCAATGGGCAGGACGAGGACGACGAGCCCGATCCCGACGACGTCGAGGCTGACCTGGATGCCATCCTGCGCGACCGGATCGCCGCCAGCGACGACGACGAGGAGGACGAGGACACACCGGCGGCCAAGCCCGTCTCTGGCGACCAACCCACCGCCAGGCAGGAGACAGAGGTGGCCTGCCCACACTGCTTCCTGCTCGTCCAGGCGGCCACCGTCGCCGAGACCGGTGAATGTGGCCACTGTGGTGGTCCGATCTCCTGACCACCCGCAGTGGGCCAAGCGGACCTGAAATGGAATCCGCCCGCCTCGGCACCCCCGAGGACCGGATTGCACTCGGGCACCTCGCCGCACAGGCGCGCTTGGGGATGATCGAAGAGCGCGGTGGGGACATCCTCGATCGCCTCGACGTCGATAGGGACCGACCGACGGAGTCCATCGACCGGGTGCTGGCCCATCCGGGCGGCGTGGTGGTCGTGGGATGCATCGATGACACGCCGGTCGGCTTCGGCACCATGCTTGTGGAGGTCGCCGCCGATGCTCGCCCCCATGCCTTCGTGGAGCAGATCTACGTGGATCCCGGGGGGCGCGCCGTCGGTGTGGGCGAGGCCATGGTCGGGTTGCTGGTCGACGAGGCGACCACACGAGGCGCAATCGGGATCGAGTCGCTGGCCCTCCCCGGAGACCGGGCGACCAAGAACTTCTTCGAGGCCCAGGGAATGGTAGGCAGGGCGATCATCGTGCACCGGTGGCTGGACCGTTGAGCGTCGGTCGCCCGGAACTCTGCGTGGGGGCCGTAGCCGTCAGGGACGGTTTCCTGCTACTCGTCCAGAGGGCGACGGAACCGTCCATCGGGAGATGGACCCTGCCCGGGGGACGGGTCGAGGCGGGCGAGTCCATCATCGCCGCCCTTGTCCGTGAGGTACGCGAGGAGACCGGCCTGGATGCTGTCTGTGGTGCGCTCCGTGGCTGGGTCGAACGGGTCGGGATCGAATACCACTTCGTGATCCTGGACTTCGACGTCACGGTGCTGACGGACGACGACCCGGTTGCGGCATCAGACGCCTCGGCGGCGGAGTGGGTGCCACTCGATGCACTGCGTTCCCGCGACCTGGTTGACGGACTCCTCGACTTCCTCGTGGAGCACGGCGTGCTCGAGGATGGGAGACCCGGGTTCTCCTAGGTTCTGCGCCTCAGCGTCCCTGCCATTCCGGCGGCCGCTTCTCGATGAAGGCGCGAGGACCCTCGGCGAAGTCCTCGGTGGCGAAGATCTCCGCACTGAGTCGACCGCCGAGTCGAAAGGCCTCGCCGTCGTCGAGCAGGGTCGATGAGATAATCGCACGCCGAGTGGCCCGAACGGCGAGTGGCGCATTGGCGTTGACATGGTCTGCCAGCGCCAGCGCCGCCTCGACCACCGTTCCGGGTTCGACGAGGCGGTTGACGAGTCCGTGCTGGTGGGCAACAGCAGCATCTAGGGGATCGCCGGTGAGCGCCATCTCCATCGCCAGGTTGCGGGGAAGTGCCCGCGGCAACCGGACGAGCCCGCCGGCGGCGGCGATGAGAGAGCGCTTGACCTCGGGAAGGCCGAAGCTCGCTGCGGTCGAGGCGACGATGAGGTCGCATGACAGGACGACCTCCGTGCCCCCTGCCACCGCAGGACCGTCGACGGCGGCAATGAGGGGCTTGGTGCGCTCGCGCTGCACCAGGCCGGCAAACCCACCGCGTTCGGTTCCAAGCCGCGTGGCACCCGCAGAGATGGCCTTGAGGTCGGCTCCGGCACAGAACGACGGCCCGTTGGCGGCAAGGACCGCTGTCCAGGCCTCAGGGTCGTCCTCGAACCTGTCGATGGCGGTTTCGAGGGCCTCGGCCAGTTCCTGGTTGACGGCATTGCGTGCCTCGGGCCGGTTGAGGCGTATGACCACCGTGCGTCCGTGGTCCTCGTACTCGACGATCATGGCTGGTGACGCTAGCGGGGCGACCGTCCTGGGACCGAAGCCGCCAGCGTGCTCAGGGCCCGGCCCGCGTGCGGCGTCGCCTGGATCGGGTGGGCGTGGGATCCACGCCGAAGGCGGCAGCGATCGCCGGAACCCGCATCGAGAGCCGACGAACGAGAGCGAGGAGTTCTTCGCCGGGCTCCGGAGGAAGCCCGGCCGGCACTACCCGCTGGTGCACGGGCGAGTTGGCAACCGCATCGAGTATCGTGCCCCAGCGATCCTGACCGGTGTCGGCGGTCATGCCTGCGGTTGCAGCCTCGGTGAGGCGGTCGAGGAGGTCCCTGGGCATGGGCGCTCCGGCCTTCGGTGGGTGGGAGCTGAGCCGCAGAGCGCGCACCACGCGACCCTCGCCCAGCACATGTGAGATCTCAGCCAGCCAGGCCTCGTGCTCGCGTTGCACGCGCTCGGCGAGTCCGACGCGGAGTCGATCGGCAAGGGCACGTGCCTCTTCGTCCCTGGCGGCCGACTCTGCGGCGACGACGACCGAGCGCAGGTCGCGGAGGTCGACTTCAGCGAGCCCTGCTTCGGCGGCCTCGGCGCGGTCCCTCCAATCTGCGGCATGGAGTCGGGGGAGCAGACGCTCCCCGAGGGTGAGAAGGATCTCGGCGGGAATCTCCGGCTCGCCGGCACCCCGGGTCGCTTCGTTCTGCCTGTCGACCTCCGAACGGAGGCCGGGAATGCCACCGTCGAGGAGAATCCGCCCGATGAGGCGTTGTTCGGCGGGAAGTGCATCGATGGCGGCCTTCCGATGGACCCGCCGTGGACGCAGCCGGGGAGCCCTGGGGCGAGCGGGTGGATCGGCAGGGCCTCTTCGGCCCGTGCTCTCCTGGGAACGACCTCCTCTGCCCTTGCCGCGGGGCTTGCGTTCGGCGCGTTCCTTGCGCCCCTTGCCGTCCCGGGAACGCTCACCCCGACCCTCGCCGCGGGGCTTGCGTTCGGCGCGTTCCTTGCGCCCCTTGCCGTCCCGGGAACGCTCACCCCGACGAGGTCGGCGTTCACCCTCATGGTCGTTGTCGCGACGGCGCCTACCACCGACCAGGCGCGTGGTCACCTCGGGTTCCTCGTCACCACGGTCGAGGAGCTCGAGGAGTACGGGGCTGCTACGCACGTCCCGGGCCGGCAGGACAGCCGTGACGGTCATTCCATCGAGGTACTGGTCGACCTCCACCCTCAGGACGTCACCTACGGCGACCGGCCCTTCGAGTAGCGCCCCATCGAGCGATCCACGTGGTTCCCGTGCACCGGCGGCACGCCAGGTCCAGGATCCGTCCTCCCTGGCGGAGGTGAGTTCGATCTCGATGCGCGGCACGGACCACAACGCTAGCCGTAGGTGCGCTCATCCCGTCCGGGGCTCGGTGATCTAT
>DCXR01000058.1:0-4026 GCA_002329075.1 Candidatus Neomicrothrix sp. UBA2131
GTCGAGACGCGTTGCGAGTCCTATGACGAGGCGACCGGCTGCAACGTCACGACCTATGGGGACGGCCGCCAGGACGCCTGGTGCGATGACGGCAGCGGTTGGGAGACCGACTCCGACGGCAACCGCACCTCCGAACGGACCCGCGACGAGTCCGGCTGCTCTGTCAACCGGAACGCCGACGGTTCGGAGTCGGGCTGGTGCGACGACGGTTCGAGTTGGAACACCGACAGCGACGGCCGGCGCTCCGACACGGTGCGCGACAACGACACCGGTTGTTCGACGGAGACCCGCTGGGATGGCTCGCTGAACGTCTGGTGCGATGACGGCACCGGTTGGGAGATCGACGCGAACGGTGTCCGCACCTCCGAACGGACCCGCGACGAGGCCACCGGCTGCGACATCACCACCAACGTCGACGGCTCCGAGAACGGCTGGTGTCAGGATGGCACCAGTTGGTGGCAGGACGCTGACGGCCGCAGGTCCGACACCGTGCGCGACGACGAGACCGGCTGTTCGCTCAACACCAACCAGGACGGCTCCCAGAGCACCTGGTGCGACGACGGCACCGGCTGGGAGGCGGACTCCGACGGCAACCGCACCTCCGAACGGGTACACGACGAGGCCACCGGCTGCGACATCACCACCTACGTCGACGGCTCCGAGAACGGCTGGTGTCAGGATGGCACCAGTTGGTGGCAGGACGCCGAGGGCCGCAGGTCCGAGTCCGTGCGGGACCACGCCACCGGTTGTTCGCTCACCACCAACGCCGATGGATCCTCGGACACCTGGTGTGACGACGGCTCGGGATCGCGGACGAACGCCAACGGCGAGACCGAGACCTGGGTCGCGGAGCAGGACGACGAGACCGGTTGCCGCACCACGTTCTACGACGACGGCCGGGTGGACGTCGGGTGTGACAACGGCTCAGGTTCGTACACCGACACACAGGGTCGCACCGAGACCTGGGTCCGGACACGCGACGAGGCGACGGGCTGCACTTCGACGCTCTACGACGACGGCCGGGTGAACACGTGGTGCGACAACGGAGACTCCTCGTGGACCGATGAGTTCGGCAACACGTCGGTCAGCTACCGCGACGACGAGACCGGCTGCTCGGTCACCGAGAACGCCGATGGCAGCTCGTCCACCCACTGCGACGACGGCCGGGGCTCCTGGACCAATGCCCAGGGTCAGACACAGTCGTGGGTCGACACCTACGAACCCGAGACCGGCTGTCGGGTGACCGAGCGCGATGACGGCACCAGCGAGGTCTGGTGCGACGACGGTTCGGGTTCGCGCACCGACGAGTACGGGCGTACCGAGACCTGGACCGAGACCTGGGACCCGGTCTCCGAGTGCCGGACGTCCACCTACTCGAACGGCCGAACCGACACATGGTGCGAGGACGGCATGTCCTCGTGGACCGACGAGCACGGGAACTCCGGCACCCGGACCTACGACAGGACAAGCGGTTGCTCCCAGGAGACGCGCTCGGACGGCAGTTCGTCCACCTGGTGCGAGGACGGCACATCCTCGTGGACCGACGAGCAGGGTCGCTCCTCGACCACCGTGCACGATCAGGCGACCGGCTGTTCAACGACCCAGGAGTGGGACGGTGCTGTCAACGTCTGGTGTGAGGACGGCTCCGGCTCATGGACCGATGCACAGGGACGCACCGATACGTGGGTCCGTACCTTCGACATGGCGACCGGCTGCGAGATCGAAGAGCGGTCCGACGGCAGCATCAACACCTGGTGCCAGGACGGATCCGGCTCGTGGACCTCCGCGAACGGCGAGACCACTTCGTGGGAACCGGCGGTGTACGACACCGAGACCGGCTGCACCAGTGAGAAGCGCAGCGACGGTAGTACGAATACCTGGTGTGACGACGGCACCAGCGTCTGGACAGGTGCCGACGGCACGACCACCGTCTGGGACGACCAGACAAAGTGCTCCGAGAGCATCTACGCGGACGGCAGCAGCAACACCTGGTGCGAGGACGGCACCGGCTCGTGGACCGACGCCCAGGGACGCGCCGAGACCTGGACATCGACGTACGACCCCGAGTCCGGCTGCACCAAGGAGGAGCGGTCCAACGGCACGACGAACACCTGGTGCGACGACGGCTCGAGTACGTGGACGGATGAGGACGGTGGCTTTCACGAGTCCTTCTACGACGAGCTCACGGGCTGCCATGTCGAACTCCACTCGGACGGAGGCATCAGCACGTGGTGCGACGACGGGTCGGGGTCGTGGACGTCGCCCGAGGGCGTCACCGACACGTGGACCGCTCCCGAGACGTTCTATGACGAGGAGACCGGCTGCACGACCGAGGTCTATGACGACGGCTCGAGCTTCGAGTGGTGCCCCGACGGACGGACCGTCTGGACCGACGCCGATGGTGGCGCCGACGAGTGGCTGCCGCCCACCTCGACGGTCAGCGAGGACGGCACGACCACGACAGTGTGGTCGGACGGCTCTGTCGAGACGGTCTTCCTCGACGGCTCCTCGAAGACCGTCTGGGCCGACGGGTCCTGGGAGGAGATCCGTCTCCGACCCGACGGCTCGGTCGTCACCACCTGGTCGGAGGGTTCGTCACTCGTCGAGTTCCCGGACGGCCGGCAGCAGTACACGGACCCGTGGGGCAACACGTCGAGCACGATCCGGATGGGAACGGGCACGGACACGATCGAGGTCACCGAATACGAAAACGGCAGCGTGCTGACCCGCTACGAGGACGGCCGCGAGGTCTGGACCGATGCCAGCGGCTACGTCCACGAGACCACTGTCGATCCGCTCACCGGCGCCCGGATCACGACCGAGTCCGATGGAACCATGCGGGTCGAGCGCCCCGACGGCAGCTTCGAGCACATCTTCCCGGACGGCACTCGTGACGTCGGAACCGTCGATGACCTCGGCAACGTGGTGGTCCGTTTCGCGGACGGTTCGAAGGAGGTCCAGTACGCAGATGGCAAGAAGACATTCACGGATCCCTGGGGCGTCAGCGCACAGACCTCGGTCGATGACGAGGGGAACCTCTTCACGGTCTTCAGCGACGGATGGACCGAACAGGAGGCCGCCGACGGGTCGTGGTCGGTGCGCACCAGCCCGAGCGACGAGGTCACGACCGAGCGGACACTGGCTGACGGATCGGTGCTGACCGAACTCCCGGACGGCGGCACCAGTCGGTACGCCCCCGGCACCCGGGTCACGACCTACACCGACCCCAGCGGTGCCGTCTACCTGACCCGCGAGGAGTCGGACGGGACGGTGGTCTCCGTGGATTCCGGTGGCACGGTCACCCAGTTCAACCCCAAGACCGACACCACCAAGTCACTGGACGACAAGGGCATGGGACAGGAGACACTCCGGCAGGGGGACGGGTCCTTCGAGATGACGCTCGCCGACGGGACGACGATCATCACCCAACCGGACGGCTCGCAGTCCGTCGTCTCGGCCGACGGCACGACCGGCTCGACTGCCGTCACCGAGGAAGAAACGGTCACCAGGGGCGTAGACGGCACCGAGCACACGGCCAAGACGACTGAGACCGGCGAACTCGAGGTCGCCTACGACTACATCGAGGGCGCTGATGGCATCCGCTCGATCAAGGCGGACAAGACGGCCGGTCGCATCGACGTGGTCATGGGCGATGAGAGCGAACTGTCGGTGGAACTCGACGCCGACGGCACGATGACCGTCGAGGGTCCGGACTTCACCAGGGTCTACGACCCGTCCAAGGGCGTGACGGGCGACGTCACGACCGACATCGCAGACGACGGCTCGATCAACGTCACCTCGACGGCCGGGTCCGTGTCCTCGATCTCCGCCGATGGCACGAAGATGACCATCACCAAGCCCGATGGCACGAAGGCGACCGCCACCGAGGACTCGACCGGCGTCACCGTCGAGGTCGACGGCGTCGTCTACACCTACAAGTTCGACACAGGCTCCTCGACGGAGGAAGAGACCGGATCGACCGGCGACACCGGCGACGACACGACCGGCGACACCGGCGACACCGGC
>DCXR01000058.1:4349-12438 GCA_002329075.1 Candidatus Neomicrothrix sp. UBA2131
ACCGGCGACACCGGCGACGACACGACCGGCGACGACACGACCGGCGACGACACGACCGGCGACGACACGACCGGCGACACCGGCTGACCCCTGCTCACCCGGCAGGCCTGGTCGCCCGGATCAGCTTCACGGGGACGCCGCCGCCGAACGTCTTCTCGCCGGTGGCGTCGAGGCCCCGGGCACGCAGCGCCTCGGCGACGGCTGCCACGTCCACGATCGTGGTCTCGGCCTCGTGGTCGTGGTGGGTGGCGTGCCGGGGATGGTCGGGATGCGTGAAGTCCTCGTCCATGAGCACGATCCGGCCGCCTGGGGCGAGCACCCGGGCCAGCTCGTCGAAGGCGGCCTCGAGGTCGACCCAGTGGTGGACGGCGTTGACGGTCCAGAGCACGTCGACCGACCCGTCGGTGACCGGCAGCGACTCGGCAACACCGTCCGCCACCATGATCCGGGACCTGGCACGTTGGAACGGCCGCCGCATCGAGAGGACCGCCCGCATGAACCGGGACGGGTCGACGGCGGTGACCGAGGCGCCCCGGCGGGCCGCCTGGACGGTTGCGGGCCCCATGCCGGCGCCGATGTCGACCGCCCGGTCGCCTTCGCCGGGCGCCGCCAGGGCCAGTGCATCCCGGTTCACGTCCGACTGCCAGAACTTCCGGATCTTGAACAACCAGTGGAACTTCGTCCACAACCGCTTGTCGTGGGCGTGGCGGTAGTGGTCATGGCCCATGGCGGTCCGCATTCTGCCACCCTCCGGTCTCGCCAACCCCAGTCGGCCCCGTGCAAGACTGCGAGGCCTGAACGACGGAGGCCCCTTGGACGACGACCGGAAGCCGCAGCCGCTGGGCAACAACGAGATGCCCCGATTCGGCGGCATCGCCACGTTCATGCGCCTGCCCGGTCGCAGCGACCCTGCGGACCTCGACGTGGCGGTCGTCGGCGTGCCGCTCGACATCGGAACCTCCAACCGACCCGGTGCCCGCTTCGGACCAAGGGGCATCCGCGACGAGTCCGTGCTGCTGCGCCCCTACAACATGGCCACCCGGGCGGCGCCATTCGACAGCCTCCGCATCGACGACGTCGGCGACGTGGCGGCCAGCCCCTATGACCTGCTGGCCGCTGTCGACGCCATCGAGGCCCACTTCGCCACATTGCTCGGACACGGGCTCGTCACTGTTGCCATGGGAGGAGACCACACGGTCGTGCTCCCGATCCTCAAGGCCATGGCGAAGCGGCACGGACCCGTCGGCCTCGTCCACATCGACGCCCACACCGACATCAACGACATCATGTTCGGCTCCAAGGTCGCCCACGGCACCCCGTTCCGGCGGGCCGTCGAGGCCGGGATCCTCGACTGCGACCGGGTCGTCCAGATCGGCGTGCGCGGCACCGGCTACGCCGCGGACGACTTCGACTGGTCCCGCCAACAGGGCTTCCGGGTGGTCCAGGCCGAGGAGTGCTGGCACCGCAGCCTCGAACCGCTCATGGCCGAGGTGCGCGAACGGGTGGGCGGCGGGCCGGTCTACCTGAGCTTCGACATCGACGGCCTCGACCCGGCCTTCGCTCCGGGCACCGGCACCCCCGAGGTCGGTGGCCTCACCATGCCCCAGGCCCTCGAGGTCATCCGGGGCTGCCGTGGGCTCGACCTGGTCGGCTGCGACGTGGTCGAGATCGCCCCCATCTACGACACCAGCGGGATGACCAGCCTCGTCGGCGCCAACCTGCTCTACGAGATGCTCTGTGTGCTCCCCGGTGTCCAGTACCGCGACTGACGGGCCGCCCTCGGAGGTCGGTGGGACAAGCCTGTTCCCGTACTTCCTGATCCTGTTCGGGATGTCGGCGGGACTGGCCAGTGTCATGACCCTGTTAGCGGAGTTTCGCAACCAACTCGGATTCTCCCAGTTCGGCATCGGCCTGGGTATCGCCAGTGGCTTCGTTGCGGCATTCGTGGCCTCGGTGGCTCTGGCCCCCCAGGCCGACCGGGGCCGGGCACCACTGATGCTGCGTTCCGGACTCCTGCTGGGCATCGCCGGATTGCTTGTGGTGGCTTTGACCAACGACCTCTGGCATTTCGTGGTGGGCCGCGCCCTGTTCGGCTTGGCCTTCGGGATCGCTCACCCGGCTGCTCGACGAACGGTCATTGTGGCCGACCCGGAGAACCTGGGACGCAACGTGGGACGCCTCGGGGCCTTCGACGTGGCTGGTTTCGTTGTGGGACCGTCCGTGGCGGCACTCCTCCACGCACTTGGCGGGTTCCGCCTCCCGTTCTGGGTGATGGCGGTACTGCTGACCCTGCTGATACCCACCTGTTGGCAAGCCCGCCCGGACACGGCGGCGAAGGACATGGAGCGACGGCGGCCCACCGACCTGTTCCGCAATCGTCGGCTGATCGGGGCCTTCTTCGTGGTGGCGTCCTACTTCGTGTTCATCGGGGCGTTCGAATCGATCTGGGTCCTCGAGATGGACCACCGAGGAGCCGAGCAGTGGCAGATCGGGGTAGCGGTCACAGTGGCCGCCGCGCCCATGGCCATCCTTGCACCCTGGGGTGGCGTGCTGGCCCAGCGTTACGGCGCCCGCCGTTGGGCTCTCGGCGTATTGACTACCTGCGCCCTGTTCTCGGCCTCATTCGGTCTGGTCGAGGGCTTGGTGGCTCTGGTGGTGTTGACCATCGTTTGTTCGTGCGCTGAGGGGATCGGGTTCCCTTCCACCCCGATGCTGGTATCGGCCGCGGTCCCGGAGGACCGGCAAGCCGCCGCCCAGGGGCTGGCCAGTGCCGTGGAGGTGGGCACCGCGGCCGTGACTTCGGTGGGTGGGGCCGTCATCTACGAATCTTCTGGAGACACCGTGGCCTGGGCGGTTACCGCGGTGGTCATGGGGGTACTTCTGGTCGTCGGATGGGTGCTCACCCGCCCCCCGGATCGCCAACCCGTGCGGCCCGGCGTACCCTTCGGCCTGGCCAGGAGGCTCTTCGAATGACGAACGCCCTGTTGCACCCCTTTTCACCACCGAGCATGCCCGAGCGGGATTTCATCGACATCGTGCGCGGCGAGGGCTCGCTCGTGTACGACGCCGCCGGCAGGGACTACGTCGACGGCATCGCCAACCTGTGGCTCTGCCAGATCGGCCACGGGCGCTCTGAGGTCATCGACGCCGTCACCGCCCAGATGCGCCAGATCGAGGCCTACAACACCTTCGCCCCGTTCACCAACGGGCCGGCCGCCCGGGTCGCCGAGATGATCGTGGAACGCTCGCCCCATCCCGACGGTCGGGTGTTCCTGGGCTGTTCCGGCTCCGAGGCCGTCGACACCGCACTCAAGATCGCCCGTCAGTTCCAGCAGCGCAGGGGGCAACCCGATCGCCAGGTCATCGTGCGCCGCACCAACGGCTACCACGGCACCAACTTCGGGGGCACGTCAGCGCAGGGCATCGCCCCGAACCGGGAGGGATGGGGCGACCTGGTCCCCCACTTCATCGAGGTCCCCCACGACGACCTCGAAGCCGCCGCCTCGGTGTTCGCCGAACATGGCGACCGGATCGCCGCCGTTCTCACGGAACCCGTGCAGGGTGCCGGCGGGGTGTACCCACCTGTCGACGGCTACCTCGAGGGCCTGCGCCGACTGTGTGACGACAACGGTGCCCTGTTGATCCTCGACGAGGTGATCTGCGGGTTCGGACGCACCGGCGAGTGGTTCGGTGCCCAGACCTTCGGCGTCGTCCCCGACCTGATGACGTTCGCCAAGGGCGTCACCTCGGGCTACCAGCCCCTGTCCGGCGTGATCCTCTCGCGGAGCGTCTGCGACGGGTTCGAGGAGCCCGGCTTCCTACTCCGCACCGGCTACACGTATTCCGGCCACAACGCCTCGTGTGCCGCCGGCGTCGCCAACATCCAGATCATCGAGGACGAGGGCCTCGTAGGCCGTGCCAACCACATCGGCGAACGCCTGCGCGAGGGCCTGACCGCCCTCGAGGGTGATGGCCTGATCGAATCGTGGCGTGGGATGGGTGGCATCTACGCCGCCGAACTGGGCCGGGATGCCATTTCGCCCCGCAACACCATTCTCGAGCAGGGTGTGATCATCCGACCTATGGGTACCTGTCTGGCCATCTGCCCGCCTCTTGTCATCACCGACGACGAGATCGGTCGCATCATCGACGCAATGGCAACCGCCCTGGAGTAGGGGGTCCTGGAATCGGCGTCAGCCGGTGCCCCGGGAGAACGTCAACTCCTCCATCTTGAGGGTCGGGAAGACCTCGGTCGAGGCCACGCCTTGGACGGGGCGGATCCGGTCATCTACGGGTTCGAGCCGTGCGTCGTTGTCGGTGCAGAGCACTTCGGCCGGCACGTCGTAGCGGCCCGGGCAACCACGTCGCCGAACCGTCTCGTGAGGGCCGTGATTCCCACCGCCGTCGACGCACTCATGCGGTGCCCCAGTTGTATGTCTGCTTCACAAGGTCGAGGTAGGTGAGGATCTCGAGATTGATGATTCCCGGGATGGGCCGGATCTGATCGTTGATGACCCCCACGAATTGAGTGGCATCGGCGCTAAACACCTCGGCGAGAATGTCGTAGCGGCCGGCGGTGACGACCACGTAGTCGATGGCCTCGATCCTGGCGAGCTCGTCGGCGATCTTGCGAACGTCAGCGTCGACGTTGATACCCACCATCGACTGGTGCGACAGGCCCAGTCTGGTCGGATCGGTGACGGCGACGATCTCCATCACCCCCCGTTCGAGCAGCTTGTTGACCCGCTTTCGGGTCGCGGCCTCACTGAGGCCGACAAGCGGTGCCAACTTTGCATAGGCCAAACGGCCCTGGACCTGCAGCTCGGCGATAATGGCCTTGTCCGTCACGTCCAACTCGAATGAGGTCGCCATCATCATCGCATCCTTGCAGTGGCTTCGGTCAGGGCACTGCGGAGGGCCTGGTTGATGAAGTCGAACTCGGCCTGTTCGGCGATGAGCGGCGGTGACAGTTGGATGACCGGTTCGCCCCGGTCGTCGGCTCGACAGATCAGGCCCAACTCGAGGAAGCGATTGGAGAGAAAGCCCCGCAACAGGGATTCGCGCTCCTCGTCGCTGAACGAGGACCTGGTGTCCCGATCCCGCACCAACTCGATGGCGTAGAAGTAGCCCGTGCCGCGGATGTCGCCGACGATCGGCAGGTCCGACAGGTCGTCGAGTGCGGCCCGGAACGCATCCTCGTTGGCCTGCACATGGCCCACGATGTCCTCGTCTTCAAAGATCTTCAGGTTGGCCAGTGCCACGGCGCAACTCACGGGATGGCCAGCGAAGGTGAAGCCGTGGATGAAGGATTCTCCGGTGCCGACGAACGGCTCGGCGATCCGGTCGCTCACGATCATGGCGCCGAGCGGCGCGTAGCCGGAGGTGAGCCCCTTCGCCGACGTGATGATGTCGGGCTGGTAGCCGTAGCGCTCGCAGCCGAACATCCGGCCGATGCGACCGAAGGCGCAGATGACCTCGTCGGATACGAGCAGCACGCCGTGCCGGTCACAGATCTCGCGGACCCTGTCGAAGTAGCCCGGCGGCGGGACGAAACAGCCGCCGGCGTTCTGCACCGGTTCCAGGAATACCGCCGCCACCGTCTCGGGACCCTCGCGGACGATGGCCTCCTCGATGGCCTCGGCGGCGTGCAGCGAACAGTGCGGCTCGTCCTGACAGGTCGGGCACCGGTAGTGGTTGGTCTCGGGCACCTTGACGGCACCGGGCACCAGCGGTTCGAACACGGTCTTGATGGACTCGAGGCCGGTGATCGACAGCGCCCCCATCGAGGTGCCGTGGTAGGCGAGGTTGCGGCTGATGGCCTTGACGCGGTCGGGTTGGCCGACCTGCTTGAAGTACTGGCGGGCCAACTTCCAGGCCGACTCGACCGCCTCGGATCCTCCGGTGGTGAAGAACACCCGGTTCAGGTCACCGGGCGCCAGCGACGCCAGCTTGGCCGCCAACTCGACGGCGGCGGGGTGGGCGTAGGTCCAGATCGGGAAGTACCCGAGTGTCGCCGCCTGGTTGCCGGCGGCACGGGCCAGTTCGGGGCGGCCGTGGCCCAACTGGCTGACGAACAGTCCGGCCAGGCCATCCAGGTAACGGTTGCCCTGATCGTCCCAGACGTAGCAGCCATCGCCGCGCTCGATGATGTGCATGCCGTCGACGTCGTTCTTCAGCACGCTGAAGTGACCCCAGAGATGGCGTCGCCCCAACTCCGTGAGCCGATCGTGTTCCATGCCTCACCACCTTCCGTGGAGCCCCTGCCAACAGATTCAACACCAAGATTCCCAACCATGCAACTCATTCAGTCGCATGGTCGAACTCAGAGGTGGATTTCACCTGCATCATGCCACTTACTCAACTGAAACCAATGCACCACGATGCTCTCATGGGCAAGAAGGCGAATGGGCACCGGGGCGGTGCCATGGGATTCGGCTACGTGGAAGATGAGGCGGGCGTGGCCACCGACTTCGTGAAGACAGGGAACTTCGAGATCCAGGTGGCCGGCACGTGCTACCCGACGCAGGCTTCCTTGCGTTCGATGTACGACCCGAGGAACCTTCGCGTTCGTACATGACCTCAGCCGCCGGCGGACGCTCCCAACTGCCCGATGAGGGCGTGGAGGGCCTCGACCTCGCTCTGGACCACCTCCGGTTCGACCAGGTCACCGGCCTCGGTGGTCAGCACCTCGGCCCGTTCCTCGAGGATCCGGACATAGGTGCCCGAGACGTAGATGTCCGCGGCGAGGTCCGTCGACGCCTGCTCTATGAGGTCGGCGAAGGCGGCGACGGCGCGGAACCGGGTGACGAGGGGATTGCCGAGGCCCGAACCACCCGGGCCCAAGGCTCCGCCTGGCCCTGCCCGGCCGGCTTGATCCGCCGGGCCTTGTTGGGCGACATCACCGACCCGGTCGACGACGGGTCCCTGATCGCTCCCCCCGGGTTCACCCTCCGGGCGCTCGCCGGGTCCGGGGCCCCTGCCGACACCGCCCTGTAGGGCGAAGTTGAGATCCCAGGTCAGGATCCGGAAGCGCTCCGTGTCGAGGTCGAAGCGGAGGTAGGCGTTGTTGCCGGGGCCGTCGATGTCGTCGAAGTTGGCGAGCAGGTCCATGAGGGCGAGGTAGCGGGCGAACGAACCGACGTCGAGGCGGGCGGGCAACTCCGAGGCGAACGACTCGTCGTCCGCTTCGTCGAGGAAGCGCACGAAGTCGATCAGGGGTTGCAGGTCCTGGCGGTTCCTTCGGGTCTCCTGGCTGAACGAGTCCGTGTACGCCAACGGGTCCTCGCCCTGGTACTGCCAGGTTCCCCGGGTGAGCGCCTTGTACAGCACGCCGTCGGACCCGAATGAGCGTCCCTCCCAGACGTCGTCGGGTACCTCGATGAGGTGGCGCAGGGCCCGGTCACCGCCATTCACCGAAAACGCCGTGTGGACCGACCGTTGGGTGGGCTCGCCGGCGAGGCCCACGATGCCGAGCGCCAGGGTCTCGTTGAGGGCGGTGGCCGTGGGCGAGGATCGAACCACTACCTCCTCGAGTCCCTGGTAGCGCTGGCCATCGACGAACTCGTCGAACTTCACCAGCCACGGCAGGTGTTCGGGCGTCTCCTCGGTGGCAGCGAAGTCCGAGCCGCCGGGTCCCCCGGTCGGGCCTGACTCTCCCGGCGGCGGCAGCGACGTGACCTCTCCGTCGGGAAGCGTCACCGACCCGGTGTCCGTCTCGAGGTCGAGCACGACGACCGATCCGTCCGGTTCGATGATCGTGCAGGTGTTCGCGACCTCGTCGACCTCACCGGAGGGAGGGCAACCGGGCACCACGTCCCCGGGTACTCCGGACGGTCCAGCGCCGGCACCACCGGGCGTCCCGGGCCGTGGCGGGAGTTCGACCACCGTACCGTCGGGGCGGGTCGCCGTTCCGGCTCCCGTTTGGAGGTCGATGACCAGGTGGTCGCCGTTGGGGGCGTCGAACTCGCAGGTCCCCGCCGCCTCGTCGACCACGGCGAAGGGCGGACACGGTGGGCCACCGGGTCCCTGCCCCGGTCCCTGCATGCCGGGAGCGGGTCCACCGGGAGCGGGTCCACCGGGGTCGGGTCCA
>DCXR01000033.1 GCA_002329075.1 Candidatus Neomicrothrix sp. UBA2131
CGAGATCCAACCGGAGCGCATCCCGGAGATTTCCGGGGACCACGTCTACGGCACCAACATGCAGCACGGGCCCGTGCTGGCCCGCCGGATGCTGGCCCGCCAGACCGGCACCCGCCAGATCATCATGGTCACCGACGGCGAGCCCACCGCCCACATCACCGACCAGGGCTACCCCGTGTTCAACTATCCGCCGTCGCAGGCGACCGTGGACCGCACCCTCACCGAGGTGCGGCGATGCACCCGCGATGGAATCCGGATCAACGTGTTCATGCTCGACGCCACCCCGTACCTGACCCGGTTCATCGAGACGGTCACGAAGATGAACGGCGGGCGGGCGTTCTTCACGACCAACCAGGACCTCGGCGACTACGTCCTGGTCGACTTCGTGGACCAGCGACGAACCCTGCGCACCTCGCGCTGACGGGGGGTGCCCGGGTCCGGGCTGCCGTAATCCTGTGGAAATAGGGTTTCCCCTTGCTTTTGGGGCACCTGAGGTGGTCTAATTACATCGCTGTAACCCCCAAAGGCCCCGGTGGCGTCCTGAGCGTCGCCTGATGGTCGGGAGGCTCACCACCATGGGCATCTATGCGAAACCGGATCTTGACATGACCTGGCAGGAGTTCTCGAACTGCCTCGGCGTCGACCCGGACCTGTTCTTCCCCGAGCGGGGCGCCAGCACCCGCGAGGCCAAGGAGGTCTGTCGTGGTTGCGTCGTCCAGGCCGACTGCCTTGAGTACGCCCTCCAGAACGGCGAGAAGTTCGGCATCTGGGGCGGTATGAGCGAGCGGGAACGCCGCCGCATCCGTCGCCAGCGGGCCCTGGCCAGGGCGGCAGCCGCTGAAGCGGCGGAAGCAGAAACCGCCTGAGAAGGCCAGACCGGTTCTTCGTTGGTACACTCACGGCATGTCAAGCCTTGCATTTCTCAGCAGTACCGAGTTGATCTGGGTCGCCGTTCTGGCGATCGTGGTATTCGGGGGCAGCCAACTCCCGAAGTTGGCCCGAAACCTGGGCCGCGCACAGAAGGAACTCCAGAAGGGTCTGGCCGAGGGCGCGGCAGAAGCCGAGCGCGCGGCAGAAGCCGACAGCGCGGCAGAAGCCGACAGCGCGATAGAAGTCGACAGCGCGGTAGAAGCTGACAGCGCCGAGGACTCCTCCGACTGAACTCGGTACACTCGGCGGCTCCCGACCACTGATCCAGGAGCCCCGGGCCATGACCGACATCACCGAGGACCTTCCGCCACAGCCTCCGGTCGGCGACGTGATGGTCGTCTACCTGGGGCCGGTCGCCCCCCACTGGGACATCCGCTCCGCATTCGGCGACCGGGTGCTCATCGAGTCCTTCCGCGACCGAATCAACGCGCGGCTCATGCTCCTCCCGCCGCACGATCCCCAGTTCCGAAGAAACCGCGAGCGCATCAACCGAGATGCCGAGCGCGAGAACGTCCGGATCGCCTGGGACCTCGGCTACGAGGAAGAAGACTCCGAGCGCACCTGAGGCCTACCCCCCGTACAGGCAACGGCCCCGGCGCCCTGTTCGGGTACCGGGACCGTTCAGGGCGGGGGCAGGGAGGGGACCGCCCCCGGCGATCAGCCGAAGTTGCCTGGTTGCCGGCGAAGCTCCCCTAGGCGGCCACCACGGCAATGTGCCGCCTTTCCCGCCTGATCCGCCGGCGCTGCCTTTCCGAGCAGCCTCCCCAGACGCCGTGGTCGACGCGCTGGGACAGCGCGTACTCGAGGCAGTTGCCGCTCACGGCGCACTCTGCGCAGATGGCCTTGGCGACCTCGACCCCCAACCCGTCGCTGGGAAAGAAAGTGTTAGGCGGGATCTCCTGACACCTTGCCCGCTCCATCCAGACTGTGTTCACCATCGGGTCCGTTGCTCCTTTTCCCCGGGGGATCAGCCCGGGACCTCGTCGGTTTCCGCCCATGACTGCCATTAATGCCAGAGCAGGGCGAAAAGCCACGTAAAGGCCGTTCAGGGACTTCAGGTCGAGTGTTCACCTCCTGTTCAGCCTCTGGTCAGCGCTGCGACACCTCGGTTTCCTAGGTTCCACCCCGATTTCCCCGACAGATGCACCATCGGCCGAAGCCCCGCGACAGGAATCCCGGTGACCGACACCTCCAGCGCCCGGGTGGGCACACGCCAAGTCCCCACCCTGGTACGGGCCCTCGTCGTCCTCGTGCTGCTCTACCTCTTCCTGACCGGCGTCTCACTGCTCGGAGGCGGTTTCAAGTCCCTTGGACAGGACCTCGTAGACGGTCTCTTCGAAGGCGTGTCGAACCCGGTGGGCGGGCTCTTCGTCGGCCTGCTCGCCACCGTCCTCGTCCAGTCGTCGTCGGTTTCGACGTCGGTCATCGTCGGGCTCGTCGCCAGCGAGGTTCTCGGCATCGAGGACGCCGTACCGATGATCATGGGTGCCAACCTCGGAACCACCGTCACCAACACGTTGGCCTCGCTCGGCCATGTACGACACGACCAGGAGTTCCGCCGGGCCTTCGCCGCGGCGACCATCCACGACTTCTTCAACATCCTCGCCGTTGCGGTCTTCCTGCCCATCGAACTGGCGACCGGCTACCTGTCGAGCACCGCCGGCTGGATCACCGAGCGCGTCATCGGCAGCTCCGGCGCCAGCTTCAAGAGCCCCCTCAAGCAGGCGGTCAAGTGGCCTTCCGGCCTGGTCAAGGACTTGCTGACAGACCTCGGTGCACGTGGTGACGTCAAGGGCGGCCTGCTGATCGTCATCGGCCTCACATTCATCTTCCTGGCACTCGCCTACATCACCGTCAACATGCGCCTCCTGGTAGCCGACCGGGTCGAGGTCGCCATCAACCGGGCCCTGGGCGCCGGGTCCGGGATCGTGGCGATCGTTCTGGGCGCGGTCATCACCATCTCGGTGCAGTCGTCGTCGATCACCACGTCGGTACTGGTCCCGCTGGCCGCCTCCGGGGTGCTGACCCTCGAAAACATCTACCCGGTGACCCTGGGCGCCAACGTGGGAACCACTGTCACGGCCCTGTTGGCGGCGCTCGCCACAGGGAGCCCCGCCGCAGTCACTGTGGCGGTCGTGCACACGCTCTTCAACATCAGCGGCATCGTCGTCTTCTACCCGCTGGAGGCGCTGCGCCGCATCCCGCTCCGGCTGGCCAACGGCCTGGCGTCGATGGTGGTCGAGCGACGCTCTGCGGCGGTCGGCTACACGGTGGGTATGTTCGTGGTGCTGCCCCTGTTCGTTGTGCTGGTCCTGCGATGAGCGCCACGACCCTGGATGACCCGGCTATGACCATTCCCCACACGACATCCGATTGGACAGGCAAGAGGAGGCAACGACCATGGTGATGAGCTTTTTCCGGAGACCCGAGGAAGGGGGCCTCAGCCAGATCGACGCACAGGTGCAACGGATGATCAACGACGCCCGCCACACCTTCGACCTGGCCATGAACGCCCTGACCGGTGGGCCGGTGGCGACCATTGCCGACGAGGTCCGGCGGACCGATCGTCAGATCAACGTCACCGAGATGGAGATCCGAAGGGAACTGGTGGTCCACGCCTCGGTACACGGTGGGGTCGACACACCCGAAGTGCTGGTCTTCATGAACATGATCAAGGACTTGGAGCGCATCGGCGACTACAACAAGAACATCTTCGACCTCGCCGACGATGGTGTGTCGATGGCCGAGGCCCCGGACCTCGACCAGGTGCTCGGCTACCGCGACGAGATCTCGTCACGCATCGCGCTCATGGGTGAACTCCTCACCACCCGTGACGAGGACCGGGCCCGTGCATACATCGCCCGCGGCGACGAGATGCGCCGCGATTTCGACGCCCGGATCATCGAACTGCTCCACTCCACCGAGACCGCCATGGTCGCCGTGCCACGAGCCCTGCTGTACCGGTTCCTCAAACGGGTCACGGCCCACTCCCTCAACGTCGTCTCGGCGATCGTCATGCCGGTGGACCGACTCGACTACTTCGACGAGGACACGCGCACCTGATCCCCGATGGGCCGAGTACACCCTGCCCCGACCGTGTAGACCCTCTGCATGCGGGTTCTGATCACCAACGACGACGGCTTCGACTCGCCCGGGCTGGCCGCACTCGCTGCACTAGTCGGTGAGGCAGGCCACACGCCGGTCGTAGCAGCCCCGGTACGCGACCAGAGCGGCGTGGCGGCTGCCCTCGGGCCCCTCGACGACCCCGACCGGGTGACCATCGAGCGGGTCACGGTGGACGGCCTGGAGGCACATGCCGTCCATGCACCGACGGCCCTCATCGTCATGCTGGCCATGCAGGGGGGGTTCGGCGAAGTGCCCGACATCGTGGTGTCAGGGATCAACAACGGCCCCAACACCGGCAGGTCGACCCTGCACTCGGCGACGGTTGCAGCGGTACTGGTCGCCGGCTACCACGGCCGGTCGGGGCTGGCTGTCAGCCAGGTCGACGGTGCCCCCCAGTGCTGGTCGACGGCGGCAGCGGTGGCCAGGCCGCTCCTGGACTGGTTGTGCAACCACCCGGCCACCATGCTCCTCAACCTCAACGTGCCGAACGTCGATCCCGACGAACTGCTCGGCCTGCGTCAGGCCGGCCTGGCCCACGTTGGAGGTGTCGAGACAGTGGTGACCGGACGCGACGAGACCGGCATCGACATAGACCTGGTCCCGACCAGGAGAGAACTCCCCCCGGGCCTCGACTCGACTCTGTTGCGCGAGGGCTGGGCCACCGTGAGCGCACTCGCCCCACCTTCCGCACTGGACATCGACCTTCCGACCGAGCGGTGGTGGAGGAGCCGTTGACGCTGCTCTGGACCTGCCTCGTGGTGTTGGCCCTGGCCCTGGGCATTCGTGCCTGGGCTGGTAGCCGTCGCCGCATGTCGGATGTGGCGGCCCCCGAGGACCCGCTTCCTGTTTCCGACCGAGTCGGCGAGGCCGTACTCGACAGCATCCCGTTGGGCGTCGTGGTTGGCGACACCGCCGGGGTCCCGGTGTTTCGCAACGCTGCAGCGGATGCCCTCGTCGATTCCTGGGAGGACGGGGTCGTCGGCCGGCTGGTTGCCGAGCGTCTGGTCGCCGCAGCCGGCGGTCGGGGTTCCTCGGGCCAGGTGAGGATGCCGGGCAGTCCGCCACGACTGATCGAGGTCACTGCAGTTGCGCTGGCAGCCCCCGGCGCGTCGGCCGTCGTAGTCTTCGACGACGTAACGGAACGTCATCGTCAAGAGGCAGTGCGTCGTGACTTCGTGGCGAACGTCAGCCACGAGTTGAAAACGCCGATCGGGGCGCTGTGCCTGCTGGCCGAGACGCTTGCCGACGAACGCGAACCCGAGGTTGTCGCCCGTCTCACCTCCCATATCGGCACCGAGTCACAGCGTGCTGCGGCAATCGTCGAAAGCCTGCTCGACCTGAGTCGAATCGAGGAGGCGCCGGTCGAGGCGGTCGGACCGGTCGACCTGGCGGGTGTCGCCAATGAGGTGGTCGAGCGCATGCGGGCGATGGCGGGACGACGGGGTGTCTCCGTCGATGTAGACGTCGCGGATGCCGTAGACGTCCTCGGGAGCCGTGATCAACTGGTGAGCATGGTCCGGAACCTGGTCGAGAACGCGGTCAAGTACTCGAACGACGGCGATGCGGTGACGGTCCGCCTTGTCGGCGACGAAGCCGGTGCCCTGATCGAGGTGGTCGACCAGGGCATGGGCATCCCCGCTGCCGACCTCGAACGTGTCTTCGAACGGTTCTACCGGGTCGACCGTGCACGGGCCAGGGAGACCGGAGGCAGCGGGCTCGGCCTGTCGATCGTCCGCCATGTCGCGCAGTCCCATGGGGGCCGGGTCGACCTGGCCTCGACAGAGGGGCAGGGGACGACCGTGACCGTACGGCTCCCCGTTCGCCCCGGGTCCGGCGCCCCATGGACCGGCACTCCATGAGTGACGCCATACGGGTGCTGGTGGTCGAGGATGAACAGTCCTTTGTCGACGCCCTGACCGTCGGGCTGCGTCGCGAGGGCTTCGAGGTCGAGGTGGCGACCGACGGCGTGGCCGCCCTCGAGGCGTTCGACCGTAGTCCTCCCGACATCGTCCTCCTGGACCTGATGCTCCCCCGGCTCTCCGGCCTCGACGTCTGCCGGGAGATCAGGACGAGGTCGCAGGTTCCCGTAATCATGGTCACGGCCAAGGGCACCGAGGTCGACACCGTCGTCGGGCTCGAGATCGGTGCCGACGACTACATGACCAAGCCGTACCGCCTGCGCGAGCTGGTGGCCAGGATGCGGGCAGTGCTCAGGCGTGCAGAATCAGCCACCGGGACACGCGTCGCCGATGAGACGTCCGATGAGACGTCCAATGTGGCGGTTGTCGTCGGGGACGTGACCGTCGATCCCGGTCGCCACGAAGTCCAGGTACGGGGCGAGGTGATGGCCATGCCGCTCCGGGAATTCGAACTGTTGAGCCTGCTGATGGACAACGCCGGACGCGTCCTCACCCGCGACGTGCTGATCGATCGGGTCTGGGGCTACGACTACGTCGGCGACACCAGGACGCTCGATGTCCACGTGAAGCGGATCCGGTCGAAGATCGAGATCGATCCGCGTCACCCCGAGCGGCTCGTCACCATCCGGGGCGTGGGCTACCGGTACGAATTGCCGGACACCTGAACGCAGGGGGGCATCGGCTCCTAACCTGAGCCCCGTGGAGCCCTCCGCATCCCGCCCCAGCAACCCACGCCGAGCGGCCAAGCCGTTCGAACAGATGGCGCGGACACATGGCCTGTCCGCCATGTGCGACGCCATGGTCGCCGTGGCCCTCGCCGGATCCATCTTCTTCTCGATCGACCCGAGCGCCGCCCGTTGGCGGGTCGCCCTCTACCTGGTGCTCACGATCGCCCCCTTCGCCGTCGTCACGCCGCTGATCGGACCTGCCGTCGACCGGATCCGGGGTGGTCGGCGCCTGATGATCGTGTTCACGGTGATGGGCCGTGCGGTCCTGGCGTACCTCATGTCCGTCCACATCGACGGGCTGCTGTTGTTCCCCGAGGCCTTCGGCTTCCTCGTCCTCCAGAAGGGCTACTCGGTCGCCAAGAGCGCAGTCGTTCCCGAGCTTGTACGGACCGAGGGCGAACTCGTCGAAGCCAACTCGAAGCTGGCCCTGCTGAGTGCCGTGAGCAGCATGATCGGGGCGGGCATCGGTGGCCTGGCCCTGCTCGTCGGCCATGAGTGGCCGCCGAGGGTGGCATGTGTGGGCTTCGTCATCACCGCGCTCTTCGCGATCGGACTAAAGGCCGTCACGGTCGCAGAGGAACCCCTGGCGGCCGGTGAGCGAGCCGACCTACGACGCCACGGGATCCTGTACGGGGCCGTGGCCATAGCCATGCTGCGCGCAACCGTCGGCTTCGTCAGCTTCCTCCTGGCCTTCGCCTTCCGAGGCGGCGAAGAGGGGGTCGCCCTCGAGGGGGTGGGCCGTGCAGGGGGAGCCGCCGTCGGCCTGGCCCGCGGCGAAAACGTCTTCGGCACTCCGGGTGCACCCGCCTGGCACTTCGGTGCCGTCCTGGCAGGTGCAGGCCTCGGCGCCCTGGTGGGAGCGGTCGTGGCCCCACGCCTCCGTCGCCGGGTGACCGAGGAGCAGATCATCAGCAGAGCGATGCTCCTGGTGATGGTGGGTGCCGCAATCGCCACCTGGGCCCAGCCGGTGGAGGGGGCCGTGGTCATGGCCGTCGCCGTCGCCGGCTGCGCCCTGGCTGCCAAGCTGGCGTTCGACTCACTCGTCCAACGCGACGCCCCGGATGCCAACCACGGTCGCTCGTTCGCCCGGTTCGAGGGCCGGTTCCAACTGAGCTGGGCAGCGGGTGCGTTCGCCCCGACGATCCTGCCGCTACGACCGGTCGTGGGCTACATCACGGTCCTCGTGGCAATGGGCCTGACCATCATGTTCCACTCGGGCGTCTTCGACCGGATCCTCAGGATCCAGACACCTGAGCATTCGGACAGGCCGGACGGGCAACTGCCGTTGTGGAACCGTGGCCAGGAGGGTGACGGAGGCGTATAGGGGGCGAGGCGCCGGTCAGTCGACCATCTCTGTGCGTGCCAGCCACAGTCCGGGTGCGTCGACCTCGTTGGGTGTCGGCAGGTGCCGTTCGTCGCTCCAGAGCTGCCGGAGCCCGTCGTCACCGGCACGATCAACCACACCGGCCACGAACGCCGTTCCCCGCTCGACCTGGTCCTGGGTGAGGTTCAGCCCCAGGATTCGCTCGATGAACCGGTCGGCCTCGTCGGTCTGGACACGCCGCCGGCGCAGCGCCTCGGTGAGCATCGGATAGTTGCCGATGAGGCGACCGCCGATGTCGTCCATGAAGTGGTCGGCGTAGCCGATGACGACGGCGACCAGTGCCTCGATCCGGGGGAGCAGCGCCTCCTGCTCAGGTGACCGGACCGCACCGAGGACGAGATCGGGGCTCATCACCTGCTGCAGTTCCACCATCACCTGCTGCAGCCGCATCAGGGCCTCGGGTTCTGCCATCGGGTCGAGGCCACCCATGAGTTCCCGGAGGGGTGCCAGGTCGAGGTCGTCCATGAGGTCCCGGAGGGGGGCCGGGTCGTTGCGGAAGGCGCCGGCGTGCCGGGTGAGGAGATCGGTGAGGGCAGAGCGCACGTGCGGCAAGCCGAGCACGGCATGGTGCAGCGCCTCGTGGAGGCATACCCACAGCCGAAGGTCGTCGGCCGGGAGGTTCCAATCGTTGCCGAAGTCGGCCACGTTCGGGGCGACAACGAGGAGTGAGTCGTCGGAACGTGGGATCGGGAGGTCATAGGTTCCGAGGCTGCGTGCCGCAAGCCTGCCGACGAGCGTGCCGGACATCAGGCCGGCCATGAGCGGACCGATCGAGGCGAGCAGCCCCTTCATCCATGCAGCGGTCGGATCGTCCTCGAGTCCCTCGGGGACGTCGTCGAACGCCGGACCCTCGTTGAGGGTCTCGGTGAGGCGACCCAGGAGGAGGCTCAGCGCATCGAAACTGCGTGATGCCCAGACTGCCCGTGTGACGGGTTCGATCGTGAGCGCATGCCCCCGGGCGACGTCGAGTCCGGTTCGGTCGGCGACCTGCAACTCGGCGACACGCACGAGGCGCTCCCATTCGATGCGCTCAATGGGATCGACGTTCGGTTCGCTCTGGTCTCCGGAGGCCACGGACATCGCTATCTGTCGCCCCGGGTCACCGCCCTGGTCGGCAGCGCCCATGGCCCGGAACAGGTCGGCCATGAAGGGAACCCCGGAGAAGGGATTGGACGAAGGGTCGCTCGAAGACGGGTCGTCAGGGTCGCCGGCGGGTGGATCGTGGTCGCTCACGGGGGCATCGTAGGGTCATGATCCGGACGACGGCTCGCGCCAACCATTCGTCTTGCAGGGCTTCGACGGGTGGGGCTTGTACAAGCAGGTCCTGGACAATCAAGGTTCCGGGATGAAGATTCTGGTGACGGGCTCCACGGGCGCCGTCGGGAGACGTG
Source organism: Candidatus Neomicrothrix sp. UBA2131 (assembly GCA_002329075.1). Taxonomy (GTDB): domain Bacteria; phylum Actinomycetota; class Acidimicrobiia; order Acidimicrobiales; family MedAcidi-G1; genus S20-B6. Next base: position 9,479 of record DCXR01000033.1, read on the forward strand.
TCTGTGCCCTGTTGGCCGATGCGGGCCATGAGGTTGTCGGCGTCGATCGACGGTCAAGCGTCCGGCCTGCGCCCGGCGTCGAGCTCGTGACGGCCGACCTGGCGGTCACCGACCTTCGACAACTCTTGACGGGTGTCGACACGGTCGTCCACCTGGCCTCCGGACTCCGGCCCCAGGAGGCCGGAGCCGATCCGGGGCATGCGATTCCCGTTGTCGCCCAACGCCTCCTTGCCGCGCTCGAGGACAGCGCGGTCACCCACCTCGTGGTGCTGTCTACGGCAATGGTCTACGGGGCCCGGCCGGACAACCCGGTACCTCTCACCGAGGATGCTGAGGTGCAGCCGTGCCCGGACTTCAAGTTCGCTGTCCGGCGCGCCGACCTCGAGCGGCGTGCCGAGGAATGGGGTTTCGGTCGACCGGAACGGGTGGCCACCATGCTGCGACCGGCGGTGACGGTCGCTGAGGAGAAGCCGGGAGGGCTGGCCCGACTCCTGAGCTCGGCGAAGGCAATCCGGAGCGAGGAGGGCGACCCTATGGGCCAGTTCCTCCACGCCGACGACCTGGCCGAGGCCATCGTCGTCGTCGTCGACCGGCGACCCCCCGGACCCGTCAACGTGGCGCCCGACGGCTGGATTCCGGCGCCGCTCATGGTCGAACTGGGCGGGCCGGTGCCGCGGCTGCGGCTGCCGGCGCCGCTGGGTGCCGCCGTGGCCCGACTGCGTTGGGCGCTGGGCCTGACCGACGCCCCGCCCGGGATCCAGCCCTACACGGTCCATTCGTGGGTGGTGTCCAACGATCTGCTGCGCGATCTGGGATGGGAGGCTCGGCACTCCAACGAGGAGGCGTACGTAGCCGGCCACGAGCCGGGTGCGTTCGACCAACTCGATGCCCGCAGTCGGCAGATCCTGTCACTCGGCGCCGCAGTCGTGCTCGTGGTCGGGCTGGTGTCGGGTCTCACGTGGCTGGTGCGCCGGCTCAGCGGACCCTCGGCGGTCGGGTCCGACTGAACCTCGTCGGCATGCCGGTGGTGGGCTCCGGGCAGGGTCGTACTATTGCGCCGATGTCCACGGCCGAAACTTTCCGTCCTCGTCCGCCGGAAGGCGACACATGGATCGCGTTTTCTGCGGAGGCCCTTCCGGTCGAGGAGGCCACGCGATGGGCCGGCCGTCCGGATTGTGGAGCGGTGGTCGTGTTCACCGGCAACGCCCGCGACCATTCGCCCGGCCGCGCCGATGTGACCGAGTTGGCCTACGAGGCCTACGAGGAGCAGGCGGTACCGCGGATGGCCCGCATAGTCGACGAGGCCAGGCGGCGCTGGACGGACCTTCGATGCGTTGCCCTGCTGCACCGGACCGGCGTAGTCGGCATCGGCGAGCCGGCGGTCGTCGTCGTGACGTCGTCTCCGCACCGCGAGGGTGCCTACGCAGCCAACCGCTTCTGTATCGATGCGCTGAAGGCCACCGTGCCGATCTGGAAGCGCGAGGCGTGGGACGGCGGAGAGCACTGGGGCACCGACGCTCGACACGTGGTCGATCTCGATGGCCTGGAAGGCCAGTCCACGGAAGCAGCAGGTGGTGCCTCGTGAGCTCGGCGCCACTCTTCCTCATGGGTGCTGTCGTGCTGGCTGCCGTCGGGTCGCTGCTGGTGTGGCTCGTGAGCCGCCCTCGCCAGCGGGCCAACGATCCTCACGAGCTTCGCAACACCCTCCGGAACCTCTCGCGCGGTCATCACGACTACCGGCCGACGAGCGGCACGGAGGCGAGCGGGATGCGTGTGCTTCCCCGCGAGGAACAGCCCGGCTCATCCGGTGGCCGTCCCGAGAACGGGCGAAACGAGCACGGAGACCCGGGCTGACATGGCACGTGACCTCGCCATCGACCTCGGCACAGCCAACACGCTCGTCTACATGCGGGGTGAGGGGGTGGTTCTGGGCGAGCCGTCGGTTCTCGCACTGAACAAGCGCACCAACGAGGTCCTGGCAATGGGGCGCGACGCCTGGCAGATGATCGGTCGGACACCGTCGCACATCGTGGCGGTCCGACCCCTGCGCAAGGGGGCCATCACCGACTTCGAAGTCACGCAGCGCATGGTTCGGCTGCTGCTCGAGCGCGTGGGGGTGAGTCGCTTCAACCGGCCGAAGGTTCTCATCTGTGTGCCGTCGGCCATCACCGCCGTGGAACGACGGGCGGTCACCGAGGCGGCGCGTCGTTCCGGAGCGGCGGACGCCCAGTTGATCGAACAGCCGTTGGCGGCGGCGATAGGCGCCGACCTGCCGATCAGCGAACCGGTCGGGAACATGGTCGTCGACATCGGTGGCGGCACGTCGGAGTCGGCGTTGTTGTCACTGGGTGGCGTCGTTGCACTCGAGGCCGTGAGAACCGGTTCGTTTGACCTGGACGCCCACATCCAGGCCTTCGTGCGTCGCGAGTACGGCCTGGCGATCGGTGAACGCACGGCGGAGGAGATCAAGCTGACAATCGGGTCGGCGGCACCTACTCCTAACGAGATGCGGGCCGAGGTGCGCGGTAGGGAGCTCATGACGGGGATGCCCAGGACCGTCGTCCTCACGCCCCAGGAGATCCGCAGGGCCATCGAGGAACCGCTGGCGACGATCATCGAATCGGTGGTGACCTGCCTGTCGCAGGCGCCCCCGGAACTCGCCCAGGACCTACTGGTGCAGGGCATCCACCTGGTCGGCGGCGGCAGCCTGTTGCGCGGGCTCGACCTGCGCCTCGCAGAGGAGACGGGCGTGCCGGTGCACCATGTCGATGCGCCGATGGAATGCGTCGTGCTCGGTGCTGGTCAGTGCATCGAGTCGTTCGAGGCGATGCGCGTGATGTTCATGGAGTCCCGGAGCTAGCCGGTCTTGCCGGAAGGCGTCTCCTGGTCCGAACCGTCGATCAGGAGCATCAGGTCTTCGGCTGCCTGGCGAACCTGCCAGTCGTGGTCTTCAAGGGCGTTCTGTAGTGCGTCGGCGACCTTGGGTCCGTCGAAAGGCGCGAGGGCAAGCACAGCCCGGCGCCGGATGGCCGGCTTGTCGCTGAGGCGGGAGAGCACGGCATCCAGTCCTTCGGGGTGGCCGAGCGCTCCGAGGGCGGCGACAGCGGCCTCCCGGCAGAGCGGGTCGTCGTGGGTGGTGGCGATCCGGACGAGGGGTCGGACCGAACGGTCGGCTTCGTCGGTCCGTTCGCCGGCAACCCAGCAGGCGACCTCCACGACGGTCGGGTCGGGGTCTTCGAGCAGGGCGGTGGTGCAGATGCCGGTGTCGACGCTCAACTCGAGGGCTCGCCGTCGGACCTCGGCGGCCGTGTCGGAAATGGCATGGCCGAGGGCAGCAGCGGTCAGCGAGCCGAGCCGGGCGAGTGCCCCGAGGGCAGCGGCGCGTACGACCGGTTCGGGGTCGGCGCAAAGTCGTATCGCGGTCTCGGGGTCATCGGAATGGCCGGCGGCGATGGCCGCCCGTCGGCGATCAGCTGTCTCTGCGTCGGGAGGGGTGGCCCCGTGGAGGTGGCGCTCGGCCACCGGTCAGCCGATCGCCTGCTCGAGGAGGAAGCCGCCGGCGACGATGAGGATGGCGGTGAACGAGGCGAACGCCAGCCCGGCCAGCGCGACGATGGCCAGCAGCAGGGAGAGCGAGAAGATGCGGTGCCACCAGCGGATGCGTGCCCGCTTGCCGGTGAGCACCTTACGGGGAGGCTGGAGGCCGATTCCCAGGCGGGCGAGCACGCTCCAGCCCCTTTCGACGGCGGTCTCGGTGCTGCCGGACGGGGCCAGCGGGCGACTGAGGATGGCGTGCACCAGGGTGGGTTGCCAGTGCGCCGGCGAGGAGGAGTGCGGGCCGGTTGGCGTTGTGGCAACGCGGTGTCGGGCCCAGATCGTGGCAGGCTGGAGTACGCCCGGCGCCGACCGGGAGTCGAAGAGCGCCAGGGCGACGAGGACGAGACCGAACAACAGCGTGGACACGGCAGTAGAGACCTTATCGTTCGACCCCGCCACGTCCGGGGGCGCCACTTCTCATCACCACAAGCGCGTCCGGGCACGTGTGTGGGTACCGCTCCTCCTTGCGGGCTTTGTCGCGGGCGCCCTGACCTTCGTTCGACTGCCGTACTTTGCCTATCGGCCCGGAAGCGTCAATGCCCTCACCGACAAGATCGTCGTAACCCTGGGTGATCGCTTCGAACCGGAGGGCGAGGTGTTCTTCACGACCGTCCGCCAGGACTCATCGGTCAACGGCTGGGAGTACATCGAGGCCTTCTTCGACAGCGACGTAGTCCTGTACGGCGAGGACACCGTCCTGGGCCAACGCAGCCGCGACGAGAACCGGGCGTTCAACCTCGAGCTCATGCAGGTGTCGAAGTCGACGGCGGTGGCGGTGGCGTTCCGTCACCTGGGGATCGACCCGTATGAGGCCACCGGCGTGGGGATGGCCGTCGTCGAGGGCCCGGCGGAGGGCCTGCTCACGACGGACGACGTGATCGTCGCCGTCGATGGCCGGGCGGTGCTCACTTCTGAGGCGTTGGTCGAGGAGATCCGAGGACGGTCTCCCGGCCAGGTCGTGTCCCTCGGAGTCGAGTCGATCGACGGAGTCTCCGGTCGGATGGTGGAGGTGGTGCTCGGTGCCCGGGACGACGATATGACGGCGGCGTTCCTCGGCGTCATGGTCCAGACCCGATGGGAGGACGTCGAAGACCTGCCCATCGATGTTCGCATCGAGACGGGGGGAGTCGGGGGCAACTCGGCGGGCCTGGCGTTGACCCTGGCGATCCTCGACCTGGTCACACCAGGTGAGATGACCGGAGGGCTGGATGTCGCCACGACCGGGACGATCGGCTTCGACGGTTCGGTCGGTCCCATCGGAGGCGTGGTTCAAAAGATGGTCGCCGCCCGGGATGCCGGCGTCGACCTTTTCCTGGTCCCCGCGAACGAGTATGAGGCCGCCGCCCGGCATGCCGGGGACCTCCGGGTCGAGTCGGTTGCGTCGCTGGAGGACGCACTTGCGGTCCTGGCCGAGCTGGGCGGCAACGCGCAGGAGATGGCCCTGCCCTGAACGTGGACGCGGCTCGACCCGCCCCGGGGTTTGACAGGGCCCGCCGTTAGGATTCTGCCCGATGTCGGACCAGGAATCAGGACCTCCACCCCGGCCACAGCGCCCGCGGCTTGCGTTCAGCCGTCGTAGTCGTGGATCCGGGCCTCGCCGAATCCGGGTGATCGCCTTCGGGTTGCTGCTCGTCGGCAGCATCCTGATGTTGTCGTTGCGGGGCCTCGCCGGCTTCTACACGGACTACCTGTGGTTCGATGAACTCGGCTATGGCGACGTGTTCCGGTCGGTGTTATTTGCCCAGGTCGTGCTGGTGGTGTTGTTCACCTCGCTCTTCTTCGTAATCTGCTTCGTCAACCTGACCGTCGCAGATCGACTCGCTCCGGCAGTCAGGCCACCCGGACCCGAAGAGGACCTGCTGGCCCGGTACCACCTGGCCGTGGGCCGCCGGGCCTGGATGGTTCGTGCCTGCGGGTCGGCGCTGCTCGCACTCTTCGCCGGCCTCGGCGTATCAGGTCGCTGGCAGGAGTGGTTGCTGTTCACCAACGGCGGCGACTTCGGCGTCGAGGACGCCCAGTTCGGCAAGGACGTCGGCTTCTACGTCTTCAAGTTGCCGTTCACGAGCTTCGTGGTCGGTTGGCTGTTCGGGACCCTGATGGTCATCCTGGTCGTGACTACGGTGTTCCACTACGTCAACGGCGGCATCCGGCTCCAGACGCTGGGAGAGCGGGTCCAGCCGGCGGTCAAGGCACACCTCTCGGTCCTGCTCGGCCTCCTCGCCGTGGTGAAGGCTGCCGACTACTGGCTGGCCCGCTACGAACTCACGACCTCGACCCGTGGTGCCGTCCACGGGGCGACCTACACGGACGTCAATGCACAGTTGCCGGCGATCAACCTCCTGATCCTCATCTCGCTGTTCGCCGTGCTCCTGCTGATCGTGAACATTCGGCGTCGAGGCTGGGTGTTGCCGACGCTTGCCGTCGGCCTGTGGGCGTTCGTGGCACTGGTGATGGGCAACATCTATCCGGCGGTGATCCAGAACTTCCGGGTCGAGCCGGCGGAGTCCGAGAAGGAGGCCGAGTTCATCGGCCGCAACATCGAGGCGACCCGTCTGGCGTTCGGTCTCGACGGGGTCGAGGTGCTGCAGTTGGATGGCATGGACAACGTGATCACCGCTGAGGACCTTCTCTCCAACCCGGGCACGGTCCGCAACATCCGGGTGCTCGATCCGCTCGTCGTCCAGGGGACCTTCGACAGGCTCCAGGGTGAGCGAGAGTTCTACCGCTTCAGCCGTGAACTCGACTCGGACCGCTACCTGGTCGACGGCGAGCCGACGCAGGTGATGATCGGCGCACGTGAGTTGGAGCCGAACGTGACACGTTCGTGGGAGAGCCAGCATGTGGCGTTCACGCACGGCTACGGCGTGGCCCTGGCTCCGGTGAGCCGTGTCCGGGCGACCGGCGATCCCGAGTTCCTCATCGGTGACCTGCCCATTGCGATCGACCCGTCAATCGACGTGGTGCTCGACCGGCCGCAGATATATGTCGGGGAGGACCTCGGTGGCTATTCCATCGTCGGGGCCAGCCGAAACGAGGTCGACTACACCGACGAGAACCAGGAGACCCTGGAGGTCCGCTATGCGGACATCGGTGGCGGGGGAGGCGTGCCCATGGGTTCGTTCCTTCGACGGGCAGCGTTCTCCCTCCGGTTCGGTCAACTCGAACCGATGATCTCGAACTTCGTCACCGGCGATTCGCGGGTCATCTACGTCCGTGACGTACGGGAACGGGTCGAGAAGTTGGCGCCCTTCCTGCGGTTCGATGCCGACCCGTACCCGGTGCTCCATGAGGGCCGGATCGTCTACCTGGTCGACGGCTACACGACGACCAACCGCTTCCCCAATTCCCAGCAGGCGTCGGTCGGGGAACTTTCGTCGAACAGCGGTCTTCGGACCCGCTTCAACTATGTCCGCAACTCGGTCAAGGCCGTCGTCGATGCCTTCGACGGCGGGGTCACCTTCTACGTGGCTGATTCCGACGATCCGATCATCCAGGTCTACGAGAGTGCCTTCGGGAGCCTTTTCCGTCCGATCTCCGAGATGCCCGACGAGCTGGTCGGACACCTCCGGTATGCCGAGGACCTGTTCCGGGTCCAGACCGAGATGTGGGGTGCCTACCACGTAGAGGACACGGAGAACTTCTACCAGAGGGCGTCCGAGTGGGCGGTCTCGCAGGATCCGGGACGTACCGGCGAGGGGGCGCTCAACCTGGTGGTCGTCAACGAGCAGGGCATGAAGGTCGGGACCCGCGACATGCGCATGGCCCCCTACCGGACGATGCTCGACCTCCCTGGCAGCGACGAGACCGAGTTCGTGATCATCCGGGCCTACGTGCCGCTCGACGAGGAGGACGCCCGCAAGGAACTGGCGGCGTACATCGTCGGCCGCAGCGATGGCGACCACTACGGCGAGTTGGTGCTCTACCGGCCGCCGACCTCCAACTTCGACGGTCCGGCGCTTTCGGAGGAGAGGATCCGTAACGACGAGGAGGTCGCCACCCTCCAGACGCTGCTCAGCCAGCGCGGGTCGACTGTCCTGTTCGGTGAGCTCCTGCTGGTTCCGATCGAGGACTCGGTGCTCTATGTGAGGCCGCTCTACGTGCAGGCCGAGGGCGACAACACTGTTCCCGAGCTCGAGCGGGTGATCGTGGCGGTCGGCGAGGACGTGGTCATGGCCGATTCGCTGGAGGAGGCGCTCGAGCAGTTGACGGACGCCGACATGAGCAGCCTGTTCGGCACGGTCGCTACGACGCCGTCTGGCGATGGAACCGGCGACGGGTCTGGCGATGGAACCGGCGACGGCTCGGATCCGGGGCCCGTCGATGTTTCCGACACGGTGGCAGACATAGTGGCCGAACTGGATCAACTGCAGGTCGATGCGGCGAAGGCCCTGGCCGAGGATCCACCGGACTGGATCGAATGGGGCCAGATCCAGGCGAGGGCACAACAGTTGTTGGATGCCCTCGTTGCAGCCTCTTCGTCGTAGGGGCCGGCTTCCGGATCCGGAGTATGGCCCAGCGCCTCCTAGTCGGCGGGCTGCCAGCCGCTGGTGCGGCGCCGGTCGGGGGCGCGTGCCGGCGAGTCGACCGTGAGGTCCTCGAAGGCCTCGTCGCCGACCAGTTCGGGTGACTCCGGGAGTTCGTCGCCGGATCGTCCTGCCAGTTCGGCGATCTGCCCCCGAAACTCGACGGTCGCCCGGGTGAGTTCGGCGGACAGGCGTGCGACGTGGAGCCGGAGTTCCATGACGGCGTCCTCGTCGTCGCCGGAGGCGCTTTCGCCGAGTGCGTCGAATCGCCGTTCGAGGGTGGCTACGCGTTCGTCGAGTTCGCGGAGGCCGTTGACGAGGTCGAGCAGCAACTGGTCCGGCTCAGCGGTGCCGTCCCGGTGGGCTTGGGTTCCTCGGCGCTTTCGGGGCATCGGCGCGACCGTACCAACCCTGGGGGCGCTATGTGGGGCGAATCCGGGTGGTGCACCCCGGTCGGTACCCTGCGGTCTGTGAAGCAGTATCCGGCGGGCATCAAGGCGGTGTGGTGCGCTGTGGCCGTCGTCCTGGCAACTGGTTGCGCTCCGGGTGACGGCCGGGAGATGCGTGGAGCGAACCCATCGGACACGGCCGGCGTGTTGGCTGACTTGCAGGCCGGTGCACAGGCCGGTGGTGGTACTGCTGCAGATGCCGGTTCCGGCGGGACGCAGGTGACCGTGTCGCGCGTAGAGGGTGCGCCGAAGGTCTCTTCCAGTCGGATGTCCGGACAGATCGTGGAACTGGCCGACTACGACCTCGCCTACCCGCAGGTGTCGGGGTCTCTGGCCGATCATGCCGTGAACGGTGCCATTGAAGCGGTTGTCGCCAGGGCCTATTCGGCGTTCCGGGCGTCGGTGCTTGAAGAAGAGAGCTCCGGCACGGGCTCCAGCACGCTGCGGGGAACTGGCAAGGTGGTGTACGTAGATGGTCGGCTGCTCAGCGTGGTGTACGACTTCACGACGGAGTGGGATGGCGCCGCGACCGTCCAGCAGGAGACCTCGACGCTGCTCCTGGACCTGTCGACGGGATCCGAGATTGCTGTCGCAGACCTGTTCGTGGCCGGATCAGCCTGGTTGGACGGGCTCGCCACGGCAGCCCGGGCGGATCTGGCGGCGCAGTTCGGCGCCGACACGTTGTTCGCTGAGGGCCTTGCCGCGGACGCATCCAATTTCCTGCACATGGCAGTCGTGGCGACCGGCGTGGTGCTCCGCTTCGACCAGTATCAGGTGGCACCCGGTGTGGCGGGCACGCCCTGGGTGGACCTGCCGTGGTCGGCGGTCGCCGGGCTGGTCGACCCTGCTGGTCCGATAGCGCATCTGGTTCCCTGACCTGCCGGGCGAGCCGCCCATTTGCCGGACCTGCCCCGGGGGTGTTGACTCCGGTTGTGGACCTGAGCGGTCATCGAGAGGAATATCAGGATCGGGGGCTCGATGCGTCTGATATGGCCGACGATCCGATCGTCCAGTTCCAGCGTTGGTTCGCCGAGGTCGAGGAGGCGGGCTACTGGGAGCCCAACGCCTTCGTGGTGAGTACGGTGACCTCCGATGGCTGGCCGTCGGCGCGCAACGTCCTGCTGAAGATGGTCGACGAGGACGGGTTCGTCTTCTTCACGAACTACACGAGCGACAAGGCCGACGAGCTCGATGCCACCGGTCGGGCGGCCCTCACTTTCAGTTGGACCGAGTTGCGCCGGCAGGTGCGCGTGACCGGTAGCGCCGAGCGGATAGGCACCGACGAATCCGAGGCCTACTGGTCGACGCGGCCCCGGGGCAGCCAGATCGGGGCGTGGGCATCCGACCAGAGTGCGGTGGTCGACGACCGGTCGGTCCTGGATGCGGCCTACACGGCAGAGGAGGATCGTTGGGCGGGCGGCGGGGTCGAACGTCCCGACTACTGGGGCGGCTTCCGGATCCGGCCACACCTGGTGGAGTTCTGGCAGGGGCGTCCCAACCGGCTCCACGACCGCCTCCGCTATCGAAGCGACGGCGGTGCCTGGATCCTCGAGCGACGGGCGCCCTGAACAGGGCTCGCCCGTGTCGCACGATGCCGGGGGGCTCGCTGGTGCTGCACAGTGCGGTGGGGCGTGTGTGTCGGCTGTGGCTCGGGCTTGACACCCCGGGCGACCCTGGTCAGGCCGCCGCCGGTCTTGGGGCTCATGTACCCATCATTGCGGGCGGGCGTGACAGCCGATCCGGCTCCGCCTCGACCGGGCACGACAACTCAGCCCGAACCGGTCCCGGTGAACCTGCCCTAGGCGACGTCTTCGGCGGCCATACCATCCCAGCCGGCGACGCCGGCGGCCAGTCCGTCGATCAGGTCGTCGAGTTGTGGCGCTCGCGGTGTGCCGTCCCGGTCGCTCCAGTCGTGGGCGTCGAGGTTCCACCGGATGCTCGGTGGAAGCTCGACCTGAACGCCACCGTGGCGCGGCCGGTTGACCGGGTTGCGGGGGTGGACGCCACGGAGCCTGCGCGGCATCTCGGCGAGGTCGTCCACCACCCGGTAGTCGTCGGGCAGCGTGTCCCGGAGGTGGCCGGCCAGGTGGTGGGCGAAGGGCCTGTTGGTGCCGCCCAGGAGCACGGCGAAGAAGTCGTCGTCGCGCCCGTAGCCGTGGATCGAGACGACCGTCCGGACCCGATCGAGGAAGCTGGCCAGCCGGGGAGATGCGTCGGGGTCGAAGCGGGTGGAGGAGAGGTGGCGCCGGGTGCCCTCGGGTTGGGTGATCCCGTAGTACGTGGCCCCGGTCCGGACGGCGACTTCCCGGGCGACTACCTCGGTGGCCCGCTCCAGCCCGCCACCGTGCAGGGCGCACACGCCGAGTGGGGAGCCGAGCTCCAGTTCCTCGACCACGCCGGGGAGTTTCAGCAGTGCCGGGAGGTCGGCGATTCGACGAACGGGGCTCATCGGCGCCGGAACATCGGCCGGACGAAGAGAACGAGGGTTGCGAGGGCGACGAGCGTCAGCAGCGCCTCCAGGGGGACTGCCCAGCGCCCCGGGGTGTCGGCCCAGTTGGCGATCCGGGCCGGCCAGTCCATGGCGAGCCGTCCGACGGGGAGCACGACGAGGTCGCCGCGGTGGCCGACTCCTTCGCCGAACAGCCAGGCCGCTCCGACGATCGTCCACCCGGTGCGACGGGCCTCGCCGGTCAGGGCCGGTCCGATCCCCCAGACGACGGCGGTGAGGACGACGAGCCAGAGCGCCAACCCCACACGCGTCCCGCCTGCCTGTGCGACCCAGTTGGCCAGGTGGGTCTGCAGGTCGGTTACGGCGTCGACGACCGGGTTGGAGGGGGTGCCGGGGTTGCGCAGCAGGCGAATCTCGTAGATGCCGTAGACGACGAGGTAGGCGCCACCCAGTACGAGGGCGAGGGTGGCGATCCGGTCCATGAACGGAACGAGCCTGCGCAGGTGCCGTACGAGCCCGCCACGGGCCAGCGCCAGCGAGAGGGTCAGCGAGGCGACGACGGCTGTCATCCCGGCGGCGAAGGCCAGGTAGGTGGCGGTGCCTTCGAGGATCCCGTCGCGACCGAAGCTGCCCGCCACCTGGAGGAGGAAGATCGGTGCTGCACAGCCGATCGAGACGACGGCATAGGAGACGCCGAAGCCGAACACCGACCACAGTTCGCTGGATCCCGGGCCGCGTCGGGGCTTCGGGATCGGCAGGCGGACCTGGCGGCCGGTGAGCAGTGCCAGGCCGTAGCCGATGAGCAGCAGGCCGATCAGGACGGTGATCCAGGGGGTTCGTCGCGCAACCGACTCCTCGGTCACGAGATGGGTGACTGCCAACCCGAGGGTGCCGAATACCAGCACGAAGGCGCCGGCCATGACGAGGCTGACGAGCAGGCCCCGGAGCACCTGTTCGGGGCGGTCCTCCCGGTCGGCGGCGTCGCCGGTGAGGAAGTAGCCGATCCAGGTGGGGAGCATGGCGAAGCCGCACGGGTTGATCGCCGTTACGAGGCCGAGGGTGAACGGGAGCGTGAGGCCGAGGTCGAACACTACGCAGTACCCAGGGAAGGCGTTCTCGTCGGGAGGACCGCTGCCATCAGAGGTGTTCCCCGACGAGTTCGGTGAGGCGTTCGAGGTCGAGTTGGCCCTGGTGCACGAGGGCGAGCCGACCCTGCCGGGTGATGAAGCCGGTGACCGGCAGGCCGATGGCGCCGAGTGCTTCGACGAAGGCGCCCTCGGGGTCGCTGCCAAGCAGGTAGGTGATGCCGATTTCGCCGGTCATGTCGGCAGCTCGGGTCGGCGAATCCGAGATGTTGAGGCCGAGGACCCGGATTTCGTCACCCCGTTGTCGGTGGAAGGCCTCGAGGTCGGGCATCTCGGCGAGACAGGGTGCGCACCAGGTGGCCCAGAGGTTGACGACGAGGGGCCGGTCGTCGTCGGCCTGGAGTTCGGCGAGCGTGGTGGTCCCGCCGTCCACGAGTTGGAAGGGGTGGTCGAGAACCGTTGCGTCGGTCATGCCGGTGCTGGAGCCGCAGGAGGTGAGGGCCGCGCTCAGCAGCAATCCGAGGACGAGGGCGACCGGCCGAACCACGACGCCGACGGTAGTCGGGTCGGGTGCCGATCACGAGTGCGTGGGCAGGGATGGTGCGCCCACGGGCCGGGGTTCGTCGAGGCGTCACCCCGACCCGTGTTGATGGCGGCTTGTGCTCCCCGTGGCGGAGGGAGGCCCATCCGTCGGCGATCAGGCCGAGCGGAGTTCCGATTGGAGGTGGACCGGAATGGGCACCACGGGGAGCTGGTCTTCGGGGCGGGGCACCTTCGATGGCCGCCCGCGTCGACGCTTGGTGGCGAGCATCCTTCCGTTGCGGAAGATCTGCCCGCCCCAGACGCCCCAGGGTTCGCGTCGGCCGAGCGCTCCCTCGAGGCACGGCACAAGGCCCGGGCACTCGGTGCAGATGCGCTTCGCCTGGGCGATGTCGCCGAGGTCGTCGGAGAAGAAGACGTGGGTGGGTACGCCGAGTCGTTCGCACTCGGCGTCTGCTCGCCAGGTCTCGGGTTCGTACTGCAGTGCCTGCATGGTCCTGCTCCTGTCGTTGGTGTCTTGGGGGGTCGGTCGGGGGTTTGGTCGGGGGGTTGGTCGGAGTGCACCCGGAAAAACCAGAAAGGCCGCCGGATGTTTCCGGCGGCCTCGGGGGTTTGGTGTGCGTTGGCGTCTAGCCGAACGTCTCCCGGGGCCGCTGGTGCTTGGTCCAGAACATGAACGTGGTCGTCGTGTTCGACGATTCAGCGTTCGTGGCCGTGGTCGGATAGTCCGAGGCGTGCAGGAGCGCGTCGGTCACCGGCCGGGCGGCCGTGGTGCCGTGGTGGTGTCGATGCGCCTGGTGCTGCATGGGAACGTCTGCTCGGTTGGGGGAAGTGGGGGCTGTCTGTTCTGTGTCCGGCGCTCCACGATACGGGATATCACGCCGAGTGACCACCCAACACCACCTGGTGGTGGTTCGTCAAGTGAATTTACGGGCCGGCGCCGACGGAGGTGGTCAGGCGGCGTCCCCGGTGGGAGCGGTTCGGTCGAGGACGACGAACGAGCCGGTGGCGAAGGCGACCGGCATGCCGTCGTTGGTGGCCGTGGCCTCGAGTTGGATGATCCGCCGTCCGCGGTGGAGGACCTCGGCCCGGACCTCGACGCTGCCGCTGAAGATCGGCTTCAGGTAGCGCACCTGGATCTCGAGGGTTACGCAGATCTGGTCGGTTCCGAGGAGGCTCCGGGTGGCGGCGCCCATCGCCGAGTCGAACATCGTGAACAGGGCGCCGCCGTGCATGGTGCCGTTGGGGCTGAGGTGGCGGTCGTCGAGGGTGACCCGGGTGTGGCCGCCGTTGCCGGCCTCCTGGCAGATCTCGAGGAACGTGGCGAGCGGTGAGTCGTCCATCAGGATGGCGGGGTCGGGGGGCTCGGTCATGTGTTCCCGGTGAGTTCGGCCATCTGCTTCGAGTACGTGCCCATGTCGAAGTAGTCGCGCCAGAGGCTGATCCGGCCGCCGACGACTTCGAACACCCCGGCGATGGGCAGTTCGAGCCAGCCGTCGTCGATCCTGAAGCGGTCCAGGCGTTCGTTGACGACGACGTTCCCGACCTCGAACTGGCGCAGGATCGGCCAGTCGACCTCTGAAGCCGGCGCGAGGAACATCTCGAGGGTCGCTGCCATGGCTTCGGGGCCGATGATCGGCTGCATCGGCATGTTCTCGTACGACACGTCGTCGGTCACGAGGGCGACGGCCGCCTCGATGTCCTTGTTCTCGATGGCGGCGATGAAGGCGTCAACGGTCTCGGTCGGGGTCATGGTCATACTCCTTCTGGTCAGGGGCGGTATCCCTTGGCGGTCGCTTCGAAGATCATCTCGCGCTGCAGTTCGTTGGCCCCCTCGCCCCACTCGTTGACCTTGCAGTCACGGTAGAACCGCTGGGCTGGGCTCTCGAGCATGAAGCCCTGGGCGCCGTGCAGGTGCAGGCCCCGTTCGCTGACCCAGGTGGCGGTCTCGGAGGCGACCAGCTTGGCGATCGAGGCTTCGGTGTCGTAGTCGCCACCGCTGCCGAGGGTCTCGGCGGCGGAGTAGACGAGGTGCCGGACCGCGTGCAGGCGGGTGGCCATGTCGGCGACGGTCATCCGGACGGCCTGCTTGGCAGCCAGGGGTGCGCCGAACTGCTCGCGGGTGCCGACGTGGGCGAGTGCGGCATCGAAGGCGGCCCGGCCCAGGCCGAGGGCGAGGGCGCCGGCGAACACGCGTCCCTGGGACAGGATGGCAAGGCACTGCCGGAACCCCTGGTCGAGTTCGCCGACGAGGCGGTCGACGGGCACGATGCAGTCGGTGAAGTGCAGTTCGGCCAGTTCGGAGGGCCGCATGCCCAACTTGTCCATCGGCGTCCGGGTGAGACCGTCCGAGTCCCCGTCGACGGCGAGGACCGAGAGGCCGCCGAGGCGTCCCGGCTGGCCCGACGTCCGCACGACGACGAGGATCAGGTCGGCGAAGGTGGCGTTCGTGATGTACATCTTCGAGCCGTTCAGCACGAAGTGGTCGCCGTCGCGGCAGGCGTCCAGACGGACCCGGGTGACATCGGCGCCGGAGTCGGGTTCGGCGTAGGCCCAGGCGCCGGTGGTGGTTCCGGCGAGGAGGTCCGGGACGAAGCGCCCGGCCAACTCGGGGTCGGCGACGGTGGCGAGTGCCCCGGCGGCGAGCGCCGTGTGCACGTAGAGGCCGAGCGCCGCCCCGGCCGAGCCGTAGGCGAGCTCCTCGAAGAGGATGCACCGCTCGACCGGCCCGCCACCCGATCCGCCGAGGGCCTCGTCGAAGCCGATCCCCAGCCAGCCCAGTTCGCCGAGTCGGGTGAAGAGGTGCATCGGATAGGCGCCGTCGGCGTGCTCGACGTCCCAGCGGGTGGCGTTCGGGGTGATCTCGGACGCGGTGAACTTCGCTACCTCGGCCCGGAGGGCGTCCTGTTCGGGTGTCCGGTCAGGCACCGCGGAACTCCGGTCGGCGCTTCTCCTTGAACGCCCGGACCCCTTCGCGGTGGTCCTCGGTCTGGATGCACTGGACCTGGGCGAAGATCTCGAACTCGAACTCGGCGCCCATGTCGACCCCCAGCGAGCGGTGGATGGCCCGCTTCGTCCAGGCAAGGGCGATGGGCGGCCCGGCGGCCAGTTGCGATGCCAGTCCGGCCACCGCATCGGCGAAGTCGTCGCTGTCGGCGACCCGGTGGACAAGCCCGATGTCGAGTGCCTCGTCGGCGTCGACGAGGCGTCCGGTGAACATCAGGTCGGTTGCCGTACCGAGTCCTACGAGGCGGGGGAGGAACCAACCGGCCGACATGTCGCAGCCGGCGAGCCCGATGGGCGTGAACGGGGCACCGAGTCGGATGCCCCTGGCGGCGATGCGGAAGTCGGAGGCCAGCGCCAGCCCCAGTCCGCCGCCGACGGTGTCGCCGTGCAGGGCGGCGACGACCGGCTTGTCCATGCCGACGATCGCTCGCACGGGGTCGAGGTACCGGCGCACGATGGGCTCCCACTCCTGCGGTGCCCGTTCGACCATCTCGGCCTGGTCGGCGCCGGCGCAGAAGTACGGGCCGTTGCCTGCGAGCACCACGACACGCACCGAGTCGTCGGCGGCGACCTCGTCCAGGGCTTCTACGAGCAGGTCGACGGTCGGGTTGGCCAGGGTGTTGAGCCGGTCGGGTCGGTTGAGGGTGACCGTTCCGACGCCGCCGGCGGTGTCGACCAGGATGTCGTCGCTCATGGGATCTGCTCCTTGGGGATGACCACGGTCCGGCCGGGACCGAGGGGTTCGGTTAACACGTCGGCGGCCTCGGTGATCGGCACCTGACGCCGGACCGAGCGGGACACGTCGAGTCGTCCCGAGACGATGAGGTCGAGCACCGTGCGGATCTCGTCGGTCGTGGACCCGAACGAGCCGTGGACGCTGAGTTCGGCGCCGATGAACATGCCGAGTGGTGGCAGTCGTGGCCTGTCGGTTCCGACGCCGACGACGACGAGGCGCCCTCCGGGTGCGAGGGCACCGAGGCCCAACTCGACGGTCTCGGAGCGACCTACACACTCGAGCACCAGGGTGGCGCCGCGAGCGGCGCGTCGGAGTGCACGGGCCGGTTCCTCGTCGACGGTCGGGTCGAGGGCTTCGTCAGCACCTGCTTCGAGGGCAGCGTCACGGGCCGCCTCCGACTGGTCGACGGCCACGATCCGGGCTGCATCCGCCAGTCGGGCCAACTGGATCGCGTGGAGGCCGAGGCCGCCCGCCCCGATGACCACCACGGTCTCTCCGGCCTGTAGACGTCCGACGGTGGTGAGTGCGTGGTACGGGGTGGCTATGGCGTCCGAGGCGATGGCGCCGACGGCGTCGGTGACGCCGTCGGGGAGGCAGATCAGGCAGGAGGCCGGCAGGGCGATGCGTTCGGCGAAGCCGCCCTGCCGGGCCATGCCGAGGATCTGCGGTCGGTGGCACCGGTTGGAGCGGCCCTCGAGGCAGGGCGGGCAGGTGCCGCAGGTGGCCTGGCCGAGCGCCGCCACCCGGTCGCCGGGCTTCCAGCCTTCGACTTCGCTGTCGACCTCGAGGATCGTGCCGGCGATCTCGTGTCCCGGAACCGTGCCGGGCGGCACCCCGAGGTCGCCGGCCACGATGTGGCGGTCGGTGCCGCAGACCCCGGCGGCTTCCACCGTGAGCAGGACCTCACCGGTGGCCGGTACCGGCTCGTCGACGTCGCCCAGGGCTATCCGGCCCGGGCCCTCGTAGACGAGCGCCCTCATCGGAGTCCCATGTGGTGGGCGATGATGTTGCGCTGGATCTGGCTGGTGCCGCCGCCGAGCTCGCAGCCCCGCACCTCGAGGTTGCGGCGCATGAAGTGCGATTCGGCCTCGAAGCCACGGGCGCCCGCCACCTGCATGGCGTTGGAGGTGGCCCGGCCGGCGACGTTGTTGGCGAGCATCTTGGCCATCGAGGCCTCCATGGGGCAGGGCCCCTCGACGTCGCGCTTGTGCGCGGCGGCGTAGACGAGCAGTCGGGCGGCTGCGACCTCGGCCTGTGACTCGGCCAGTGGGTGGGAGACGGCCTGGTAGCGGGAGATGGGGCCGCCGTACTGCTCACGGTTGCGGGCGTAGGCGACGGCGTCGTCGATGGCGGCCTGGGCGACACCGATGGACTGGGCGGCGTTGGCGAGGCGCTCCGGGTCCATCAGTTTGGCGAGGTTCAGCCAGCCGTCGTCGATGTCGCCGAGCACCGCTTCGTCGGGCACGAAGACGTCGTCGTAGGCGATGTCGTTGACCATCAGGGCCTTCATGGACAGGTATTCGCGTCGTTCGAAGGCCAGGCCGGGAAGCGGGTTGTCGACGAGGAAGAGGGTGATGCCCTTCTGGCGTGGCTGGTCGGGGAACGTGCCGGTGCGTGCAGCGGTGATGATGGTCTCGGCGCGTTCGGCCCCGGAGATCGGGCCCTTGGCGCCGTTGATCCGCCAGCCCCCTTCGACCTTCTCGGCGGTGGTGGTCATGCCGGCGAAGTCGGAGCCGGCCCCGGGCTCGGACATCCCGAGGGCGAACCGCTTGTCGCCGGTCACGATCGCCGGGAGGTACCGGGCGGCCTGTTCCTGCGAGCCGCATATGTGGAGGGCGTGGGAGCCGAAGATGGTGCCCGTGATGTACAGGGTGGCCATCGAGATCGACGTCTTTCCGACCTCCTCGACGAAGACGCAGAGGTCGAGGACCGAGCCGTCCGAGCCGCCGTACTCGGTCGGCACCGGAATGCCGGTCCAGCCGCGGGAGGCGCACTCGCGATAGAAGTCGTCTGGGTACTCGAGGTCCCGTTCCATCTGGAGGATCCGGTCCGGCGGGTAGTGCTCGTCGAGGAAGGCCCGGACCTCGGCCCGCATCTCGAGTTGGCGTGGTGACAGGTAGACGTCCATCAGTTCCCCCTGAACGACGGTTGGCGCTTGTCCCTTGTGGCGGCGAGGCCCTCCCGGAAGTCCCCGGAGGAGATGGCCTCGGCCTGGATGGCGGCCTCGAGGTCGAGGTGCTCGGCCAGGCTCCGTTGCCCGATGCCGGCCAGTGCCCGCTTGTTGCCCCGGACCGCCAGCGGGGCGAGGCCGGCCAGGCGGTCGACGAACGCATCGACGGCCGCCTCGAACCCGTCGTCCGGTGCAACCCTGGTGACCATCCCGGCGCTGAGCGCCTCGTCGGCGGTGTAGACGGCCCCGAGTGTGGTGATCTCCATGGCCCGGCCCGGGCCGACCAGGCGGTTGAGCCACCAGGTGGCGCCGGTGTCGGCACCCGAGAGGCCCAGCCTGGCGAATACGAACCCCAGCCGGGCCCCGTCTCTCATGATCCGGAAGTCGGTGGAGAGCGCCACGGCGGCCCCCCCGCCGTAGGCGTCGCCGTTGACTGCGGCCACGGTGGGGACGTCCAGGCAGGCGATGGCGAGGATGCCGTCGTTGGCGTGGCGGAGTTCCGCCTCGGCGTGCTCGCGGTCACCGTCGAGCAGGTCCTGGAGGGCGTCGAAGTCGCCACCGGCTGAGAACGCCAACCCCTCGCCGGTGAGGACCATGGCCCGGGCGTCGGGGTCGGCAGCGACCGCTCCGCAGGCCTCGGTCAACTCCGTGAACGCCTGCGGGTTGAGGGCGTTGCGCACCTCGGGGCGACGGAGGGTGATCGTGTGGACGCCGCGGTCGTCCCGCTCGTGGGACAGCAGGTCAGGCATCGATCTTGAAGACCCGGGCGGCGTTGTCACGCAGGATCTTGCGGGTCGCCTCGGGGGAGAAACCGCAGTCGTAGACGTCGTCGACCGTGCGCTTGAACGGCAGCAGCGGGTAGTCGGTGGCCCAGATCATCTTGTCCTGGCCGTAACCGCCGGAGAACTTCTTGACGCTGTCCGACCAGTGGCGGGCAGGTCGGGCGGAGGCCTCCACGTACACGTTCGGGTGCTTCCAGGCGAGGATCGTCATCTCGTCCTGCCACGGGTCGCCCACGTGTGTGCCGAGGATCTTCAGTTCGGGGAAGGTGAGGGCCACCTCGTCTAGGTAGATGGGGCGCCCGCACTCGGAGGGGAGCAGCGGCCCGGTGTGGCCGACCTGGATGCACAACGGGATGTCGTACTCGCAGCAGGCCACGTAGAACGGCCAGTAGATGCGGTCGGTGGGCGGCGGGGCGGTGGTGCGGCCGTCGCCGCACTGGAAGGGCTCGAGGCGGAAGGCCCTGTAGTCGAGCTCTTCGACGCAGCGGCGGAACTCGCGGATCGCCGGCATGGGATCCCGGATGTCGACGGTGAAGGCACCGATGAACCGGTCGGGGGCCTCGCGTACGTATGCGGCGTTCTCGTCGTTGCTGACCACCCAGGAGTCGAGGAACTTGAACGAGGACGCCACGCCGATGTCTACGCCGGCGGCGTCCATCTCGGCGAGCACCTCGTCGACGGTGAAGCCGCGCTGGAAGCGGTCCTCGACGCCGTACTTGCGGAAGATGTGCCAGAACGAGGACGGCCAGCGCTCGGCGGAGCCTGGAGGCGGGATGGTCATCCAGGCGTCGATGGCCCCGACCCTCGGGGTGTCGTCGGTGGTGGTCATGGATGGGTCCCTCCTAGGGGTCTCGGTCGGTTGGTGTGGGGGTCAGGTGAGGGAGCGGGCGATGAGCTCGCGCATGATCTCGGACGTGCCGGCGCCGACCGAGAAGCCGGCGACGTCGCGGTAGTAGCGGGGGATCGGTGATTCCTCCATCTGGCCGAACCCGCCGTGGAGTTGGAGGACCTCTGCGGCCACGGACTGCACGGCGTCGGCGGCGTGCAGTTTGGCCATCGAGACTGCCATGTCGCCTGCCGGGTCGTGGTCGCTGAGGAGCCGGGCCGCCTGGTGGGCCAGGAGCCGGGTTGCTTCGAGGCGTGTGGCCATCTCGGCGAACCGGTGCCGCCAGGTCTGCAGGCTGAGGACCGGTCCGCCGAACACCTCGCGGTTGGCGGCGTAGTCGAGCCCCAGTTCGATCAGGCGCTCCATGATGCCGACGGCGAAGGCGGCGATCACCAGGCGCTCACCGCCGAAGTGGGAGAGGATGTAGCGCAGGCCCTGGCCCTCCTCGCCGACCAGGTTCGTGGCCGGGATGCGGCAGTCGTCGAAGAACAGTTCGCCGGTGTCCGAGGCGCGTGCCCCCAGCTTGTCGAGGCGTCGGCCGACTTCGAAGCCGGGCGTGTCGGTGGGAAACACCACGAGGGAGATCCCCTTCGGGCCCTCTTCGCTGGTGCGCACGGCCAGGGTGATGAAGTCGGCACGGGTGCCGTTGGAGATGTAGGTCTTCTGCCCGGAGATCACGTAGTCGCCGCCGTCGCGGCGGGCCCGGGTGGTGAGCGCCGCCACGTCCGATCCGGCACCTGGCTCGGAGACCCCGATGGCGCCGATCAACTCGCCGGCGATGGCTGGGACCATCCAGGCGGCCTTGAGTTCCTCGTCGGCCTCGTCGGCGAGGACGGCGAGGGCGAACTCGGACTGGGTCATGAGGGCGACGGCGGGTCCGATCGAGTCACCCTTGGCCAACTCCTCTGCAAGCACGCAGGTGGCCAGGAAGTCGAGGCCGCTGCCGCCGTACTCCGGGTCGTAGCGGAGCCCGAGGAGTCCGGCGGCGCCGGCCCTCGTGTAGAGGTCGCGTGCACACTTGCCGTCCCGCTCCCAGGTGTCGGCATGGGGTCGGATCTCGCGATCGACGAACGAGGCCACGGTGCGGCGGAAGGTCTCGTGGTCTTCGGTGAGGAAGTTGGACGGTGGCCTGGGGTAGGCGGTCTGTCGATCGGGCACGGGGGCCTTGTTTCAAGGTATGGGGAGGATGACTATTGACCAGAATATGAGTCTGGTCATTAGTTGTCAAGTGAAGTAGGGTGACGCCCATGGCCGTGACCACCGTGGATCCCGCACAGAGGCTCCTGGTCGCCGCCGAGGCACGGTTCCGGCGGTTCGGCTACAAGCGCACCACCGTCGAGGACATAGCGGTCGAGGCCGGCACGGGCAAGGGCAGCCTCTACCTCCACTTCGACTCCAAGCAGCACGTCTACCTGGCGGTCGTCGAGCTTTCGCTCGAACGGTTCCTCGATGCCGCTGAACAGGCGCTCTCGGCATCCGGGGCCGTGCCCGGTCTGCTCCGTTCGCTCGTCGAGGCGACCATCGACCACTACGGCCACGACGAACTCCTGCGCGCCTCGCTGTTCGGCGACACCGACCTTGTAGAGGGCGACGTGGCCCGCATGGCATCGGACCTGCAGCGCGACCGAATTCGTACGCTCCTGCGAGGCGTGCTCTCCCGAGGCCAGGACGAGGGCTCGGTCAGGTCCGACATCGACGTGGAGGCTGCGGCCGCGGTCCTGCAGGAGTCCGGGTGGGCTCTGGTGCGCACCGGTCTCGCCAGCGACGAGTCGACGGAACTCGAGAAGTTGCTCGAGACGCTCAACACGATCCTGGGCCTCGGCCTGATCCCCAGGCACTGAACGCAGATCCCCGGAGGACACCGATGGCAGATGCTCCCCTGCGGGTCGAGGACCGGGGCGACGGTGTGGTCCTGCTCACACTCGATCGCCCCGACCGGCGCAACGCCCTCAGCAGCGAACTCCGCGGCCTGCTGGCCGACACCCTCGGAAGGCTGGCAGCGGACGACGACTGCAGGGCCGTCGTGCTCACGGGCGCCGGATCGACCTTCTGTGCCGGGTTCGACCTCGGGGAGATCGCAGAGGCCGAGTCGCTCGAGGAGCTCTTCGCAGAGGCCGAGGCCTACCACCACGCAGTCCACACGTTCCCCAAGCCCCTGGTAGCCGCCGTCGGCGGGCCGGCGGTCGCCGGTGGGATGGACCTGGCGCTCATGTGCGACCTGCGCCTGGCCCACGCAGGTGCCACATTCGGCCAGCCCCAGGTGAGGGCCGGCATTCCCGCCGCCTACGACCTGGTGCGAACCGTCGTCCCCGAGCCAGTGGCGCGCGACCTGTGCCTGACCGGACGGGTAGTCGACGCCGCCGAGGCCCTCCGGGTGGGCCTGGCCAACCGCGTCGTCGACGGCGACGACCTTCTGGAGCAGGCCCTTGAACTGGCGGCGTTGATAGCGGCCTCGCCCGACGCCGAGGCGGCCAAGCGCCGGTTCATCGACGCCCAGCCCGGGCTGTTCACCTGAGGAGCCTCCGGTCAGGCGACCAGATAACTGCTGCTGCCGCCCGCGTCGGTACGGTCGGCGTTGCCCGTCAGCCGCAGGTGCTCGAGGTGGGCATAGGTCTCGCTGGCGGCCATGTAGCCCCACGACCGTTCCTTGAAGAGGCGCTGCATGAAGGCATCGACCGTCGCACGGCCCAGTTCGCTGCCGGCTTCGCGGATCACGTCGAGGCGTTCGCCGTGGTGGCGCCGGATGTCGTCGGCGCGACCGGCCAGGTCGGTGAACGGGTGGCCGTGGGCGGGCAGCACCAGGGAGACGGCGGCGAACTCCTCCATCCGGTCCAGCGAGTCCATGAACATGGCGAGCGGGTCCTCGAGTTCGGACACACCGCCGATGTGCGGTGTGATGGTCGGCAGGACGTGGTCGCCGGAGAGGAAGAGGCCGTCTGCCGGGTCGTAGAGGCAGAGGTGGTCGTGGGTGTGACCGGGGGTGTGGACGGCCAGCCAGGTACGGCGGCCGAGGACGACCTCGTCGGCGTCCTCGACGGTCCGGTCGGGTCGGGGGACCCGGAAGGCCCGGGGGCCGAGGCCACCCTCGCTCCAGGCCCTCATCTCCTCGATGGGCGGGGGCTCCCGGACCCCACCCCAGGGTGTGGAGCGTCGCATCCCCTCCCGGAACGCCTCGATGGCCTCGTCAACCGACGGTTCGGCGTCTGCAAGCGGCTCCTCGACCACATCCGCCAGTTGGGACGCTGATCCCCCGGGGTCGTTGTTCCCGAATGCGGAACGGAAGTCGGCATGGGTCAGCAGGTTGGCGCCCGACTCGTCGCGCAGTTGGTGGACGCCGCCGAAGTGGTCGGGGTGGCTGTGCGTGACGACGACGGTGTGGACGTGCTCGACGCGTGCACCCAGTTGGCCGAGACGTTCGGCCAGGACCTTCCACGACGCCTCACCGGGGAGGCCGGGGTCGACGAGGGCGAGCCCCCTGTCGTCCTCGAGGGCGTAGCAGTTGACGTGGCCCAGCCCGGGCATCGAGATCGGCAGTTGCAACCGGTAGAGGTCGGGTGCCAGTTCCAGGATCTGGTCGTCTGCGGGTTCCTGCTCCTGCCGGCGGACAGGAGCGGGAGGGTTGGTCACCCGATCGACCCTAGGTGGGGCCGTTCACGTGGGGCGAAGCGGCGGGGCGGCCTCAGCCCCGGGCGGCATCGGTGAACAGGTGTGTGCGGTAGTGGCGGAGTTCGGCCACCGACTCTCGGATGTCGTCGAGGGCACGGTGTCCTCCCGCCTTCTCGGGCGCCGAGCCGAGGACCTCCGGGTGCCAGCGGCGGGCCAACTCCTTGAGGGTCGACACGTCGACCGACCGGTAGTGCAGGAACTCCTCGATCTCGGGCAGCCAGGCATGCAGGAAGCGACGGTCGGTGCCGATCGAGTTGCCACATAGCGGGACCGTGCGGGCCTCGGGGATGTGCTCCCGGAGGAAGGCGAGCGTGGCGGCACCGGCCTCCTCGAGCGTTGTGGTCGAGGCGACGATCTCGTCGATCAGGCCGCTCGTGGTGTGCATGTTGCGGACCGTGTCGCCCATGCGGGCCAGCACCTCGGGGGGCTGGTGCACGACCAGGTCGGGGCCCTCGGCGACGATCTCGAGGTTGTCGTCTGTGACGAGGGTTGCGATCTCGACGATGACGTCGTGGGCCGGGTCGAGTCCGGTCATCTCGAGGTCCATCCATGCCAACATGTCGCCGAGCCTACGTGCGACTCATCCGCCGATGGTGGGAACGACGTAGCCCGCTATTGTCCGCCCGTGCTCGAGATACCCCTGCTGCGCATTGATCCCGACCTGCCGATGCCCGCCTACGCACGCGAGGGCGATGCGGGCGCCGACCTGGTGGCCGCCGAGTCGGTGACCCTCGCTCCCGGCGGCGGGCGTGCGCTGGTGCCCACCGGTGCGGCCATCGCCATCCCCGAGGGCTATGCGGGGTTCGTGCAGCCCCGCAGCGGCCTCGCCCTACGGCATGGCGTGACCTGTCTCAACACCCCGGGCCTGATCGACGCCGGCTACCGGGGCGAACTCAAGGTGCTGCTGGTCAACACCGACCCGTCCGAGCCCTTCGAGGTGGTACGCGGCGAGCGCATCGCCCAGTTGGTGGTCCAGCGGGTCGAATCGTGTCGTTTCGTCGAGGTCGAGGAGTTGCCCGGTTCCGAGAGGGGGGCCGGCGGCTTCGGCTCGACCGGTCGTTGAACCGCGCGTCCGTCCGGTCCTAGGCCCCGGTCGCCTCGAGTGTGACGGTGCCGCCGGGTCCGCTGAGCACCACCTCCACCGCCGCCCCGGTCGCCCGGAAGTCGATCGCCAATTCACCACCACCGGCGATCAGGTCCGCAGAAGCCTCCTTGAGGCGAGTGGCGAAGTCGCCCAGGTCGTCGGGGTCGATGCGGTGTATGCGAAGCAGCACGACAAGGCACACCCGGGGTAGGTCGGCGAAGGTCGGGTCGGCTGGGATGCGCAACGTGACGGTGTCGTCAACTATGTCGGCATCCATGGCGCAAGTGTGGCACTTTGGCGCTCACCCGGCCCAGCATGGGGCATGACGATCCTTGTCGACAAGGCGATCTGGCCCTGGCGGGGCCACCGCTGGGCCCATCTCGTGAGCGACACCGGCTACGACGAACTGCACGCCTTCGCAGCCGGCCTGGGATTGCGCCGCATGGCCTTCCAGGGCGACCACTACGACGTGTCTGCCGAGGTGCGGGTACGGGCGCTCGCCCTCGGTGCGGAGGCCGTGGGCGGTCGTGACCTGCTGCGGCGCCTCAAGGCCGCCGGACTGCGACTGCCGCCGGGGCATCGACCGGGTTCGTGGGAGGAGGTCGGCCGCTGGCGAAGCCTGGGAGAGGTCGTGGGTATTCCGGAGGCGCTGCTCGAGGCCCGGGGCGGGGTGTCCAGCGACGTTGCAGAGGTGTCAGCGTGGCGACGGGGAGACGAGGTTGCCCTGGTCGTGTCGGCGTCAGCCCCGATCGGGTTCGACCCGGTACCTGGTGTAGTGCACCGTCTAACCGACGGGGGTTGCCTGCTGGAACTGCTGGTGGTCCTGCCCTAGCCCGCCGGGCAGCCGCCCAGTTCCTCTACCCAGGGCAGGCGGCCCGACCACATCCGGACGACCTCTTGGCCGTCGGTCTGGAACATGACCCGGAACTCCTGGTCGGGCTCGTCCCGGGGGACGAAGGCGAGAAGGTTGCCGGTGCCGTCGGACAGCGGCGAGGCCTGGATGCGGTCGGGCCACGTCTCGCGGATCCACTCTTCGGTGCGACCGATCCTGCCTCCCGACTTGGTGTCTATCTCGTCGGTGTCGATGTCGACCCGTTCCACCGTCCCGTCGACGATCCAGAAGGTGATGCCGTCGGGGGCGTCGTCGGGGGTGGCGAGATAACAGGGTCCCACCGGGGTGACGGGCGTGAAGCGGCTGCCGGCGGCCCGTTGTGCTTCTGCTGTGGTCATGCCGAAGTGCACCGTGTCCAGGCCGGCCGTGCTGACCGAAGAGGTGGATCCGAGCGTGGGCGAGCCGATCCCCTCGACGGGCGGCAGTGTGCCCAGCGATGCCGGGTCGAGCGTCGTCGTGGTAGTCGTTGTCGAAGTCGATGTGGTGCTCGTAGTCGATGTCGACGTGGTCGGCGTGTCGGGGGGCGCGTCGTTCCCGGACTGGCCGCACGTTCCGAGGAACAGCACGAATGCGACGAGTACCAGGGCGATGCCTGCGACGGCTAGCGACCGCATGTAGGCGAGCGTAGATGAGCAATCCGGCTGAGTTCGTGCGCCCCGGTCAGGAATGTGGTGCACTAGCCGCTGTGCGGATGATTCTGGCGGTGCTGGGCGCCGCGACCCTTGCGGCATGTGGGTCGTCGGGCACCGTCGCGCCTTCGACCACTACGGTTGTCGAGACGACGACATCGACGACGAGCACCACATCGACGACGAGCACCACATCGACGACGAGCACCACATCGTCGACCACCACGTCGACCACCACGTCCACGTCCACGACGACGACGGCACCACCCGGTCCGACGGCGGCCGAGTGCATCGCAGAGCTGGCGCCAGCGACGCGTATCGGACAGGTGCTGTTGCCGGTCGTCGAACAGGCGGAGCTTGCGGACGCTGTCGCCCTGGCAGAACGTGGGCTTATCGGTGGCGTGGTCGTCATCGGAAAGCCCGACGAGGGCATCACCGACGCGATCGACTCGTTGCATGCGTCGTCGATGACCGGTCACCTGGTCATCGCCGTAGACGAAGAGGGCGGGAACGTGCAGCGCCTCGACGGCCTCCTCGGCCTGCTTCCCTCTGCCTTCGGGATGACGGAATTGGAGCCCCGCCAGATACGGGTGGTCATCGCCGACCGGATGGCTGCCATGGCGGATCTGGGCTTCACGGTCAACCTGGCACCGGTGTTCGACGTGGGGGCGGGCCCGGGCATCGGCTCACGGTCGTTCGGTGACGAACCGGGGGTGGTCGTCACCTATGGGCGGGCGTTTGCCGACGGTGTGCTCGACGGAGGCCTCTTTCCGGTGGCCAAGCACTTCCCGGGCCACGGCCGCGCCGACACCGACAGCCACGACGACCTGCCGACTACACCACCGCTCGAGGAGATGTCGGACTTCGACCTCGTGCCGTGGCGGGGCCTGACCGATCGCATCGGCGTGATGGTCGGCCACCTCGACGTGCCGGGGCTCACCGAGGGCATGCCGGCGAGCCTCTCACCGGAGGCCATAACGGGACTGCTCCGTACCGAACTGGAATTCGACGGCGTGGTCTTCGTCGACGACCTCGAGATGGGGGCCATCGAGGAGATCACTACGCTGCCGAAGGCGGCGGTCCTCGCCCTGGCTGCGGGCGCCGACCTGCTGATCACCGGTGCCCACTACAACGTGATCCCGGCAGCATGGGAGATCGTGACGGCGCTCGACGATGGGCGCCTGAGCGAGGAGCGCCTGGGCGAGGCAGTGGAGCGGGTATTCGCGCTTCGCGGTGTCGATCCGTGCACGCTGGTGTCGTGAACGTCGGTGACATCCTTCCCTCGTCCGCAGAGCGGGAACTGAACGGGCATCTTCGGGGCGAGTACTTCGACCACCTCGTCGCGCACCCCGACTGGGCGCCGTCGGCGCTCCGCCGCTGGCCCCGGTCGGTGGTGAGACTCCACAACCGCCTTTCGCGCCGCCTGCCGATGACCCATCCGTTGGGCTGGATAGAGGGCACCACATGGGCCGACGACCAGGAGCGTGGTCGCATCGACGGCCTTCCAACTGACGAGCAGGAGGCGGCCCGGTTGCTGCACGAGCGGGCCATCCACTTCCGGGTGCTGCGAACAACGACGCCACCTGGCTGGGCGGATGGTGGGTCCGTGGATGAAGGCGAACCTGACGAGGCGGGCTGAGCGGCACCTTGGACTTCAACCACTTCCTCTCCAGCTACTACCCGGACCCGGGGTACGGGGGCCAACGGCTCTACGCGGACATGGTCGAGCAGGCCGTGGCGGCCGAGCGCCTCGGCTACCGGGGTGTCACCCTGCCCGAGCATCACCTCATCAACGTGCTGATCACGCCGTCACCGCTGCTCATGGCGGTGAAGGTCGCCGGGGTCACAGAGCGGCTCGAGCTCGTCACGTCGGTGGTGGTCCTGCCGCTTCACGACATGCGGATGCTGGCCGGCGAGATCGTCCAGGCCGACATCCTCACCGACGGTCGGCTGGTGGTCGGCGTGGGCCGTGGCGCCTTCGCCTACGAGATGGCCCGGATGGGGTCGCCCATCGAGACATCGAGGGAGAAGTTCGACGAGAGCCTCGACGTACTCATTGCCCTGTTGACCGGGGAGGAGGTCGAGTGGCACGGCGGCTGGTACGACTTCGAGCCGCTGACGATCATGCCCCGGCCCATGACGCAGCCCATGCCGCCGATCATGGTGGCCGTGCTGAACCCTGAGGGGATCGCCGCATGCACGAAGCGGGGCTTCAACATCCAGACCACGCCGCTGTCGGGCGCCCCGGAGCTGTTCCGGCAGCAGGTGGCTGCCCACAAGGACGCCAAGGCCGAGATGGGTGTCGCCGGCGAGCACCTGCGGATCATGATGTCGCGGGTCATCTACTGCGCCGCCGATGCCGCCCATGCCCGCCAGTCGCTCGAGCGGGCGCACGACTACTACGGACGGTTCGACAACGTGTTCACCGGTCCGGGCCTCGTGAGCAACGGCTGCATCGCCCCGCTTCCGTGTGCCAAGAGCGTCGAGGAGCTCGACGAGAACCTCATCGTCTGCCCGCCGGGAGAGATGGTGGACCGGCTGGCCGAATATGCCGAGGCGGGGATCGACGAGGTCATCCTGAGCTCCAACATGGGCCAACCCCAGGACGAGCACCTCGAGGCCATGGAGCGCTTCGCCACCGAGGTGATGCCACACTTCGCGTCTCCCCCCGTGGTCGCTTCCACCTGATCCATCGGAGGACCGGTCCCGCATGCCCGCAGTCGAAGTCGCCCACACCGTCACCGGTGAGGGACCACCCCTCTACCTGGTGCACGGCATCGGCTCCCGCCGCACCACCTGGGACGCCCTCCTTCCGGCCCTGTCGGAGCACTTCACCTGCGTCGCCTACGACCTGCGGGGCCACGGCGACAGTCCGGTGCCGCCGGTGCCGTATTCGCTCGACGAACTCGTCGACGACCTCGAGGCCCTACGGGTGCGGCTCGGCCACGAACGGATCCACGTCATGGGCCATTCCCTGGGCGGACAGATCGGCCCTGCCTACGCCCGGGCACACCCGGCCCGCACGTCGTCGGTCGTGCTGCTTTCGACGGCGGCCGGACGTACCGTCGGCGACAGCGCCGGGGTCAAGGGCGTCGTGGCGGCGATGCGGGACCAGGGCGTCGAGGCGGTTCTCACCACGCTGGTCGACCGGTGGTACACGGACGGGTTCGTCGCCGCTCACCCCGAGGTCATCGAGCACCGCATCGAACAGGTGCTCGGAACGCCCGAGGACGTGTTCCTGAGCGTGTTCGACGTGTACGCCTCGACCGAGATGCTGGCCTGGCTGCCGCAGGTCGGGTGCCCGTGCCTGGTGCTGACCGGCGAGTTCGACGGTGCCTGCAACCCGCGACTGAACGCCGTGATCGACGACGCCCTCCCGGAATCAGAACTGGTCGTCCTCCCGGCCCTCAAGCACTCGGTCCTCGTCGAGGGCCCCGAACGGGTGCTGCCCCCGGTGCTCGACTTCCTGCTGCGCCACCGGGACTGATGAAACTCCCTGGGTCACCTTGGGCTGGAACCCTGCACCTGAGGTCGGGGAGCCGAATCTTCCCTCCCGCCTAGGCTCTTGCCGATGGACGACGAGACGCGGTTCCGGGACTGTTCGATCACCCTGGCCGGTGTGGTCGGTGAGAACGTCGAGGTTCCCAGCGCCACCCCCGTCAACTACCACCAGGCCGTCAACGATCCGACCGGATGCGAACCGGTGGCCGTGGACGGCAAGTTGTTCCTGCCTTCGGCCGGTGGGCCGCTGCCGTTGGTGATGGTCATACCGGGGAGCCTCGGGGTTGCCGACAGCCATCTGGCCCACGCCGAGGCCCTGGTGGCGGTGGGCTATGCGGCGTTCGTGCTCGACCCGTTCGGTCCACGGGCCGTCGTATCGACGGTGGCCAACCAGACCCAGTACTCGTTCGCCGCCAGCGCATTCGACGTACTGTCCGCCCTGACCGTCCTGTCCGCGCACCCCGCGGTCGACCCGGTGCGGATCTGCGCCCAGGGCCACAGCAGGGGGGGTTCGGCCGTGTTGATGGCGGCCATGCGACGCTTTGCCGACCCTGTTGTCGGTGAGGGGGTCGGCTTTGCCGGGGTGTACTCGGTCTACCCGTGGTGTGGCCACCAGTTCAACGATCCGACAGTGGGTGCGACCCGTATCCGGGCCATCGTCGGCGATCAGGACGACTGGCTGTCGGTGCAGCAGGTTCAGGCCCAGGTGCAGGCCATCCGCCTGGGTGGTGGTGATGTGACGGTGCGGGTCGTGGCCGGGGCTGCGCACAGCTTCGACCGTCAGGAGGACGTCCACGAGGTGCCCGAGGCGGCCGTCGCCCCCTCGGCTCCGACCGTCTACGTCGATGACGACGGGTCGATGATCGATCCCCTGACGGGCCGACCCGATGCCGGGACCACCGATCTGGACATGTTCCTCGCAGCGCTCAAGGCCGGCCTGGGTCGCAAGGGCGCCCACATCGGCAGCGTCGGCGACCAGCCGGACCTGTTCCGTGCCGACATGCTGGCCTTCCACGCCTCGGTGCTCGGCCCTCCAACCTGACCGGACATCTGGGCTCTGGTGGGTCGCCCGGGTCTCGAACCCGGCGCCTGAGGATTAAAAGTCCCCTGCTCTACCCGATGAGCTAGCGACCCGGAGATGAGGATAATGCTGCGGACCTTGCTGCGGATATGGCCCCAGTCGTTTCCGGGAACGAACCGGCGAATGCGCCGTTGAGCACGACGTAACCGATCCCGGGCACTCTTCTCAGCATCCACCAGACCCCAGTGCCCTGGCGGGGTCCCGGAGCGGGGAACCGGTCGGTTCACCCATCGTGAGCGAGGAAGCAGACGCCCAGCGGGGGCACGGTGATGGCGAGCGACGTCTCGTGGCCGTGAGACGGTTCGTCATCGGTCTCGACCGTCGTGTTCACCACGCCGTCGCCCCCGTACTCCTCCCGGTCGCTGTTGGCGATCTCGACCCATCTGCCGGCGTCGGGAACTCCGATCCGGTAGTCGCTGTGCAGTTCGGGCCTGAAGTTGCAGACGACCAGCACCGACCGCTCGTCCGGAGCGTGCCGCAAGAAGGCGACCACCGAGTTCTCGTCGTCGTCCCCGGCAACGAAGGAGAACCCGTCGGCCGAGTCGTCGACGCGGTGGAGCGCGGGCTCACGCCTGTACAGGTCGTTCAGCTCGGCCACCCACGCCAGCACCGCTGAGGTTCCCGGGTCGTCGAGCAGCCCCCACGGCAACTCCTGCTCGTGGTCCCATTCCCCGACGGGTCCCAGTTCCGACCCCATGAACAGCAGCTTCTTGCCCGGAAGTCCGAACTGGTAGCCGAACAGCAGCCTGAGGCCGGCGCGTTGCTGCCGGATGTCACCGGGTTGACGGCTCAGGAGCGAACCCTTGCCGTGCACCACCTCGTCATGGGAGAGCGCCAGGACGAAGTTCTCGTCGAAGGCGTAGACCGACCGGATCGTGAGCTCTTCGTGGTGCCACCGTCGATGTTCGAAGTCCCGGCCGAGGTAGCGCAGGGTGTCGTTCATCCAGCCCATGTCCCACTTGGCGCTGAAGCCCAACCCGTCGGAGTCGGTGGATCGGGTGACGCCCGGCCAGGAGGTCGACTCCTCGGCGATGGTCATGACGTCGGGGTGGTCCCGGGAGATGCGGCTGTTCAACTCCTGGAGGAAGCCGACAGCACCGAGGTTCTCGAAGCCCCCGAACTCGTTGGGAACCCACTGGCCGTCCGGCCTCGAATAGTTGCGGTAGAGCATCGAGCTCACGCCGTCCACGCGGAGCCCGTCGGCGTGGTACCGGTCCAGCCAGAGCAGGGCACTCGAGAGCAGGAAGCTCCGGACCTCGGGACGGTCGTAGTTGAAGATGGCGGTCTTCCAGTCCGGGTGGAACCCGAGCCGGGGGTCGGCGTGCTCGTACAGGCACGTGCCGTCGAACCGGGCCAGCCCGTGGGCGTCGACGGGGAAGTGCGCCGGCACCCAGTCCAGCAGTACCCCGAAACCGCGTTGGTGGAGGTAGTCGACCAGGTACATCAGGCCCTGAGGTGGGCCGTACCGGGCCGTCGGCGCGAAGTAGCCCGTCGTCTGGTAGCCCCACGACCCGTAGAAGGGGTGTTCCATGACAGGGAGCAGTTCTAGGTGGGTGAACCCGGTCCGGTCGAGATGGTCGGCCAACTGCGGGGCGAGCCCCCGGTAGCCGTCGGGTTCGTAGCACCAGGACCCCAGATGGACCTCGTAGATCGAAATCGGGGCGTGTCGGCTGTTGCGTGCCTCCCGGTCCGCCATCCACTCGCCGTCCTGCCAGTCGTGGTCGAGCGACGCGATCACCGAGGAGGTACGTGGTGGTTCCTCGGCGGCGAAGGCCATCGGATCGGCCTTGAAGAGCCCCGACCCGTCCGCCGTCGTGACGAAGTACTTGTACCGCTCGCCAATGCACGCCCCGGCGACCCGGCCGCTCCAGATCCCCGCATCGGACGGTGCCAACCCGTCCACCCCGGCGGTCCAGTCGTTGAAGTCCCCGATGACCGACACCGCCCCGGCGGAGGGAGCCCAGACGCCGAACGAGCAGCCTTCCCCGTCGACATGGGCTCCCAGAAGCCGTGTCACGTCGTCGTGGGCCCTCACAGGACTGCTCGAGTTCGCCCGCCGCAGGCTGCGCGGCTGGCGCCTTCTGCAGGTTCCTCTTCCATCCGGTCACCATATGGGACAATCTTGGGTACATGTCAGAGGTTGCGGCACAGCCCCGGGTCCTCAGCGTCGTATTGGCCGGCGGTGAGGGGAAGCGGCTGTTGCCGCTCACGCTCGACCGGGCCAAGCCGGCGGTTCCCTTCGGCGGGCACTACCGGCTCATCGACTTCCCGTTGTCCAACCTGGCCAACGGCGGCTACCGCAAGATCGTGGTGCTCACCCAGTACAAGAGCCACAGCCTCGACGTCCACATCTCACGGACCTGGCGGCTCAGCACGCTCCTCGGCAACTACGTCACGTCGGTTCCCGCCCAGATGCGCCGGGGGCCACGTTGGTTCCTGGGTTCGGCCGACGCCCTGTTCCAGAACCTGAACCTGTTCGACGACGAACGACCCGACTTCGTCTTCGTGTTCGGAGCCGACCACATATACCGAATCGACCCCCGCCAGATGCTCGACGAGCACATCGACTCCGGGGCGGGTGTCACCATCGCCGGCATCCGGGTGAAGCGCAGCGAGTCGCACCAGTTCGGCATCATCACCCCGGGGGAAGGGTCCAGGATCGATACCTTTCTCGAGAAGCCGGCACCCGAGGACGTGGTGGGCCTCCCCGACAACCCCGAAGAGGTCCTGGCGTCGATGGGCAACTACCTCTTCAACGCCGACACGCTCCGGGAACTCCTCTTCGAGAACGCCGCGGTGGAAGACACCCGGCACGACATCGGTGGAGACCTGATCCCGATGATGGTGCAGAAGGGCGACGCCCAGGTGTACGACTTCACCAGGAACAGGATCCCCGGCCAGGATGAGGGACTCCACTACTGGCGGGACGTCGGCACCCTCGACCAGTACTTCGACTCCCACATGGACCTCGTCGGCGACCTCCCGGTGTTCAACCTGTACAACGACGCCTGGCCCATCTACACGCGGAGCCGGACCCTGCCACCGGCGAAGGTGGTCGGTGACGGCACCCAAGGTTCATCGTCGGTGCGGCGGTCGTTGTTGAGCAACGGGGTGGTGGTCTCGAATTCGAAGGTCCGTGACTCCGTTCTCTCGCCGGGAGTCCGGATTCTCGGCGGTGCGGTCGTCGAGAACTCGATCCTGCTCGACGGCGTGGTGGTCGGCGACGGGGCCGAGGTACGCAACGCCGTCCTCGACAAGAATGTCGTGGTGCCTCCGGGTGTCCGGATCGGCTTCGACGCCGAGCACGACGCCGAGCACTACACGGTGTCGGAGGCAGGGGTGGTGGTGCTGGCGAAGGGCCAGACGGTTGTCAGTTCCGGATAGCGCCGGGCCGACGCAGGAGGACCATCGCCCAGGGCGCGGCATCCCACTGCCTGATTGCCGCAGTTTCGACACCATGGTCCCTGCCGCCCGACGTGTCGAGTTCGACCGACCATCCGGGGCCCTCCGGGAGCATGAAGGTGGTGGGCTCCGCCCGGGCGTTGAACAGCATGAGGAAGCTGTCGTCCACGACAACCTCGCCGTCCGGCCCCTGTGACGGGTTCGCCTCCCCGTCGAGGAGCACGGCCAACGGCCTGGAGTCACCGGACGCCCAGCCTGCGTCGGTCATCTCGCTGCCGTCCGGTGAGTACCAGCAGATGTCGTGGGCATGCCGGCCGGGGATGTGCAGGCCCTCGGGCCGTTGGCGGCGGAAGACCGGGTACTCGGACCGGATCCGGGCGAGGCGCTGGACGAAGGCCAGCAGTCCATGGTCCACGTTGCCCCAGTCGAACCATGACACCTCGTTGTCCTGGGCGTAGCCGTTGTTGTTGCCGCCCTGGGTCCGGCCGATCTCGTCGCCGCCGAGCAGCATCGGTACGCCCCGCGAGAG
Source organism: Candidatus Neomicrothrix sp. UBA2131 (assembly GCA_002329075.1). Lineage (GTDB taxonomy): Bacteria > Actinomycetota > Acidimicrobiia > Acidimicrobiales > MedAcidi-G1 > S20-B6. The sequence goes on from DCXR01000033.1 coordinate 44,486, forward strand.
CAGGAGGGTGGCCAGCATCGACCGACGACGGGTGGAGCGGACCTCGAGGACGTCTGCGTCGGTGGTAGGACCCTCGGCACCCGAGTTCCATGACCGGTTGAGGTCGTCGCCGTCGACGTTGTCCTCACCGTTCGCCTCGTTGTGCTTGTGGTCGTACGAGACCAGGTCGGCCAGGGTGAAACCGTCATGGGCGGTGATGAAGTTGACGCCGGCCGAGGCGTCGCGCCCGGACGACGAGTAGAGGTCCGGGCTACCGGTCAGCCGCGAGGCGAGGGCGGCCGGCGTCCCGTCGGCACCGCCGCGCCAGTAGTCGCGGACATCGTCCCGGAATCGCCCGTTCCATTCCGACCACCCGGGTGGGAAGTTGCCGACCTGGTAACCGCCCTCGCCCAGGTCCCAGGGTTCGGCGATCAACTTCACCCGGCTGACCACGGGATCCCTCCGGATCGTCTCGAAGAACGACGACCGGGGATCGAACCCGTCAGGCCCCCGGCCCAGTGCCGCTGCCAGGTCGAACCGGAACCCGTCGACGTGCATCTCCAGGATCCAGTAGCGGAGGCTGTCCATCACCAGTTGAAGCGACCGGGGATGGGCCGTGTTCACGCTGTTGCCGGTACCCGTGACGTCCACGTAGCGCCGGAGGTCCTCGGGATCCAGACGGTAGTAGGCCCCGTTGTCGAAGCCCTTCAGCGACAGCAGCGGGCCCAGATGGTTGCCCTCGGCGGTGTGGTTGTAGACCACATCCAGGATCACCTCGATGCCGGCCCCGTGGAATGCCCTGACCATCGACTTGAACTCGTCCACCTGTGCACCGGTGTCGCCCAGCGACGAGTAGGCACCGTGGGGGGCGAGGTAGGCGAGCGGGCTGTAGCCCCAGTAGTTGGTGAGGCCGCGCTCCACCACCGGATGCTCGGACATGAACTGGTGGACCGGTAGCAGTTCGACGGCGGAGACGCCCAGGGAGACGAGGTGTTCCAGCACGGGAGGGCACACCATCCCGGCGAAGGTGCCGCGAAGGTGGTCGGGGACGTCGGGATGGCTGATGGTCATCCCCCTGACGTGCGTCTCGTATATGACCGTCTCGTGAAGTGCATGGTCGGGCGGCCTGTCGTCCCCCCAGTCGAACGTCGGGTCGATCACCACAGCCCTCGGCACGTGGCGCGCGTTGTCCCGGGGGTCCGGCGCCCCGGAATCGTCGGGCAGGTGCCCGCACAACTCAGGACCCCACCTGACCGGACCGGTCACCGCCCTGGCGTACGGGTCGATCAGCAGCTTGGCCGGGTTGCACAGGACCCCCGCCGCCGGATCCCACGCCCCGTGCACCCGGAACCCGTACTCCTGTCCCGGCTCGAGCCCGTGAACGTAGCCGTGGTGCACGAGGGAGGTGACCTCTGGCAGGGTCTCACGCGTCTCGCCGCCGTCGGGGTGGAAGAGGCACAGTTCGATCCGGTCGGCCGGCCCGGAATGGACGGCGAAGTTGACACCACCGCCGTCGAAGGTGGCGCCCAGGGGTGTCGACCTTCCGGCAGCAACCGTCACAGACGGTTCCCGTCCTCGATCGCCGGGTTGTAGAGCCGGTCGGAATAGTCCGAGACCATGCGGCCGGCGGTGACCCGGGGCCCCAGGGTGCGCCAGCCGTGGCGGATGCGGTCGATCCATGCCGCCGACCACGGACCACCGTCGGCGAAGAACTCCGGGACGATGTCATGGGCGAGCAGGTCCAGTGTGGCCGCCGATTCGGTGTGATCCCGGGCGAGGACCACAGCCTCATCGTCGCCGTCGGCCCCGTCGGTTGCGGGAATGGTCCACCCGTTGCGCCCATCGGCCATCTCGTCCCACCACCCGTCGCTGACCGAACAGTTCAGCCCGCCGTTGAGGGCGGACTTCTCCCCGCTGGTGCCCGAGGCCTCGCGGGACCGCACCGGTGTGTTCAACCAGACGTCGCAGCCGGCGTACATGGCCCGGGCCACGGCCATGTCGTAACCGGGCACGAAGAGGAACCGGCCGTTGCCCGCGGCGGCGCCGAAGGCGACGATGTCCGTGATGAGCGCCTTTCCAACGGGGTCGGCCGGGTGGGCCTTCCCGGCGAACACGAACTGCACGGGACGGTCATCGTCGGCCAACAGGGTGGCGAGCCGTTCGGGATGCTTCAGCAGGAGCGTCGCCCGCTTGTAGGCCGTGAAACGGCGGGCGAAGCCGATGATGAGGGCATCGGGGTCGATGTCGGCGCCTGTCCGATCCGCCACCATGGCCTGCAGTTCGCAGGCGCCGGACCGCCGGACCGCCCGGACGGTCCGGTCGTCGATCTGATCGACCCGCTGCCAGGAATCGGCGTCGCCGTCGGCCCACCCCGTTCCGAGGTTCCCGTCGAGGACCTCCTGGAGGCGGGGAGCGACCCAGGTGCGGGCGTGCACCCCGTTGGTCACAGACGTGATCTCCGTGCCACCGGGCACATCGGCGAAGAGCGTGCGGCTCACCTCGCCGTGCAGCTTCGACACCCCGTTGGCCCGACCGGCAGCCCGCAGGCAGAAGTACGCCAGGTTGAACGACGATCGGTCATCGCGTGTGGCACCGAGTTCGAGGAGGTCGCCGACATCGAGTCCCCACCGCTGGGAGAACGGGGTCAGGTGCTCGGCCGCCAACTCGACGTCGAATCGCTCGATGCCCGCCGGTACCGGGGTGTGGGTGGTGAAGACCAGGCCGGGCCGGATGGCGTCGAGTGCCGATGCCAGGCTGTGGCCCTCCCGGATCCGGTCGTCGAGCAACTCCAGGATCAGGGAGCCCGCATGGCCCTCGTTGAGGTGGTGGACGGCCGGAGCCCAGCCGAGGCGCCGGATCGCCCGGACCCCACCGACGCCCAGGACTATCTCCTGTTGGAGCCGGTGGCGACGATCGTCACTGTAGAGACGGTCGGTGATCGCCCGGTCACCGCTGTCGTTCCCGGGGAGGTCGGTGTCGAGGAGCAGCAGTTGGACGCGCCCGACATCCAGTCGCCACACCCGCGCCGCCACCTCGTGGTCGGCGATCGGGATCGTGACCTCGACGCCGGTGTCGACGCATCCGAGGTCGCGTGCGTCGTAGGTCTCGAAGTGTTCGGTCTGCTCCCCCCTGTCGACCTCCTGGCGGAAGAAGCCGTGGTGGTAGAAGAGGCCGACGGCGCCCAGCGACAGCCGAAGGTCGCTCGCCGCCTTCAGGTGGTCGCCCGCCAGCACTCCCAGACCGCCTGAGTACTGCGGGACGAGATCGCTGATACCGAACTCGGGGGAGAAGTATGCGATGTCCGGGGCCGGCGCCTGGTCGGCCAGCAGCTCGGACAACTCGGCGACGTGGCGGCACACACGGTCGATGAACGCCCCGTCCGCGCAGAGTGCGTCCAGTTGCGGTTCGTCGAGTGACGAGACGACCTGTGCCGGGTGTCGCTGCGGTGATGAACCGGGGAGCGTGTCGAAGACCTCCCTGACGGGTGCCGCCCAGGCCCAGTGGTGGTTGCGCGCCAGTGCCATCAGCGACTCGCGCAGACTGTTGCTGTCCAATGTGTGGCTCCTACCCGGCGGCGGATTCCTACCGGCGCACTCGTTGCATGGTGGGTCGAGCGGTCGACCCTTCGTTCAGTCCGGCAGTATCTCGTCCAGGAACTGGGGCAGCATCTTGCGCCAGACCGGCCAGTCGTGGTCCCACCCCTCACCCCACTCGTCCTGGCTCCTGGGAAAGACCGGCTGGACGAAGAGCACGTGCATGTCAGGAGGCCACCATCTGCCGGTAGAGGTCGACGTAGCTCGCCGACTGGCGTTCCCACGAGAAGTCGCGGGCCATCCCGTTCTGCATCAGGGTCGCCCACGATCGGCGATCGTCCCAGACCTCGAGGGCACGGTCGATGGTCGCCCCCAGGGCATCCGCCGTGAAGTCGTGGAAGACGAAACCGGTTCCCGAAGAAGTGTCCACATCCCATGGTTCCACGGTGTCGGCCAGCCCGCCGGTGTGTCGCACCAGCGGCACGGTCCCGTACCTGAGGCTCAGCATCTGGTTCAGCCCGCACGGTTCGAAGCGGGACGGCATGAGGAACAGGTCGGCACCTGCCTCGATCCAGTGGGCCAGCTCTTCGTGGAACCCCAGGTAGACCCCGACGCTGCCCGGGTAGGAATCGCGGAGAGACTGGAAGTAGTGCTCGTAGCGTTCCTCGCCGCTTCCGAGTACGACAAGGCGTATCCGCCCCTGCTCCAGGTACGCCGGGAGGATGTCGGGGAGGAGCTCGAAGCCCTTCTGGGCGGTCAGTCGCGAAACGATGCCGACCACCATCGGGTCTGTCGATCCCGGTCCGGGTTCCTGGGTGATTCCGAACCTGTCGAGCAGCGCCTTCCTGCAGTCGGCCTTGCCGGTGAGATCGGCGGCGCTGAACCGATGGGGGATCAGGGCGTCCCGGTCGGGACTCCACTCGTCGACGTCCACCCCGTTGGCTATCCCGACAAGTTGGTCCGAACGGGCCTTCAGGAGCGGCTCGAGGCCCATCCCGAATTCCGCTTCCTGGATCTCGGTCGCATAGGTCTCGCTCACCGTGGCCAGCCACGAGGCGTGGAGGATCCCGGTCTCCAGAAAGCCCACCCTGCCCTGGGCGAGGTGCCCCTGGTGGAACATTCCCCGCACGTCGGTGAGGCCCAGTTCGTCGATGATGTCGGCGCCGAAGGTTCCCTGGAAGCTCATGTTGTGGATCGACAGGAGCGTCCGGGTCTCAGCCAGCGGCTCGACGTCGCGGTGGGTGGTCCGCAGGTAGAACGGGATGAGCCCGGTGTGGTAGTCGTTGCAGTGCACCACGTCGGCCGACCAGCCGGACCTGCCCAGCACGTCGAGCGTGCCGCGGCAGAGGGTGGACCAACGCAGGTGTTCATCGGGGTCCGACGTGTAATAGCCGCCGCGGTCGAAGAGTTCGGGGCAGTCGATGAACTCGACATCGAGCACCGTCCCGTCCTCGCGATCCGAGTTCGGCAGCGCCGCCTTCGACACGCAACAGGTGAAGGACCGGTCGGGATAGTCGATCCGGATGTCCCGGAGTTCCTCCACCGGAGTGAGGTCGTGGCCGTCGCCGCGCAGGCTTTCGTAGAGAGGCAGGAACACCCGCACCTCGTGGCCCTGACGGTGCAGGGCCCGTGCGAGGGAGGCCACGACGTCGGCGAGGCCACCTGTCTTCGCGAAGGGGGCGGTCTCGGATGCGACCAGGGCGATCTTCAGGGCGGCGATAGGCGCGAACCCTAGCGAACTGCGACTGGGGAGTTCCGATCCTCCGC
>DCXR01000036.1:0-4076 GCA_002329075.1 Candidatus Neomicrothrix sp. UBA2131
GGTTCGTCTGGTTCGAGGAACTCCGGTGTGTCGTCGGCGCCGGCCGGCGGCTCGGGAACCTCGGGAAGGTCGTCGAGGAGGCCGTCGAGGAACTCGGCCAGGCCGGCCACCTGCTGCTTCTCGAGCTTCAGCGACACGACCTCGTTGCCCCGGCGGGCCTGGAGGAAGAAGACGCGGCGACCCTGGGGCCCGACGGTGCCTGTCGTGAAGGCGTCGGTGTCGTCCCAGTCGATCTCAGGCCGGTCCATCGCAGGCGACGCTATCCCGGGTCCGGCGTCGGTTCTGCCTTCATCTGAAGGGCACGGGCGGCACCCATCTGGTCGAGGTAGACCAGCATCTCCTGGGTGTTCGACGCCGGGTCCAGGATGCGTGCCCGGTAGGCGTCGATCACCACCTGCTGGACGGCCGGGTCGTGCGGGTCGGCCAGCCAGGCCCAGTCGGCGAGGTGGCAGGCCTGGGCCACGTCCGCCTCGAGGCGGTCCCGGGCGGCGGCCACGAGCGCGCCGGTGCCTCCGGCCAGGTCGGCGATCGTCTGCGCCTGGTCGGCGAGCGGGGCGGGTGACCAGTGCGAGGGGATGTCGTCCCACCAGCCGGTCCAGCGCTTGATGACCATCTTGGCGATGTCCTGCGGCGTCACGTACTGGACCTTGAGCGTGGCGTGGCCGGCGAAGCGCTCGGGCCAGTCGAGCGTGTCCACGATGAGGTCCTTGCGGAGGCGCCGGTTCAGCCCGTCGACGACGTGCTCGATGATGTGCTCGATGGCGTCGGCGTGGATGCCCAACTCCGACCTGATGAGGTCCGGGTCGGTGATCTCGCCGCCGTGGCCGGGGAACAGGAGGAGCGGCCCGAGGCCCGCCATCTCGCGTAGTGCCGCGACCCACTCGTCCGTGCCGCGCTGGACCCGCTTGCCGTTGCCGAGGTTCGGGAGGAAGCCCTGGTAGTAGTCGGCGCTGTAGAGGGCCCGGCGGTCGGGGAGCCAGGTGTACGTCTGGTCGTCGGTCTCCGCCGGGTGGTGGACGACGTGGACCGGTTCCCCTCCGACCTCGAGTTCGATGCGGTCCTCGAACTCGACCGTCGGCCACACGAAGTCGTCCCGACCGGCCGGGAGGTGGGCGGGTGGCTGGTTCATGTACCTCGCAACCATCCCGCGCAGGCGCGTGTAGTACTCGAACCTCCGGGCGACGCCCTCGTGGGCGACGATCCGGGGGCCTCCGGCGACGATGGTGGCCTCGTCCTCCATGAGGGCCCAGGTGCCGTAGGCGTGGTCGACGTGGCCGTGGCTGTAGACGATCGTGTGGATCGGGGCATCGGACACCGACCGGATCGCCTCGAGCAGCGCCGGACCCCCGGGTGCCATGGCGGTGTCGCAGACCACGAGCCCATCGTCGGTCTCGAAGACAGCGGAGTTGACGATCGGGAGGCGCACCAGCCACGACCTGGGGGCGACCTCGACGACCCGGGTCCTGGCCCTGAGGTCCTCGACGGCCTGCAGGTGGTCCCGCTTGAACATCGCCGTGGCGGCGGACCGGGAGTAGTCGCCGCCGAACGCTCCTCCCTCGGCGATGCGGCTCAGGAGTTCCGGGTCGGCCAGGGCGAGGTCAATGCGTGCCGCCGTGCAGGCCTCGAGGTCGAGTTCGATGAGGTCGTCGGGGTCGGTCATCGGGTGCCCCGGGTCTTGTTCACGAGGGGGCCAGGCCGGTGAGCGGCCCGTGGGTGTTGACCGCCAGCACGATGGGATGGTTGTCGGTGTGGAGCACGGCGCTGATCGAACAGGCGCCGATGGTGAGTCGTTGGAACAGGTCGAGGGGGGTGCCGAGCGATGCCGCCAGCGCCGCCTTGATGGTGTCGGCGTGCGAGACGCACACGATCGTGCCGTCGGGGTGGGCGGCGACCAGGTCGGCGACCTGGCCGGTCATGCGTGCCTGCATCCCGGCGAACGACTCGCCGCCGGGGAACCGGAACTGGGATGGCTGGCGCTGCACGGTCCGCCAGGCCTTCAACTTGTAGAGGTCCTTGAGGCGGCGGCCGGTCCACCTGCCGAAGTCGCATTCGTTCAGGCCGCGTGCGGTGCGCACCCGTAGGCCGAGTGCCCGGGCGATCGGTGCCGCGGTCTCTCTCGCCCGTTCCATCGGCGAGGCGTAAACGGCGGCCACGCCCCCTCCCGGGAACCGGGAGGCGCCATCGGCGAGGTGTCCGGCGACCGTCGTCGCCTGCTCGACGCCCTCTTCGGCGAGGTGCAGGCCGGGGGCCCGGCCAGGCAGGCGGGTACCCGTGGTCGGGGTCCGGCCGTGGCGGACGTAGAGCACGAGCGTCGATGGCATGGCGGTCCAACCTACATTGCAGTTGTGGACCGACTCCGAGCCCTGGCCGAGCTGGGCGACGATGTGACCGAATGCCGGGCGTGTCCTCGCCTGGTCGCCTGGCGGGAGCAGGTGGCGGTCGAGAAGCGGGCGGCCTACCGGGATCAGGACTACTGGGGGCGTCCCGTACCCGGCTTCGGCGACCCCGGAGCCCGCATCCTGATCGTCGGGCTGGCACCGGCGGCCCATGGCGCCAACCGGACCGGCCGGGTGTTCACCGGCGATCGGTCCGGCGACTTCCTCTTCGCGGCGCTGTACCGCGCCGGCCTCGCCAACCAGCCCGGGTCCGACCGTGTGGACGACGGCCTCGAGCTCACCGACGTGTTCATCACGGCACCGGTCAAGTGCGCACCGCCGGCCAACAAGCCGACGGGGGAGGAGCGTTCGGCGTGTCGACCATTCTTCGTGCGCGAGGTCGGTGCACTGGCCGACGTGAAGGTCATAGTGGTGCTCGGACAGATCGGCTATGTGGCCGCAGCTGCCGAGTTCGGCCTGTCGCCACGACCGAAGTTCGGCCATGGGGTCGAAGCGGCGTTGTCGGACGGGCGGACCCTTCTCTGCTCGTTCCACGTTTCGCAGCAGAACACCTTCACCGGGCGTCTCACCGAGCAGATGTTCGACGCGGTACTCGATCGGGCCAGGGTGCTCGCCGGTGCGTGAGCCGCGACCGGTAGCCTCACCGCCGTGAACCGCCTGCTTCCCGTCGCCCTGGCAGCACTGCTCCTGGTCGGCTGCGCCAGTTCAGGTGTCCCGGAGGGCTGGAACGAGCAGGTCGACGAGACCGGCAGGGGCCTGGCAGAGCGCAACTTCATCGATGCCTGCATCGAGGCCAACGACGACCTGAGTGAATCGAGGGCCATGTCGCTGTGCGAGTGCATACTCGCCGAGGTGCAGGGAAGCGCCACCTATGCGGACTTCGAGCAGCTCAGCAAGAACGTCAAGGACAACAGCGACGCTGTCACCGAGAGCGGCCTGCGTGACATGTTCCCCTGGTTCACCGACGCCGTCGACGCCTGCGCCACCTGAGCCGACTGGCGGGGACATGAGCGCCTTCCCGACGTTCCCACGGGGGCTCACGGCGCCGATCCTCACCCCGTTCGAGGACGAAGGTCCGGTTTCGCACGGCCGCTACGTCGAACACGCCCGGAGACTGCTCGACGGGGGGTGCGTGGCGCTGGTGCCCTTCGGTACCACCGGAGAGGCCCTGTCCGTCGGCATCGACGAGCGCACGGCCGCCCTCGAGGCGCTGCTGGACGGTGGCGTCGATCCGTCGCTGCTGATGCCCGGCACGGGACTCACCAACGTCCCCGACACGGTCCACCTCACCCGCCACGCCGTCGGGGCGGGTTGCGCCGCCACCCTGGTGCTGCCCCCCTTCTACCTGAAGGACCCGTCCGACCAGGGGCTCGTCGACCACCTCGAGGCCGTGATCGCCGGTGTCGACGACGACCGCCTCCGAATCGTGCTGTACCACATCCCCCAGGTGGCCGGCGTGGGCTGGCCGGTCGACGTCGCCCGACGCCTCCACGAGGCCCATCCCGACACGGTCGTCGGCATCAAGGACTCGTCCGGCGACTGGGACAACACGGCGGCCTTCTTCGGCATCGACGGTTTGGCGGTGTGGCCGGGTTCCGAGGGGTGGCTGCTCGACGGCCTGACAGCGGGGGGTCCGGGCTGCATCTCGGCCACCGCCAACGTCAATGCGTCGGCCATCGC
>DCXR01000036.1:4460-6030 GCA_002329075.1 Candidatus Neomicrothrix sp. UBA2131
GTGGCACGTGAGTGGCGGGCCGGACTGGGAGAGCCCCTGGTGCCGGCCATGAAGCGCCTGCTGGCGCAACGCCTCGACGACCCGCCGTGGGCCAACGTGCGACCGCCGTTCGAGGTGGCGCCCGCCTAGTTCGGCGTCAGGGGGCCGCGGTCACCGGGAGCCCCACCCGGGCCGACGGGTTGGCCCACTCGGGCCAGCGGGAACGGCTCTTGGCTGCCAGCTTGTGCATGAGGGCGATGGCGCCGGGGTCGCTGTCGCCGGGTCGGGCCTCGATCACGCCCTCGTCGACCATGGTCGAGATGATGTGGCGTCCCAGTTCGGTGCGCACGATCGTGAGGGTCCAGTCGTTGTCCTCGCCGATGCCGCCCGTCGAGATGTCGGCGTGCTCGGCGGCGAAGTCGGGACAGTGGTTGCAGCCCTCCCGGGTCCAGGCGTGGCATTCCTTGAGTGGCACCTCGTGGTAGTCGCCGTTGTCCATCCAGATCTGGAAGACGCCCTTGATGTTCATCTTGGCGATCTTGTCCTTGCGGAGGCGGTACTTGGCTTCGAAAAGCTCCTCGAAGATCGAATCGTCGAACGACTTGGAGCAGAGCAGGCCGATGTTGAGCTTGATGGGCCTGCCGGCCTTGCCGACCTTGCGGTGCCACATGACGGGTCCGATCGACGTCTGGCAGCTCATGCCGACCAGCGCCAGGGACTGCAGCCCCTGCTCGCGGGCCTCCGTGAGGGCCAGCGTGTTGGCCGAGTACGTGTAGCGGCTTCCGGCTGCCGCCAGCACGGACCCGCGGTCGGTGGCAAGGGCGGGGATCGCCTTCCAACCGCCGTCGCCCTCGAGGTGGGAGACGAGTGCGCCGTCGATGACCCGGTTGTCGAGGCACCAGATGAGGATCGCCGAGACCAGCCCGCCGTCCTGGCCGAGTTCATGGACGGCCTTGTCGCCGGCCCTGGTGAGGAGGATGTCGCGGTAGATGCCGGACACCTCGTCGGGTCGACGCTCGCGGGCGAACAGGTGCCGGTCGGCCTCGGTCTCCCAGTTGCGGAACCGGGGACAGGCCCGGGTGCAGGAGGTGCAGCCCTTGACGCCGTGGCCGCAGTCGTCGTGTCCGAGCTCTTCCTCGAGGTGGAACGGCTTGTAGGCGCCTGGCTCGTGCCGGTAGCCGATCACGTCGTGGGGGCAGGCGATCACGCAGCCGGCGCAGCCTGTGCACAGAGCCGCGTCGATGACCTCTTCGTACAGTTCCTTCCACTGGTGCGGCCAGGCCTTCCTGGTTCCCGCAGCCGGTGGGCCTGTGGCAGGTGAGGCGGTCGTGGATGCGTCGGCCATCGATCGGGACCCTAGCCCTCGCCCCTCCTGGCGACCCGGACCGGGTCCGGCCGCTGGTCGCCGTCCTTCGACGGCTTCCGGGTTCGGACACAGGGAGCGTGGGCATGGCGAGGATCGTGGTCATGGGCGGTGACGGGATCGGCCTCGAGGTGGTGGACGCAGCCTGCACCGTGCCCGACCGGGCCGCGGGCCGACTGGTCCTCGACCTCGGTGTTCCTACCATGCTTGCTGGCGCCCCTGACAGGA
>DCXR01000072.1 GCA_002329075.1 Candidatus Neomicrothrix sp. UBA2131
TCAAATCTCCCCAGCCCGACCACCTGAAATGAGCCTGGAGGCACTTCTGGCTGTCCTGTAACTGGATCTTGACCTACCTTTGTGTCGTGGCTAGTGCTTCGAGCGTGTCGGTGCCTGCGGCACCCGGGCGCCGTCATCGACCACGCGGAGGCGTCATGAGATGACCTGCCGACAGGAGGTCCTCGCCGCGGTGCAACGCCTGAGGAGTCGCACTGGACGCGAGGCCTTCCGCCTTGTCGAGATCGTTCGGGAAGTCCAGGTGGCCATCACCCCGAACACCGAACAGTTCGCCGAGTATGCGAAGTCCGATCTCGACGGCGAGGTCGTCATGCTCAACCTGTTGCGGTTCGCCCGAACCGGCGCAAGCGAGAAGGAGTCCGGCGCCGCGGCATACGGCCGCTACGGCGACCAGGTCACCAAGATGATCGAGGCGCAAGGCGGCACGATTGTGTGGAGCGGACTTCCCCACCATGTGTTCGTCGGCGACCCCGAGGCGGACCGCTGGGATGCCGCCGTGCTCGTCATGTATCCCTCACGGGAGAAGTTCATCGAGATGGTGTCCACCCCCGAGTACAACGACGCGCACGAAGATCGCGAGAGCGGCCTCGAGGCCACGGTCGTGCTCGCTTGCGAGCCTGCACCCGGCTTTCGCGTGCTCAATGGATGAGTCCCTGGGTGGCCCGCAGCCGCAGAGATGAGCCGCCAGTGAGGCGCGACCGAGGTGGCCACGACAACTTGAGTGACCCATCGGATTCGAACGATCAGAACGGAGCGACTTGATGCATCAGATGCACATCACCAACGAGGTGTCGCCGAGCGACCCCGACCAGCTCGCCCAGCTCGGCGAGCCGGGTCCGGACGGGTCGATCTACATGGTCAACCTGTTGAAGTTCAAAGAGCGCGCCGAGTACGAGGACGGTCGAGAAACCGACCTCACCGGCGCCGAGGCCTACGGCTTGTACGGCTCCGGGGTGGTGCCGCTGGTCGCCGAGCACGGCGGCCGGCTCGTGTTCTCCGGCGCCGTGAGTTGGCTGATGCTCGGCCAGGCCGACGACATGTGGGACCAGGTCGCCGTGGTCGAGTACCCCAACCGCGGTGCCCTCCTCGCGATGGCCACCTCGCCCGCGTACGCCGAGATCGCCGTCCACCGCAACGCCGGACTCGCCGGCCAACTCAACATCGAGACCACCGGACTCTCCGTCCCGAACTGAACAGGAACCCGCCATGCAGTCACTCCGCACCCCCGACGAACGATTCGCCGACCTCGACGGCTACCCATTTGCACCGAACTACGTCGACATCGACGACACCGAGGGCGGCACGCTGCGCGTCCACTACCTCGACGAAGGTCCTGCCGGCGGACCGGTCGTCCTCGCGATGCACGGCGAGCCGAGTTGGAGCTACCTGTACCGCAAGATGATCCCGCCGATGGTCGCTGCCGGTCTCCGGGTCATCGCGCCCGACCTAATCGGGTTCGGCAAGTCGGACAAGCCGACCGAGAAGTCGGACTACACCTACGCGCGACACGTCGCGTGGATGCAGGCGGCGATCATCGACCACCTCGATCTGCGTGACGCCACGTTCTTCGGACAGGACTGGGGTGGGCTCGTCGGGCTGCGCCTCATCGCGGATAACCCCGACCGGTTCGCACGCGTCGTCATCGGCAACACCGGGCTCCCGACGGGTGACCGGCGGCCGAGCGATGCGTTCATGGCGTGGCAGAAGTTCAGCCAGACCACCGACGTGTTCGACATCGGCTTCCTCATCCAGAGCGCGACGATCACCGAGCTGACCGAAGCAGAGGTCGCCGCGTACGACGCGCCGTTCCCCGACGACTCCTACAAGGCCGGCGCGCGTATCTTCCCGTCGCTTGTGCCAACCTCGCCGGACGACCCGGCCGCCGATGCCAACCGCGAGGCGTGGAAGGTGTTCCAGCAGTGGGACAAGCCGCTGATCTGCTGCTTCAGCGACAGCGACCCCGTCACCGCCGGCGGTGACGCAGCGTTCCGCAAGCTGGTGCCGGGTGCCCAGGACCGACCGAAGGTCACCGTGGAGAACGCCCATCACTTCTTCCAGGAAGACGCACCGGATCAGCTCGCCCAGATCGTCGTCGACGCCGTCGCGAACGGCTGACGCGATCGCCGCAGTCGAGGTTCTCCTATGACGACCGAAGAACGCACCGGTGTGATCGATGCACCACCCGACCGGGTGTGGGATGTGCTCGCCGACTACGGCGCGATTGCGTCGTGGGCACCGAACGTCGATCATTCGTGTCTCCTGACCGAGCGCGCCGACGGCGTCGGCGCGGTGCGCCGCATCCAGACCGGTCGGACGACGCTGCGCGAGGCGGTCGAGACCTGGGAGCCCTCCGCATCGCTGTCGTACCGGATCATCGGGCTGCCTCCCATCGTCCGGTCCGCGACGAACACCTGGCGTCTGGCCGGGTCGGGCGACTCGACGACGGTGACGCTCACCTCCGAGATCGACTGCGGCCCGCGACCACCGCAGCAGGTGATCGCCCGGGTGGTCGGCCGGCGCCTCGCCGCAGCGTCCGAGCAGATGGTCGCCGGACTCACCGAACGATGTGAGCTCGCCGAGGGCGGGCCCGGCCGATCCGCAGGAGACGAGCGATGAGCACCGAGTCGCGGCCCGACGTGGTCGTCATCATGACTGATCAGGAGCGGGCGGCACCGCCGTACGAATCCGACGAACTCACGGCGTGGCGACGCGACACGCTCGCCAGCGCTCGGTGGTTCGACGAACACGCAGTCAGCTTCAGGCGGCACTACACGGGCTCGCTCGCGTGCGTGCCGAGTCGCCCGACGATCTTCACCGGCCAGTACCCCGACGTGCACGGCGTCACCCAGACCAACGGGCTCGGCAAGATGGCCGACGACTCGCGGATGCGGTGGCTCCGCCCCGGCGAGGTGCCGACGCTCGGGCACTGGTTCCGGGTGGGCGGGTACGACACGCACTACGACGGCAAGTGGCACATCACCCACGCCGACCTGCACGACGAGTGGGGGGAGCGCATCGACACCAACGACGACGACGGCAATGTGCTCACCGACGGAGTCCAGCGCTACCTCGACGCCGACCCGCTCGATGAGTTCGGGTTCTCCGGCTGGGTCGGACCTGAACCGCATGGCGGTCGACTCGCCGACTCGGGCCTGCGCCGCGACCCGCTCATCGCCGACCGTGTCGTCGCGTGGCTCGACGACCGCTACGCCCGTCGGCGTGCTGGCGACGCCGACGCCCAACGCCCGTTCCTGCTCGTGGTGAGCTTCGTCAACCCGCACGACATCGTGCTGTTCCCCGGGTGGGCGCGGCTCGATCCGCTGGAGGTGTCGCCGCTCGATCCGCCACACGTTGCACCCGCGCCGACCCACGACGAGGACCTCGCCACCAAGCCCGCTGCGCAGATCGCCTACCGCGAGTCCTATCCCAGCACGTACGGCCCGGCGCCGGCCGTCACGCGTGTCTATCAGCGCAACGCACAGCGGTACCGCGACCTGTACTACCGGCTGCACGCCGAGGTCGACGGTCCGATCGACCGTGTGCGTCGCGCCGTCACCGACGGCGGGTCCGACGAGGCGGTGATCGTGCGCACGTCCGACCACGGCGAGCTGCTCGGCGCCCACGGCGGTCTGCACCAGAAGTGGTTCAACCTGTACGACGAGGCGACGCGCGTACCGTTCGCGATCGCACGGATCGGTCAGCGTGCGACGTCGGGGGCGAGCGTCGACGCGGCTCCGACCTCGCACGTCGACATCGTCCCGACGCTGCTGGCCGCTGCGGGCATCGACGAGGCGATAGCGGCCGCGATGTTGCGGTCGGACTTCTCCGAGGTGCACAACCTTCCCGGCACCGACCTCATGCCCGTCGTCGAGGACCCGGCGGTCGCCGGCGACGATCGCCGGGTCTATCTGCTCACCCGCGACAACATGCCCGAGGGGGACTCTGGCGCGTCTGGGCTCGCCCGCCGACTCGGCCGCGTCGAGAAGCAGCCGGCACCGTTGCGGATCCAGGTGCCCGCTCACGTGGCGGCCAACTTCGAGGGTCTCGTCGCCCGCGTCGGCGACGACGTCGCCGGTGGTGCCGGTCATCTCTGGAAGCTCGTGCGCAGCTTCGACGATCCGGCCACCTGGACCGAGCCGGGTCAGCGTCATCTCGCGGCCACCGGTCCCGCTGGGCCCGAGTACCGGACGGCCGTGATCCCCGACCAGTGGGAGCTCTACGACCTCGACACCGATCCGATCGAGGCCGATAACCGGTGGAACGACCCCGCTGCGGCCGCGGTGTTCGACCACCTCAGCGCGACGCTCGCCGCGGAGCGTGAGCGCGCCGTCCCGACACGCAACGAACCGTGGCCGTACGCCACCCGGCAACCATCAGGAGGTCCTGTGACCAAGACCGTGCCACCGCCCGCCCGCCTGCTCCGCAAGGTCCTGAAGAAGGTCGGACTGCACCCCGACGATCCCGATGCGACCGAGTTCCGCCTACCCGGTCGACGTGCGTTGATCGTCGCCACGAACGCCGGCCAACTCGACGTGGGCAAGCCCACCGGGGTCTTCGCCAGCGAGATGACGGTGCCGTACTACGCATTCCTCGACGCGGGCATGGACGTCGACGTCGCCAGCCCGGCCGGCGGCGTGATCCCCGTCGACCCGCAGTCGATCAAGCCGGTCACCCGGACCGTCGACGACGACCGTTTCCTCGCGGACGACGACTTCAAGGCGAAGGTCACGGACTCCCTCGCGGTCGGTGAGCTCGACATGGCCGACTACGACATCGTGTTCCTCGCCGGTGGGTGGGGGGCGGCGTTCGACTTCGGGTTCTCCGACGAACTCGCCGCCAAGATCACCGAGGCGAACGCTGCGGGCAAGCTGATCGGTGGGGTGTGCCACGGGCCGCTCGGCCTGATCAACGCAACGGCGCCCGACGGACGGCCGCTGGTCGAGGGCCGCCGGGTGTCAGGCGTGACCGACAAGCAGGTGAGAGAGCTGGGCATCACCGCGACACCGCATCACCCGGAGACGGAGCTGCGGGCGAAGGGGGCCCTCTTCGAGAGCCAGACGAAGCGCCGCGACCCGCTCGCCAACCACTGGGTGGTCGACGACAACCTCGTCACCGGCCAGAACCAGAACGCCGCGCCGATGGTCGCGCGCGAACTCATGGCCCTGCTCAGCGACAGCGGGCAACTCCCCGGGGGACGCGACCCAAACAGCGACGAGGCGATGGCCTAGAGCGAATGGTCGCGCCAATGAGCATGGACGACACTCAGGTGCTCAACCTCGTGCAGGATTCTCTGGTACGGCGCATGCGGACGATGTTCTCGCTGTACTACGACGCGGTCGACACCATGAGCCTCGAGCAGGTCAACCATGTCGATCAGCCGGGCCGCCTCCCGATCGCCTTCTCGCTGTTCCACTACGTCAACATCCACGACGGCAGCTTCATGCTGATCACCGGTGAGATGCCGATCTGGGACGACGAGTGGGAAGCGCGGGTGCAACCGGCGATCTCGGCGCACGGCAAGGGCCAACCTGTCGACGAGATGGCCAAGCAGCGCATCGGTGACTACGAGGGTTTCAAGGACTACCAGCGGGAGGTGTTTTCCCGTACCCAGGCGCATCTCGAGTCGATGGATCCGAATGGCCTCCTCCGGGTCGTGATCGCGAAGCCGTACCCGCCGGAGGTGGCCACCACGTACAGCGCCCGCTGCGCGGGTGACGCAGGCATCACGGTGCTCGATGCGTTCGAGTGCTGGCACTACCAGCACGGTCTGCGCCACATGGGTGAGATCGAGTTGGCCCGAGGATTCCTGGGTCTCTCCGGGATGACAGCATGAGCGACGTCGAACCGGTGATCAACCCGAACCGCAGGCCACAACACGTTTCAGGACGTTTGCGCAGGTCACGGGTTCGGGGTCAAGCGATCTGGGGGACCGAAGGTCGGGAGTTCAAGTCTCGGTAGCCCGACCACCTGAAATCCCTGTCTGGATAGGAAGATTGCAGAAGTTGGATACCAGGCCTTGGCGTACTCGGAGAAGTTCCTGCGCCCCCGGTCAGGGTCCACCCAGGCCCCGCGGGCCCGGTCGGCATCGCCCTTCCTGCGGTGTGTCTTGGACCTCTCCTAGTTGCAGACGTCCAGCCAAAGGGTGGTCGGAGCGTCACCTCGCGCCACCCGCACCATCGACGGGTTATCCATGCCCACCAGGTACGCCAACTCTTCGGGACTAGCGGCTTCAATGTGAACGACCTCAACCACGGCGCCGGTATCGGTGGCTGGGATGCGCTCGGGCCCCGTGTAGGTGCCGGTCCAGCCGCCCAACGCCACCAGGTAGACCGATGTGCCGCCCACCTCGACGCCGTAGAGGTCGACCGGGTCGGAGCCCAACTCGCTCACCATATGGATCTGGAAGCCGGTGGTGGCGAACTGAATCCGGTCGAAGCCTGGCATGGTGACGAAGGTGACCCCCGCGGGCGGGTTGCGCGAGCCACCGTGACCATCGGGGAACAGGTCGCGCTTCCAGCCCTCGGTGCACACGTCGGAAGCCGGGGCTTCGGTGGTCGCCGGG
>DCXR01000044.1 GCA_002329075.1 Candidatus Neomicrothrix sp. UBA2131
CCGAACCGCCGGCCGAGGCGGCGCCCATTCGGATTGCATTGGTGGCACCGAGTGCGAGCAACGACCTGGCCTTCACGCAGAGCATGGTTGACGCGATCGCGACCGTCGGAGAGAACCGTTCGATCGAGGTCCACGTCACCGATGGGACGTTCATCGTCGAGGATGCTGCCGCTGCAGTACGCGGGTATGCGGAGGACGGCTACGACCTGGTGATCGCCCATGGCTCCCAGTACGGGGGGCCACTCCAGGAGATCGCACCCGAGTATCCGGACGTGTCGTTCGCCTGGGGGACGACGATAGACACCTTCGGGCTCGACAACGTGTTCGCGTACATGACGCAAGCTGACGAGGGTGGATTCGTAAATGGCACGACCGCTGCGCAATTGACCGAGTCCGGCGTGATCGGCGTGGTCGGACCGGTCCCGGTCGGCGACGCGAAGCTCTACGTCGACGGATTCGTCGCCGGTGTGGCACACCAGGATCCGGGCATCGAGGTGAACGTCAACTACATCGAGTCGTTCAGCGACGTGGCGTTGGCCGCCGAGGCAGCGCAGGCGCACATCAGCAACGGCGCAGACGTGCTCACCGGCACGGCACAGATGGTGGTTGGCGCAACCGGTGTGGCCCGCGACGCTGGTGTCAGCTGGTTCGGCACACAGGCCAACCAGACCGCTCTGGGCGAAGAGATCGTGGTCGCCTCTCAGGTGTACCACTGGGAGATCGCACTCAACCAGATCCTCGACAGCATCGCGGATGGAACTCTCGGTGGTGAGGTCTTCGCTCTGAACCTCGCCAATGGTGGCCTCGTGATGGAGTACAACGACGCCTACGGGCTGTCTGCCGACGTACGTAGCGCAGCAGACGAGATCGTGGCCATGCTCTCCTCGGGCGAGTTGACGACCGCGGGACCGTCATCGGAACCGTCATCGGAATCGTGGCCCGACAAGATCACGTTCGGCTTCGTCCCGAGTCAGGAACAGGAGCAACTCCAGGACGACATCCAGCCGTTCATGGAGGTTCTCGAGGAGGCGCTCGGCATCGAGGTCGAAGGGTTCGTCACGACCGACTACACCGGCCTCGTCACCGCCATGGGTACCGGACAGGCCGACCTCGGCGCCTTCGGACCGTTCGGCTACACGCTGGCCAAGGACCAGTTCGGCGGCATCGAACCGCTGATCATGTCCGTCCGTTACGGCGCCGCGACCTACCACGGTCAGTGGTTCACCAACGACGCCAGCATCTGCGACTCGGCCCCCGAGCCGGGCACCGCACTTGAGAACTCGCCCGACGGCGTGGTCCAGGTCGGTGCTCTCGACGCCGTGGCCCTCCAGGTCGGCGTCTACTTCGGTGACGACGGCAAGGCCCTCGGTGAGACCGTGGACGAGGGAGACGTGTCCCCAGGCATGTCCTGTCAGGCCGACCTGAGCAACGTGGCCGGCAAGACCGTGGCCTTCACGTCCGAGAGTTCCACGTCTGGTTCGCTGTTCCCCAAGCTCCAGCTCATCGATGCCGGCATCGACCCCGATGCTGACATTGACGTCGTCTACACCGGTAGCCACGATGCTGCGGTCATAGCCGTCTACAACGGCGATGCCGATATCGGCCTCTCCTACGACGATGCCCGCCGCTCGATCCGCGAGACGAACCTGGACGTGGGCGACAAGGTGATCGTGTTCAACATCACCGGCGAGATCCCCAACGACATCGTGGCGGTTCGCTCGGAAATCCCGGGCGACCTCAAGACCGCCATCTACGACTCCATCGACGCCTATCTCGCAACCGAAGAGGGCGAGGCGATGTTCGACGAGATCTACGGCTGGACGAGCATCCGTGGGGCCGAGGATTCGGAGTTCGACATCGTCCGGGCGGCCGCACAGGCGCTCGGCATCACAGAGCCCCCGGGCTGACCAGACCTCGTTCCACGATGCCGGCGTCCCTCCGGGGGCGCCGGCATCGTGGCGTCTGCCCCGCTTGATCCCCGGCTCCGACAACTACCCTGCCCGGATGATCCGGTTCGAAGATGTCTCGGTCACCTACCGGGGCGGCGTGCAGGCCCTGCGCGGGCTGGACCTGACGATCGAGGACGGTGAGTTCATCGTCATCGTCGGGTTGTCCGGCGCCGGCAAGTCCACCCTGCTACGTGCCCTCAACGGTCTGGTTCCTGCCACCGGTGGTTCCATCACCGTCGACGACGCCGAGGTCGTCGGCGCCTCGGCCGCTGAACTGCGTGCTCTCCGATCACAGATCGGGATGATCTTCCAGACCTTCAATCTGGTGAACCGCACCTCGGTGCTGAACAACGTCCTCATGGGCCGACTCGGCACCGTTCCCGTCTGGCGTTCCACCCTCGGGCTCTGGCCGGCTGACGACCGGGAGCGGGCTATGCAGGCCCTCGAACGGGTCGGCATCGTCGAGAAGGCCTACGTCAGGGCCTCGAACCTCTCGGGCGGTCAGCAGCAGCGGGTCGGCATCGCCCGGGCGCTGGTCCAGGAACCGTCTGTGATGCTGGCAGACGAACCGGTTGCCTCGCTCGACCCGGTCACCAGCCGACAGGTGATGGGCGACCTCCAGCGCATCAACCGGGACCTCGGGATCACCACGATCGTCAACCTGCACTACCTGGACCTGGCCCAAGAGTTCGGCAGCCGCCTGGTCGGACTCCGCGACGGCGAGTTGGTCTTCGACGGCGATATCGCCGACGTCGACGACGACACCTTCATGGAGATCTACGGCCGGGCGATCAGCGACGACGACCTGGTGGGCACCGAGGACGACCTGACGTGAGTGAAGGCGGAACGGCCCGGCCGGTTCGCCCCCGGCCCCGCCTGCGCACGTTCGGCATCACCGCCGGGCTCCTCGCGTTCACCGGCTTCGCCGCCAGAGAAGTCGAATTCGCCGTTTCGACCTTCTGGGAAGCGTGGAACAACCCGCTCTGGGAGAAGTTCTGGCCGGTCCCGTGGGACTGGGTCCTCGACCGTTCCAACGTGCTCGACCCACTCGTCGAGACATTCCAGATCGCCATCCTCGCGACCATCGTCGGTTGCGGCCTGGCCCTGCCGATCTCGTTCGCCATGTCGCGCCTTACCGCACCCAACCGGCCCACCTACCTGGTGAGCCGGTCCGTGATGAACGTGGTGCGGGCCGTCCCCGACCTGTTCTGGGCCAAGTTGCTCGTAACCGCTGTCGGAATCGGAGCCTTCGCCGGCACCTGGGCCCTGAGCGTCTTCTCGCTCGCCGTGATGGTGAAGTTGTTCAGCGAAACGGTCGACAACGCCGACCCGCGTCCGCTCGAGGCCGCCCGAGCCACGGGCTCCCGGCACCTTCCGGCGATCCGCACCGGCGTGCTTCCCACGGTGCTTCCCGAGTACGTGGCGTACGCCCTCTACGTGTTCGAACTCAACATCAGGGCATCGATCGTCCTGGGGCTCGTCGGCGCCGGAGGCATCGGCCGGGTGCTCGAGGCCCAGCGGCAGTTCTTCCGGTTCGACCGGGTTCTGGGCATGCTCATCATCGTCTTCGTGGTCGTGTTCGTCATCGAGCAGGTCAGTGTGGCGATTCGGAAGCGGCTGGTGTGACATGACGGCGACCCACACTCCCTCAACAGTTTCCCGGCCCTCCCCTCCAAGCGGCGTCCGACGCCGACGGGCCCTCCTGGCCCTCGCCCTCGTCATCGGCGGCGTGTGGTCGGTGACCGGCATCGATGTCACGCTCGAACGTTTCCTCGGGGCGCCCGGCGACGCCTGGGACATCTTCAAGCGACTCTGGCCACCGGCGATGGACGAGGCGCTCGACCGGGGAGTCGTCGGCAAGGTGTTCGAATCGGTCTACATCGCCTGGATCGGCACGATCATCGGAGCGGTCCTCTCGCTGCCGCTGGCGTTCCTCGCCGCCACCAACGTGGCTCCCCGCTGGATCAGGGTTCCGGTGCGCCAGTTGTTCAACGCCATTCGGGCCGTACCCGAGCTCATCGTCGCAGTGATCTTCATCCCGATCACCGGCCTGGGCCCGTGGGCCGGCACCCTCGCGATCGGCCTGCACTCGGTGGGCACCCTCGGCAAGTGGGCCACCGAGGCGATCGAAGGCGTCGACACCGGCCCGCTCGAGGCGGTCGAGGCGACCGGTGGGCGCTGGGTGTCCGGGATGCGGTGGGGCATCCTGCCCCAGATCATGCCGATCGTTGCCTCGTTCTGGCTGTTCCGCTTCGAGATCAACGTGCGCGCCTCGGCGGTTCTCGGCATGATCGGCGCTGGCGGAGTCGGCGCCGAGCTTGTGTCGCAGCTCATGTTCCGCAACTTCTCGGCCGTCGGGGCCGTACTCGGTATCACGGTTCTGGTGGTGCTCACGATCGACACGATGTCGGCGGCCGTGCGTCGACGGATCATCGCCGGCGTCACACGCACCGGCGGACCCGACGACGGTGACCGCAACGCCGAGGCCCTGGCCGACCTGACCGGGTTCCGACGGTGATCGTCGGGGTCGACGTCGGGGGCACGAACGCCCGGGCGCTGCTGGTCGACCCCGCCACGGGAGGGGTGCTCGGGAGGCGTCGGTCGTCAAGTGCCGGTGACGGACCGGCTCTGGTCCATGGCGTCGCCAGAATGGTCGAAGGGTTGTGGGTCGAGGGAACGGTCGAGGCCGTCGGGCTCGGCATCGCCGGGCTGGTCGACCGGGCCGGGACGTTGTGCTACTCCCCGAACCTGCCCGACCTGACCGGGTTCCCGATCGGTCCCGAACTCGAGGAGGCCGTCGGCGTCCCGGTCACGGTCGGCAACGACGCCTCGGCAGCCACGCTGGCAGAGGCCCGGCTGGGCGCCGGCCGGGGCAGCGACCACTTCGGCCTCGTCACCCTCGGGACCGGCATCGGGGCCGGGTTCGTGGTCGACGGCCGCCTCCTCGAGGGGGCTCACGGCTTCGCCGGCGAGGCGGGCCACATGGTCGTCGACGCCCACGGCCCTGCACACATAACGGGGCACCAGGGCCCGTGGGAGTACTTCGCCTCCGGTTCGGCTCTGGGCCGCATCGGCCGCGAGGCCGCCGCGACGGGTGGCTTCGACCGGGGCCTCGGTCTGGCGGGCTCGGCCGACGGCGTCACGAGCCACCATGTGGCCACGGCGCTCACCGAGGGCGACGCCGACGCCGCCTCCATCTTCGACGGCTTCTGCCGCGAGGTCGCACGCGGGGTCGCCAACCTGGTGGTCATCCTCGACCTCGAACGGGTCGTAGTCGGCGGCGGACTCACCGACATGGGCGAGCCTCTGCGATCGGGCATCGACCAACACCTGGGGGATCTGCTGCTGGGCGCCGAGCACCGTCTGGCCGTCGACGTGCGGCTGGCAGAATTGGGTGACGACGCCGGAGCGCTCGGCGCCGCCCTGATCGCCGCCGACCGCAACTGAACCAACTGGCGACGACCCCACCATCGGACAACCACCATTGGAGACGCCGCTTCGGTCTATTCGGCCTTGAGCCCCATCATCAGGCGCCCCACCCGCATGGCCGTTGCTTCGCTCCGGGGGAGTTGATCCATGATCTGTCCTCTGAAGATGACGGCGACTCGATCAGACATCTGCAGGACCTCGTCGAGGTCCTCACTGATGAGGAGGATGGCGGCGCCTGCGGCGCGCTGGCCAAGCAACTGCTCGTGGACGTACTCTGCGGCACCGACGTCGATGCCCCGCGTCGGCTGTGAGACGACGAGAACCTCGGCTCCACAACTGAACTCCCGCGCAATGACGACCTTCTGGATGTTGCCGCCCGAGAGGCTCCGGGTCAGCGTCTCGAGCATCGGAGTCTTCACGGAGTAGCGCTGGACCAACTTGGTGCATTGCCTCTTGATTGCACCGAACCTGAGGAACCCCCATCGGGTATACGGAGGGGATCCATGGTCCACCAACACCAGATTCTCGGCGACGGTGAACTCGCCGATCACACCGTCTCTCATGCGCTCCTCGGGGACGTAGGCCATGCCCTTCGAACGGACCGCCTTCGGGGCAAGCGAACCGGCCGGAACCCCATCGATATCAATTCCTCCGGACTCCACGGGTCGAAGGCCGAAGATGGCCTCGGCGAGCTCGCGTTGTCCGTTGCCGGATACGCCGGCGACTCCCAGGATCTCGCCTGCCCGCACGCTGAGGGACACCTTGTCGACGGCAAGGTTGCCCCGATCGCCTTGCACGACGAGGTCACGGACCACGAGTCGATCCTCACCGGGATCGTGGTGTTGGACGGTACGGGTGAACAGGACCGGTCGACCGACCATCATCTGGGCCAGAGATTCCCGACTCGATGACTCCGGCACCGTGTTCCCGACGATCCGACCGTCTCGGAGAACCGTGATCTCATCCGAGATCTCCATCACCTCGTGCAACTTGTGGGAGATGAAGACCAGCCCGCGACCGTCGTCCCTGAGTTGGCGAAGTGTCGTGAAGAGGTCGGTGACCTCTGGGGGGGTGAGTACGGCGGTCGGCTCGTCGAGCACGAGAATCCGAGCATTGCGGAACAACGCCTTGAGAATCTCGACACGTTGGCGTTCCCCGACCGCCAGTTGCCAGATGAAGGCATCAGGATCGACCTCAAGGCCATATCGCTCGGAAACCTCCACCAGACGCTGTCGGATCGGTCGCAGGTCGGAAGAACCCCACGCGCCACCGAGGCCCAGGGCGACGTTTTCTGCGACGGTGAGCGTGGGGACCAACATGAAGTGCTGGTGGATCATGCCGATGCCCCGCGAGATTGCGTCCGCCGGCGAACGGATCTCCACCTCCGTGCCTTCGAGGTGCACCGACCCCTCATCTGGCCGGTAGAGCCCGAAGAGGATCTTCATCAGCGTGCTCTTGCCGGCACCGTTCTCACCGAGAAGAGTGTGAACCCGACCTGAACGAACCGTGAAATCGACGCCCTCATTGGCGACGACCCCGGGGAATCGCTTGGTGATGCCCCGCATCTCGAGCATCGGAACATCCAGGTCAGGAGACATGGGGCTAACCGGCCTCGGGGTCGAAGAATCCACCCCGAGCACTACGGGCCGGTTGCCACGCGGCCGCGGGTGGTCCATTGCTGCTTCCGTCCCGGATCGGGTGGTCCTTCAGAAACATCATCCTGCGTCAGTCGGATCGGTCGAATGGCTTGGTGAGTGCCGACGGCTGGCCGATGCGACGGCTGACAACCACGAGAACGAGGATCGTGAGGACCGCCGGCGCCATGGCGGTGAAGCTGGACGCGGAACCTGAGACGATGCCCAACGTCTTCCACTGCAGGACGGTCGACGAGACGATTCCGAACAGGAGCGCACCGGCCATGATCCCGCTGGGTCGCCAGGCACCGAAGTACACCAGGGCGATCGCGATGAATCCCTGTCCCGCGGTCAGGTTGTACTGGAAGATCCCGATCTCCAGGGCAAGCGCCGCTCCGGCGAGTGCAGCCAGCCCGTTCCCGATGAGAATTGCCGAGACCCGGGTCCAGGTGACGCTCACGCCGAGTGTGTCCGCCGCCTCCGGTGTTTCGCCGACAGCTCGGATGTTGAGTCCGAAGGTGGTCCGATTGACGACGAACCACACGACGGGGATCAGCAGGTAGGCGACATAGACGAGCGCGTTGTGGCGGAAGAAGATCTCGCCCACGGTCGGGATGTCGCCTAGGAGGGGAACCGATGTCGATTGAAGGCCGTCGATCGGCTTCGGCGTCCCCACCTGCTTCTGGAAGAGCAGGTCCGTGATCCCGAGTCCGAACAGGTAGATGCCGATCCCGCTGATCCCCTGTTGGGCATGCATCACCACGGTGATGAATGCGTAGATGGCACCCATCAGAACGCCCATGAGGATGGCCACGAACACGGCTGCAAGGACGTTCCCCGTCTCGAGAGCCGTGTTGTAGGCCGCATACGCACCGATCAGCATGACGCCCTCGACACCGAGGTTGAGCACGCCTGCCCGCTGGCCCACCGATTCACCCAGTGCCGCGATCAGGAAGGGCGCAGAGAGGCGGATACCAGAAGCAAGTGTTGCGACGATGGCCGTGGTTGTGAAGAATTCGCTCACTTGCGACCCCTTCGGAGCACAGCGTCCTCAGACCACCGCTGCAATTTCGTCTTGAGTCTGAGGCTGCTGACGACGAATACGACGACGACACCGTTAAGGGCGACGATCAGGGCTGCCGGGACCTGCAACTCCCTCTGGAGTTCGATTCCCCCGATCAACATCCCCCCGAAGAGGAAAGATGCCGGCACGGTGTACAGGGGATGCAGCCCACCGAACAGGGCGACGACGATTCCGTTGAAGCCGGCGCCCTGGGTGAACGCAGTAGCGCCGCCCTCTCCGATCAGTCGGTGCGAGATGCTTCCGAACACCATGACCGCTCCGGCAACTCCGGCACAGGCACCGCTCAACGCGAGGGCCTGCACCACGCTCCGCTTCACCTGCATGCCGGCGTAGCGGGAGGCATCAGGGCTGTGGCCGACGGCGCGGAGTCGAAATCCCAGTGACGTCTTGTAGATGAGCAGGTAGGCGATCACCGCGACCAGGAGCGCAACGAGGAAGCCCAGATGCAGCCGGGTACCACCGGGCAACAAGGGGAGGTCGGCGTTGTGGCTGAGCCTCCTGGTCTGTTGGATCTTGATCGCTCCCTCCTCGATGAGCAGGTCCTGGAGCAGGAAACTGAGAATCTGGGCGGCAACGATGTTCATCATGATCGTGCTGAGGATCTCGCTGACACCTGCATAGGCCTTGAGGGCACCCGGAATCGCCCCCCAGATCGCCCCACCCACGGCTCCGGCCAGAAGCACGAGTGGAATGAGGAACACCGAGGGCAGGTCAGGGACGGCCAGAGCCACGAGCGTGGCGAAAATCGCACCGAGGATGATCTGACCCTCACCACCGATGTTGATGACCCCGGTACGAAAGGCGATGCAGATGCCGACGCCGACAAGCAGCATCGGCATGGACTTGATCGCCGTGTCGGCCACAGCGTTCCAGTCACCCACTGCGCCGTCGATCAGGGCGGCGTATCCGGTCAGCGGACTGGCACCCAGCGCCAGCAGCAGGACGGCACCGACCGCCAGCGCTGCGACGACCGCTAGGACCGGCACCACAAGACCCACAAGCGGCCCGTACCAGAGGGCCTTCAACGACGGGGCGCCGCTCGTGTCGGGATTCTCCGTCGTCACCATGCGGAATCTAAGTCAGCAACCTCAGAAACCATGCACTGGAACCTTCACGCGTCCGGCCTGGCTGTGTCGAGATCGTCGAGGATGGCAGCCGCCCTCGTCCTGGCATCCGCGGAGACCACGATGCGGACGGCATCGAATCCGGGACCCCGGGTCGCGTC
>DCXR01000071.1:0-1747 GCA_002329075.1 Candidatus Neomicrothrix sp. UBA2131
CGTGGGAGGCGCCGTGGTCGTGGGAGGCGCCGTGGTCGTACTCGTGGGCGTGGGAAGCGTCGAACTCTGTGCTGCTGCCGCCACCGCGGCGGCGTTGCCGAGGTCCGGCGGTGGTGGGGCCGTGTCGCGCAACACGAAGAACCAGACGGCGAAGGCGAGGGCCGCTATGGCTGCGACCACCACACCCACCACGTTGCGTCGCATCGCTGTCTCCCCTCTTCTCCCGTTCCCAACGATCGTATGCGCTTCCCACCGTTCGATCCGGCTCGGGCGGGGCTTGGCACCTAGGGTTCCGTCCATGAAGTTCGGAATCTTCTACGAGTACCAGATCCCCCGACCATGGGAGGACGGCGACGAGCACAGGTTGCTCAAGGATGCCCTCGACCAGGTCGAGTTGGCCGACCGGCTGGGCTTCGACCACGTCTGGGAGGTCGAACACCACTTCCTCGAGGAATACAGCCACGGTTCGGCACCCGAGGTGTTCCTGGCCGCCGCCAGCCAGCGCACCACCAACATTCGCCGGGGGCACGGCATCGTTCTGCTGCCCGGCGGCTACAACCACACCGCCCGGGTCCTCGAGCGCATCAACACCCTCGACCTTCTCTCCGACGGGCGGGTCGAGTTCGGTACCGGCGAGTCGTCGTCCAACGCCGAACTGGACGGATTCGGCGTCGACCGGGCAACCAAGCGTGCGCAGTGGCTCGACCACATCGATGCCGCCACGAGGATGATGGTCGAGGAGCGGTTCGCCGGCCGGGACGGCGAACACCTCCAGATGCCCGCCCGCAACGTGGTGCCCAAGCCGTTCCAGAAGCCGCATCCTCCGCTGTGGGGTGGCCTGCAGCCAGCGCGAGACGATCCGCCTGGCGGCCACGAAGGGTGTGGGGGCACTCACGCTTGCCTTCGTCGAACCCGACGAGGCCACGTTCTGGGTCGACGACTACTACGAGACCATCGCCTCCGACGAGTGCGTGCCCGCCGGTTTCACCGTCAACGCCAACATGGCCAGCGTCCTGCCGCTGATGTGCCATGAGGACGAGGCCACCGCCATCGACCGGGGCATCGACGGCGTCCACTTCTTCGGCTATTCACTCGGCCACTTCTACGTCTACGGGCAACACCAACCGGGCGTCACAGACGTGTGGGCCGAGTTCGAGAAGAACCGCAGTGCGTTCGGATTCGACCGTGCGACGGCAGCCCAGGAGAACGTCGAACTCCGCGCCCAACTCAAGGGGGATGAAGGCGTGCTGTCACTACGCGGGGCGATCGGCACCCCCGATCAGATCCGGCCGCTGATGCAACAGTACGAGGAGGCCGGCATCGACCAGGTGATCTTCATCAGCCAGGCCGGACGCAACCGCCATGAGGACATCTGCGAGTCGATGGAGCTCTTCGCCAGAGAGGTCATGCCCGAGTTCAAAGAGCGCGACCCCGCACACGTGGCTGCCAAGCAGGAGCGCCTGGCACCCGCCGTAGAGGCCGCCCTGGCCCGTCGGGAGGGGCCCCGCACGGTCGACCCCGAATACCAGATCGACCCGGCAATGCTGGTCTGACGATCCCGTTCCAGTCTGGGAGACCTGTTCCCATGTCGAGCCTGCGCCTCGTTCCGCTGACCCTCGGGATCCTGCTGGCTGTCTCCTGCGCCTCCGGCTTGTCGACACAGAGTCTGCCGACCACCACGCTCCCTCCGACGACCACGACGACAACCACGCTCCCTCCCACGACCACGACGACAACCACGACGACA
>DCXR01000071.1:2058-3370 GCA_002329075.1 Candidatus Neomicrothrix sp. UBA2131
ACAACCACGACGACAACCACGACGCTGGCTCCCACGACCACGACGACAACCACGCTGGCTCCCACCACCACGATCGACATCCACGAGGTGCGCACGGCCGAGCAACTGCAGGAATACATTGCACAGGCGGCAGGGTTCAAGCAGGCCGATGCCGCATGGAGCCTTCCCGACGACCTGGATCCAAAGGCCGGCGGTGCCCCCGGCTACACCCGGTACGTCTTCCGGGAGACGTCGGACGGCGTCGTTCCGACGCTCGTCGAGGGCCCGATCGGCGACCAGATCCGCTGCCAGGACACCGAGCTGCCGTGCTCCTACCTGGAGCTCAAGGCGCTGCTCGAGGGTGGCGAACCGATCCCCGAGGAACTGGCCCTCACACCCGAGCAACTGGCCGCACTCGTGGCCGAGCTCGACGAGCTGAACACCTACATGGAGGGACACCGCGACATCGACACGACGTGTGCCGAGGGGTTCATATCCGACCGCACCCAGACGCCGAACATGGGCTCGCACCTCTACAACCCGGAGTACATCCGGGACGGCTTCGACCCCGGCCGGCCGGAGATCCTGCTCTACACGCTCGCCGACGACACCCTGCCGAACAGAGCGGTTGGCCAGTGCATCAACGGCGCATGGCAGGGTGACCCGATGCAGTTGGTCGGCACCGCCTTCATCACGCCCCCCAACGTGGTCGGCACCGACCACCCGGAGGGCTTCACCGGTGACCTCGACAACTGGCACAGCCACTTCAACCTCTGCCGGGGACGGAGCACCGGCAGGGACCTCTTCGTTACCGAGGCGGAGTGTGCCGAGGTGGGCGGCAGCTTCAACGAGGCCATCGGCTGGATGCTGCACGCCTGGGTCGACCCCGAACACGACAACCAACTGGGCGTGTTCTCGATGTGGAACTCCACCCTCGCCCCGTTCTTCGACGACCCGACCATGCGCTCGGCGGCCATGGTGCAGGGCAGCGACTTCCCCGACGGGGCACGCCAGTCGCTGATCACGAACTTCGCCTTCGAAGGGAACCTGGAAGTGGAGATCGGACAGAGCGTGTACTTCAACAACAGCGACTCGGTCCCCCACACCGTCAGCGCCGGCACCTCCGACGCCCCCGACCTCGACTCGTTCGACTCGGGCCTCCTCGCTCCCGGCGACAACTGGGAACTCGGGACCTCGGAACCCGGCACCTACTCGTACTTCTGCGCCCTCCACCCCGACATGACCGCCACCATCGTCGTCAGCTGAGCCGCCTGGCCTAGCTTCCGGTCGGGCCGACCGAACGTACGCAGAGGCAGAGCACCGCGAAACGGGG
>DCXR01000010.1:0-795 GCA_002329075.1 Candidatus Neomicrothrix sp. UBA2131
ACCACCACGACCACCACCACGCTCGACGTGGCCGCTGCGATCGAGGACGAACTCGTCAACCTCTACGAGACCCGGGGGCTCGAACCGGACGAGGCCGAAGCGGCTGCCGCCGAGGCACTCGACAATGGCCTGAGCGCAGAAACCGTCGATGCACTGAAGGAGTTCGCCGACCGCTTCGTCGAGAACCGCCAGGAAATCCCCGTCTACGGCCCCTACCTGAGCGAAGACGAGGCACTCTGCATCGTCACCGAGATGATGGTCGCGATGGGATTCGGTGCGACGATCGACTTCATCGGCGACATCTGGCTGCCGATGAGCGTCGAGGACGCACACGCCGTCGTCGATCCGGTCGCCACCTGCGCCGACCTCGTCGAAAAGGTCTGGATGCAGGGCAACGCATACGGGATCGGGAACGTCGACTGCTTCACCGATGGCCTCACCGAAGCAGACGTCGTCCGCTTCGAGGTCTTGAGGCTGACCGGCCCCCGGGAGAACTACTTCGACGTCGACATCATGGAGCGCTGCATCCCCGGATACGACGACTGAACCAGCCCCCGCCTACTGCTGTTGTTGCTGTTGCTGTTGTGACGGAACAAGCGGGCGGTCGAACCGGGTCATCGTGACCGGCGGCTGCACCACCGCCGCCTGCTGGGTCGGGTCCATGCGACGGATCTCGACGCTCGCCTCCGCCTCCGCCTCCGCGGCCCCCGCGATCGAACCCCGCAGCGGCGGCACATCGTCGTAGTCGCGGCCGTGGCCGATCTTGACGTGGCGCACCCCGACCTCCCGGCCGTT
>DCXR01000010.1:1186-3032 GCA_002329075.1 Candidatus Neomicrothrix sp. UBA2131
TGCACGATGTCTCCCACGACGTCCTCGCCGGTGCGGTCCGACGACGTGAACAGGTAGCCCGACACATACCTGGCCGGCACCCCGACCGACCGGCACAACGCCACCGCCAGATGGGCGAAGTCCTGGCACACACCCGTGCCCGCCGACAGCACGTCCTCGACCGCGATCCCGATGTGGGTCGACCCCGCCTCGTACCCGAGTCGCTCCCGCACCAGGTCGTGCACCCCGACGATCGTGGCCACCACATCGTCGGCCGCCACGGCCTCCCGGCCCGCAGCCTCGACCCCCGACCCCCACTCGACGTGCGGCGTCCGCTCCAGGTACTCGAGGTGCCGGTCCCGGAACCACGGCTCCGCCAACGCCTCCCACGCACACGGGTCCGGCCGGGGCGGCGCCTCGAACGTGTCGACCGCCGCCTCTGCCACGATCTCGAGCGACAGGTGCGGCTCACGAACACCGAAGGCGTCGACCCGGTTGCCCCAGTAGTCGCTGTAGGCCAGCGCCCGCGACGCCGGCGAAACGCTCAATCGGTAGGCGACCAGGTTCTGGCGGTGGTCCGAGACCGGACACGCCCGCACCTCGTTGTGCGACTCTGCAACCGGAGCGTCGTACCGGAACAGCGTGCGGTTGCGGATGTCCAGTCTCATGGCAGCTACCTCCGGCCGACGATCGGCACGGTCGACGCCTGCGGGTGCGTGTCAAACGGAACACCGCTGCGGAAGTACTGCTCGCCCATCGCGTCGGCCACGCTGCGGATCCCGTCGTCCAACTCGGCACAGAAAGCCGGCACGTCTACCAACCCGGCATCGAGGTCGGCGAACTCGAGGGTCGACCGCACCCGCCCCAGAACCGTCTCGGTGCTGCCCCGCCCCGGCGCCCGGTCCACCACGTTCTCCAACAACCTCTCGGCCCGCGTCAGGCAGTAGAGCACCGACCGGGGGAACAACGCATCGCGCAACAGGAACGACGAGATCCGCACCGGATCGGTCGTGGGCTGGTGCGCCCGCCGGAACGCCTCCACCGCCGACACCGACGACAGCGTCAGCAGCGCATCGTCCCAACTCCGCGACGCCAGGTGACCCCAACGGATGCTCAACAGCCGCGACGTCATCAGGGCACGCTCGAGTTGCACGCCCACGTTGAGGAACCGGTAGCCGTCGCTCCGCGGCATGTTCTGCTCGATCGTGCCCGCCACCGCCTCGCAGCGGTTCTTCACCAACTGGAACAGCGTGTACGGCTCGCCCGCCAACTCGCCGGCCAGGTCACGCTCAACCAACTCGAGGTGGAACCGGTTGGTCGTCTCCCACACCTCCGACGGGATCTGCTCACGCACGCTGCGCAGGTTCTCCCGGGCCGTCCGCACCGCCGAGACCACCGATCCGGGGTTGTCGGAATCGGCGACCAGGAACCCGCTCACCTCCTGCCATCCCACCGGCCGGTCCGTCTCGGCGAACTCCTCCGCCACCCGCAGCACCGTCAGCAGGTCGCCCCACTGCTCGGCGGCATCCGGGCGGATGATCGTGGCGTGCTGCGTCGCATCGAGGATGCGCGCCGTGTCCTCGGCCCGCTCCAGGTAGCGGCCGGCCCAGAACAGGTTCTCGGCGTGACGGGCCAGCATCAGAAGCCACCTGCTCCCGGATCGTGCGAGCCCGGCTGATCCTCGAGCACCCAGGTGTCCTTCGACCCACCGCCCTGCGACGAGTTCACGATCAGCGACCCCTTGCGCATCGCCACCCGGGTCAGGCCACCCGGCAGCACCTCGATCGACGCACCCGTCAGCACGAACGGACGCAGGTCGACGTGGCGACCCTCGAGCCCACCCTCGACGCACGACGGCACCCGGCTG
>DCXR01000035.1 GCA_002329075.1 Candidatus Neomicrothrix sp. UBA2131
CGAGCACGCCAAGGGCGCCGAGCGTGACGCCAGGCCCTCCAAGCCCGACCTCGCCGAGCGCAAGGCCGCCTTCCTCGAAGACCTCGACGCCAAGGTCGAAGCAGGCGAACTCACCCGGGCCGAAGCCGACGAGATCGTCGCCAAGGTCGAAGCTCGCCACGCCAGGCACCGCCAACGGACGACTGGTGACACCCCCGACATGTCCGCCGCCCTGGCGCTGGCCCGGTCCTGACTGGCAGGCACCGACGGTCGCGAAGACCTGAGTAGGGGCGGGAACCTCTAGGGCCAGGTCCCGGCGTGGCGGGACGGCGACCCGGTCCCGACCGACCAGGTCTGGAAGGATCAACCTCGATGGCCGACAAAGCGCTCGTACTGGTGGTCGAGGATGACCAGAACATCGCCGACCTGGTCGACCTGTACCTCCGGAAGAACGGCTTTCAGACCATCAGGGCCACCAACGGCGCTGACGGCGTCGCTGCCCTGTCCGCCCGCAGGCCCGAACTCGTGCTGCTCGATATCGGGCTACCGGGTGAGATGGACGGCTTCGACGTCTGCCGGGAGTTGCGCAGTCGGTCCGACGTGCCGATCATCTTCATGACCGCCCGAGACGACGAGGTCGACCGGGTGATGGGCCTCAAGTTCGGCGCCGACGACTATGTGGTCAAGCCATTCAGCCCACGAGAACTCGTCGCCCGCGTGGAAGCCGTTCTTCGCCGTTCCACCGGAACCGCCTCCGACAACAGGGACCCGCTCAAGGTGGGTGACGTGGTGGTCGACCTGGAAGCGCACGAGGTGAGGGTCGGTGAGGACCCGGTCGACCTGACCCGGCGGGAGTACGCCCTACTTCGGGCATTCGCGGAGCACCGGGGCCTGACGCTCTCCCGCAGGCAACTGCTCGACCAGGCCTGGGGCACGGACTGGGTCGGGGACGAGCGAACCGTCGACGTTCATGTACGCCAACTGCGGGTGAAGCTCGGACAGCACCTCGACCTTCGCACCGTCCGCGGCGCTGGCTACCGGCTGGCCTGACCATGCGGCGCCGTCTACTGGCCACCCTGCTCGTCGTCGTCGTCGCCGGCCTGATCTCCGCAGGTCTCGGCACGTTCCTGTTCGCCCGGGGCAACGCCAGACAGGAAGCCGAGCAACTGGCCCTGAGCCGCGCGGAAGCCATGGCCGATGCTGCGCTCCAGCCCACCCCGCGGACGTTCGGCGAATCCCGAGACTTCTTCGGCAACCCCCGGCAGCAGGAACGGCTGCGGCAGGTGTCCGGCTCCCTGGGCGTACGCCAACTCGGCGTGCTCTACGTCGAGATCACCGGTGACTCCGCACCCCGGGTGCTCTCCTCCCAGGTCCAGAGTGGCGAGGTGAGCCGGGAGGATGCCGAGAAGATGTGGACGGCCAGCTTCGAATCGCTGTCGCCCGACCAGGTCTCGACGAAGGTGCTCTCCCCCCTCCCGGACGGCGTCCAGATCGAGCAGATCGATCCACTGGCGCTGCTGATCAACGGATCGGTGGGCGGCAGCAACGGCGACGTCGCATTCGCCGCGGCGATCAGTCGATTCAGGACTGAGCCACACATGGCAGTGGCCTTCGTCGCGGGCGTCGAGGCCTCCATACGGATCGGCCCGGAAGGCCGTTGGTTCCTCTTCGCCTCCGCCGGAACCATCCTCCTGGCGATCCTGGCGTCGATCTGGTTGAGCCGCTCGCTCAGCCGTCCCCTGGTGCACGTCACCGGAGCCGCCCGGGGAATCGCCGGCGGGGACTTCGCCGTGCGGCTCCCCGCCCCGAAGGAGGAGGACTCGGACGAGATCGCCGACCTGGTACGGGCCATCAACGAGATGGCCGACAACCTCGAGCGCTCCCGGAACCTGGAGCGTCAGTTCCTGCTGTCGGTCTCGCACGACCTCCGCACGCCCCTCACCTCCATCGCCGGCTATGCCGAAGCCATCACGGACGGGACCGCCGAGGACACGATCGCCGCCGCGGAGGTGATCGGCAGCGAGGCCGAGCGCCTCAAGCGCCTCGTCGGCGACCTTCTGGAACTTGCCCGACTCGACGCCCACCGGTTCGAACTGGAACCGGTCGCACTGGACCTCGCCGCGGCCACGAGCCAGGCGGTTCGGGCACTCGCACCGGCAGCAGGCCGGGTGGACCTGCGCGAAGAACTGCCGGACGACCCGGTCCAGGTCATTGCCGACGCCGACCGTTGGGTCCAGGTCGTCGGAAACCTCGTCGAGAACGGGATCCGCCACGCAGAGTCGTCGGTCGTCGTCTCACTCCATGAAGAAGGCGGCCGTGCGGTGCTTACGGTCACCGACGACGGTCAGGGGATCTTCGAGTCGGACCTGCCGCATATCTTCGAGCGGCTCTACGTGGCCCGCTCGACGCCGGCAGCCAGGGAGTCGGGGTCGGGACTGGGGCTGGCCATCGTCCGCGAGTTGGTCGACGCCATGAACGGCGAGGTCCACGCCGAATCTACGCCGGGAATGGGCGCCACGCTCGTCGTGTCGCTCCCCTTGGCCTGAACGACCCAGGGTGATGGCTGTACGAAGCACCCCGTCGTGAACTTCTCGGCGATGTCGGTCATCGGCCCTCCCCTGCCGGGACGGGCTGGCGTTGGGTGGCCTTGCCCTGTGCGATCCGAACGCGGGAGCCTTCCCGGTGCCGGGCGTTGACCTCGTCGGGCATCTGTGCGGCGAGTTGGTCGGGGCGGAGCCGGTGGATCAGGGGGACGATGTGGTCCTCGTCGGCGATGCCTTCGATGACGGCGTCGGTGAAGGAGTTCTTTTCCACCAGTCGGTGAATGGAGATGATCTCCAGGTCGTTGCGTTCTTCGCATAGCACCGATCGGTCATACCGGCGAGCCTGCTCCGGACGCCGCACCCGTGGCGACATCCGACGGGATCTCCGCGGCAATTCGACACCGTCCGAACCACAGGTCCGCCACCCGCATGGAGGTGGGGAGGCGTGGGGCGGTCACGCCTGCGGCCCACCGGCTTCCAGGCGGTCGAGCAGGGGGCGGAAGTGCGACAGCGGTGGGACCTCGACGCCGGTCCGCTTGCCGTGGTCGTCTTCCAGCCTGCGCAGGACTACGGCGTCGATGGCGTGGGGCCGGGCCTCGAAGGCTGTGGCCTCGTCAGCCGTCATCGGCCCGCCCTGCTTGGTGAGCGTGTGCTGCGAGGCCGGCGAGAGGCGGTCGTGGTAGTCGGGCTCGCGGGCACACAGGAAGCGCTTGGCGTCGACGTGGAGGCGCACCGGTTCGGAGACCGCTGCATCGAACCGGGCCGCCACCCAGTCGCCGCCGAGGTCCCCGTGGTCGTGGATGCCGTAGCCGTCGTCGGGTTCGTCGAGCCAGTGGCCCACGTCGTGCATGAGGCAGGCGGCGACGAGGGTGTCGTGGTGTCCCTGCTGTTCGGCTGCCGCTGCGGTGAGCAGGGAGTGTTCGGCGATGGTCACGTTCTCGCCGTAGTTCAGCCACCCGCGATCGTCCATGAGGGCCGCCAGTTCGTCGGCGGCGCTCATCGGGGGGCCTCGAGGACCCGGATCCACGAGTGCAGGGAGTCCTTGTCGGCGTAGCAGCCCTGGAGGTGTCGGGCGCCCGTCGTGTAGGCGCTGCGGCCGTGCAGGACCCGCTGGTTGTCGAAGGCCATGAGTTGGCCCGGGCCGAGCCGGAACCCGATCCGGGCGCCCGGGTCGTGCAGCAGCCCTGCGAGCGTGCGGTATGCCCGGTAGTAGTCGGCCATCACGTCGCCGGGCATGTCGAAGGCCTGCGCCGACCGGGAGTTGTAGCGGACGCAGGTGACCTGGTCACGGCTGTCGAGTTCGATGAGCGGCTTGTACGCCTGGAGGTCGGCCGAGTCGCCGTCGAGGTAGCGGAACCGGACCGGGTGGGTGGTTAGCAGTTCGAACGCATCGGGGTGGTCGCTGCGGATCCGTTCGGCCACTGCGAAGCCGTCGGCGAGCCGACTGTCGCCGCCGTCGGATTCGTTGACGAGGCAGTGCAGGAGTTGGAGGCCCGGCACCGGATCGCGGTAGGGGTTGTCCGTGTGCATGCCGATCTCGAGCCTGGTGTTGGCCAGGTTGGCTGGGTCGGGTTCGTCCCTGACCTCGAAGATCCGGCCGTAGTTGGTTTCGCGGAGGTAGCCGAACAGGTCGACGGCCTCGAGGATCGAGCCGGGCGTGGCCGGGAGGTTCTCGAGGAGTCCGAACCCCAGGTCGCGGATGCCGACCAGCCAGTCGTGGAGCTTCGCCGGGTCGCCCACCAGCGTCGGGTGGTCGGCGAACTCGAGTGGGCCCTGCTGCTCGGCGCCCCACAGGGTCGGGAGGGGGGTGACGCCGGCACCTGTGTCGTCGGTCGATCCGTGGAGGCGGAACCAGGCTGCGTCGAAGGTGGCGTCGAGGCCCTCGGGGGCGAAGGTGACCGTCACCGTGTCGGCGTCGAGGCTGGCTCCGGCGATCGTCACCTCGGGCAGGGAGTTGATGTCGAAGGTCCGCTGGCCGGCGTCGCGGTGGCGGCCCGTCGTGATGTTGTCCCTCAGCCAGGTTCCGAGGAACCGGTGGGGGGTTCCATCCTCGAAGCGGACCTCGAGCCAGTCCCGGTCATGGCCGACGGCGACGATTCCCATGTCGACTCCCCTGTTTCGAACGTGGGTGGTCTACACCATGTTGCGCAGTTGCAGGCACCCCGTGGGTCCGCCGGCAACAGCGTCAGGAGCGCAGGAGGCGCTCGATCGCTGTGACCGCCTCCTCGATCTTGGCGTCACCGGCCTCGTCGCCCTCTCGTACGGCGTTACGGACGCAGTGGCGGATGTGCTCGTCGAGCAGGCCGACGCCGACGCCCTGCAGTGCCTTGGTCACCGAGGAGATCTGGGTCAGCACGTCGATGCAGTAGGTGTCCTGGTCGACGAGGCGTTGGAGGCCGCGGACCTGGCCCTCGATGCGGCGGAGCCGGGTGAGGTAGTCGTCCTTCGAGAGTGAGTAGCCAGCCATAGGGATAGGGGGTACCCTATCACCCATGCCCATGGCGGACACGCCCATGACGACCGAGTTTCCCATCGAGGGCATGACCTGTGCGGCGTGTGCCGCCCGGATCGGTCGTGGCCTCACCGGGCTCGAGGGCGTCGAGGACGCCAACGTCAACTACGCGACGGCGCGGGCGGTCGTGTCCTACGACCCGGCCCTGGTGACCCTGGCGGCGTTCAATGCGACCATCGAGGGGCTCGGCTACGCGATTGCCGACCCCGACGACGATGCCGCCGACCGGGAACTGGCGCAACTCGCCCGTCGGCTCGCCGTCTCCGTCGTGCTCACGGTGCCGATCGTCGCCATCTCGATGGTGCCGGCCCTCGGGTTCTCCGGCTGGGAATGGGTGGCCGGCATCCTGGCCACCCCCGTGGTGTGGTGGGTCGGCTGGCCGTTCCACCAGGTGGCCGGTCGCAGCCTGGCCCACGGCTCGACCACCATGGACACCCTCGTGTCGATGGGGACGGGAGCGGCGTGGGCCTGGTCCGTCGTTGCGCTGTTCGTCGACGTCGACCACGTCTACTTCGAGACGGCCGCTGTCATCGTCACGCTGATCCTCCTCGGGAGGTGGTTCGAGGCCCGGGCGAAGCGCCGTTCCGGAGAGGCCATCCGGTCCCTCGCCGGCCTTGCCGCCAGGACGGCCCGGCTCGAGGACGGTGCCGAGGTCCCGGTCGACGACCTGCAGGTCGGCATGCGGTTCCTGGTGC
This sequence comes from Candidatus Neomicrothrix sp. UBA2131, assembly GCA_002329075.1. Taxonomy (GTDB): domain Bacteria; phylum Actinomycetota; class Acidimicrobiia; order Acidimicrobiales; family MedAcidi-G1; genus S20-B6. Next base: position 5,730 of record DCXR01000035.1, read on the forward strand.
GACCGGGCGAGAAGGTCCCCGTCGACGGCCGGGTGGTCGACGGGACGTCCACCGTGGATGCTTCGATGATCACCGGCGAGCCCGTGCCGGTCGCGGTAGGCATCGGCGACGAGGTGGTCGGGGCGACCATCAACGGCAACGGCTCGCTGACCGTCGAGGCCACCCGGGTCGGCGGCGACACGATGCTGGCCCAGATCATGCGCCTGGTCGACGAGGCACAGTCGTCCACCGCCCCGGTGCAGCGGCTCGCCGACCGGGTCTCGGCCGTGTTCGTCCCCACGGCACTCGCCGTGGCCGTCGCGACCCTTGCCGCCTGGCTCCTGGCCGGACGGCCGACCGGCGAGGCCTTCACGGCGGCGGTCGCGGTGCTCATCATCGCCTGCCCATGCGCCCTGGGCCTCGCCACCCCCACGGCGATCATGGTCGGGACGGGACGCGGCGCGGGCCTCGGCGTGATCATCAAGGGCGGCGAGGTCCTCGAGGCGACCCGTCAGGTCGACCATGTCGTCGTCGACAAGACCGGCACCGTCACCGAGGGCCGGATGGAGGTCGTGTCCGTGACGCCGTCAGCGGGGACCGACCCGCAGGTCGTGCTGTGTCGAGCCGCCTCCGTCGAGGCCCTCTCCGAACACCCGCTGGCCGAAGCGATAGTGGCCGCCGCAACGGACCTCGAGGGCACCACCGGGTTCGAGAACCTTCCGGGACTGGGCGTGCGTGGCACGGTTGGCGACTCCGACGTGCTCGTCGGACGGAGGTGGCTGTTCGACGAGGTCCCCGACGACCTCCTCGCGGCTGTCGCCGAGGCCGAGGACGCCGGCCGAACGGCGGTCGTCGTCGGCTGGGACGGAACCGCCCGGGGGGTCCTCGTCATCGCCGACCGGGTCCGGCCCACGAGTGCGGAGGCGGTCAGCGCCTTGCGGGGCCTCGGCCTCGAGGTGACCCTGCTCACCGGCGACAATGAACGCACGGCCCGGGCCGTGGGTTCGGTCGTCGGCATCGACCGGGTCCTCGCCGAGGTCATGCCGGACGACAAGGACGCAGAGGTCCAGCGCCTCCAGGCGCAGGGCCACGTCGTCGCCATGGTCGGCGACGGCATCAACGACGCCCCGGCGCTCGCACGGGCCGACCTCGGCATCGCCGTCGGTACCGGAACCGACGTGGCGATCGAGACCTCGGACCTCACCATCGTCTCGGGTGACCTGCGGGCCGTGGCCGACGCCATCGCCCTGTCACGCCGGACCCTCGCCGTCATCAAGGGCAACCTCTTCTGGGCGTTCGCCTACAACACGGCCGCCATCCCACTGGCCGCCTTCGGGGTCCTCAACCCGATGGTCGCCGCCGGGGCGATGGGTTTCTCGTCGGTGTTCGTGGTCACGAACTCGCTTCGACTGCGCCGGTTCACCGGCTACCGTCGCCCGACGACAACCGGCGAGGACCTGCCCGTCGGACCCGAGAGGACGAATGCATGACGACCCGGGTGTTCCACGTTCCCGACATCTCCTGCGTCCACTGCAAGCGGGCCATCGAGGAGGCGCTCGGCGAAGTCCCCGAGGTCACCTCTGCCGTCGTCACGGTCGACCGACGTGACGTCGAGGTCGACGGCGCTGCCTCGGACGAGGCCGTCATCGCCGCCATCGGAAAAGCCGGCTACGACGTCGCGCTCGACGACACCGGAACCGCCGAGACGTCGTGAGAAGCACCACCGCGCTGCGGCGGGTTGTCGCAGTCGGAGTGGCCGCGACGCTTCTCGTCGCGTGTTCAGGCAACGACACCCCGGTTGCCAAAGATGCCGAAACCGCCACAGCGGGATCCGACGACCTCGCTCACGGCTCGACCACAGCGGAACCCGACAACCTTGCTCACGGTTCATGGGCAGAAGCCATCGAGAACGCAAACCTGTTGGTCGACCTCGACCAAGACGCCAGGAAGTTGTTGAGCGTCTTCCCAACGGGTTCCGGCAACAAGATCAGCGAACTCGACATCGCGGGAAGCAACCCCAGCTACTTCGACCAATTCGGGCCGGCTCTGTGGCGGCAGTGCGAACGAGTCGACGTGTACATATCCGTCGATCCCTCGATTGCCCCAGAGTTGCGCGCCTCGGCTCGCACCCTGGCCGTCAACGCGATCCTGGAGTTGAACAAGTTGACCGGGCTGACGTTGGTCGTGAGAAGTGGTGCCACCGAACAGCACGGGGAGTTCTTCGACCCCACAGTTGATCCTGATGCCCCCGGATTCAGGGAACTCGACGTGTTCTGGTACGACACCGCATCCGACGCTCCACCTGACCGGTTTGGAATCGCCGACGCATGGCATTCCGGCCCGGACGCGTTGGAGCAGTCCACAATTGACGGCTCGGTCAACGTGACGTCGAAAGACTCACCCACGCAACAGGCATCGCTGCTTCGTTCCCGAATCAGCCTCTCGACCGAGATCCTCCACAGGCTCCCCGGTCGGGCCGACCTCGACGAGGACGGCTCCCAGTTCGCCGAAAGGTCGCAGTCAATGGCGGTCCTGCACGAACTCGCACACGTCGTCGGCATCGGCCACTCAACGGCGAAGGACAGCTTCATGTACCCGCGCTTCAGCGACCAGACCCGGATGACTACCCCAGACCGGGCCACCCTCGCCCTTGCCGGCAGCCGGCCCTGCTGACCGCTGCCACCTCTGAGAACCCTACGGAGTCAAGCCCCGGCGTCGCGTTGGTCGATGAGTACCTGCAACGGAGCGAGGTCGAACGGGTCGCCGGTCATCACGATCAGGTGGTCGACACCGACATCGGTGTAGCGGCCCACGTCCTCGACGTCGTCCTGGGCGATGCACACCGTCCGTTCGACCTCGGCAGGGTCACGGCCCACCTTGGCGCACCAGTCGTCGAGGATCGCCGACAACTCGGCGACGTTCTCCGGCGGGCCGAAGCAGTTCCAGGCGTCGGCGTGCTCGGCGACCAGACGGAGGGTGACCTTGCGCCCGGATCCACCGATGAGGATCGGCAGCCGACCGACGGGAGGAGGATTGAGCTGGTCGAGGCGGTTACGCATCCTGGGCAGGTCGGCCTCCAACTGCCTGAGGCGGCTGCCAACGGTGCCGAACTCGTAGCCGTACTCCTCGTAGTCCCGCTCGAACCAGCCGGCGCCGACACCGAGGTACATCCGTCCGTCCGAGAGGTGATCGAGAGTGCGGACCATGTCGGCGAGCAGTTCGGGGTTCCTGTACGAGTTGCCGGTCACCATGGTGCCGAGCATCGCTCGTCGGGTGTCGGCGGCCATGGCCGACAGCAGGGTCCAGGCCTCGAAGTGCTCCGCGTCGGGATTCCCGTAGAGCGGGTAGAAGTGGTCCCAGACCCAGATCGAGTCGGCCCCCATGGCGTCGGCCTCCTGCCAGGCGCTGCGCAACGCTCCGACGTTGGTGGCCTGGGGGTGGAGTTGGCAACCAACCTTGAGCGACATGCGGTGCATCCTTGTCGGTGCGACCGCTCCCTGACGACTCAGGGCTCGCAGGACCAGACGCGGCGACGCATGACGTTGCCCAGGTCGCTGGCGCCGTGCTCAACCGTCCCGGGCGGGTTCTCGAGGCGACCGTCCATACAGCCGATCAAGGCCACCGCCTTGGCCTGTATGCGACCAGGTCCGTCCGCTCGAAGCGCTGGCTGACACCTCGAAAGCCTGCAGGTATTCCGTTTCGGGTCCGACCACATCATCGTGGGAACCGGCAACCCATACGCCCTCGATCCCCTGCAGCACCTGATCGACCAGCGCGACGCCCTGCGCTGAGGCGCCGGCGCCACGACCGACCGGTCACCGGGCGGTCAGGAGTTCGCGGCCGGCCCACTCCGCGACCTCGCCGGCGTACAACTTTCGGAACCGGTCGGCGGGCAGGGGGTCGACCCACTCCCCGGCCTCCACCAGGGAAGCAGCCAGGGCGCCAAGCGGATCTGCCCACTTGGCCGAGCGGCCGTTGCCGCCGATCGCCAGGTACACCTTGCCCGGGACCAGGGCGTCGATGTAGGGCATGCCTCGGCGAACTCCTCGATCGACGCCGTCGACGCCAGGGCACGTTGCGCAAGCTCACCTTCGACGGCGCCGGCCTGGACGGTTCGGGACAGCCTCGTCACGTCGTAGTGGGCGCCGAACGGGCCCGTGTGGTGGGCAGGATCAACCGGTTCGGGCGATGCGACGACGGCAATGCCGAGCCCGACCTCCGCCAGGTGGCGGGCGGCCGATGCGCCGATCATTCCCCCACCGATGACCGTCACGTCGAACACGGTGTGATGGTAGGTCGGGCGGTTCGGGTCGACCTAGCCGTCAGCCGTGGACCGACATCGAAGAGTCCGGGTTGACCTCCCGGTTGCGGCTGTAGAACCCGACGTCGATCGGCCATCCGGTGTAGCGCCCGGAAACCACGACCGGGGAGGCGTCGTGGTCGTGTCCGGATTCGACGGCCTCGATCAGCTCAGCCATCAACTGGCCGACGGCGCCGGCGTTCTTGTACTGGTTGCCGCTGGTGCCGATGGCCACGTAGAAGCCGTCGAGGTCGGTGCGGTCGTAGATGGGCAGCCAGTCGTCGGAGACGTCGTAGAGGTCGACGACGCCCTTCTTCTCGTGGGGGATGCCCAACGTGGGCATGCGACGGTTGGCCCTCAGAACCTGTGCCTCCCACTGGTCCTGCGAGAGCACGGTGTCGTAGTCGTCGGGGTCGACGAACTCGCGGTCGTCGCATTTCGGGTCGACGCTGCCGATCAACACGTTGTTGCCGGTCTCGGGCCGGAAGTAGAAGCCGGTGTCGTCGTCGGCGCCGACCATGCCGTCGGCCATGAAGTCGAAGCCCTGCGGGGCCGGCACGTGGTGGACCTCGTGTCGCAGAGCCCGGGTCTTGATGCCCATCGAGTCGAATACGCCGGCCATTTCGTTGACGACCGCGCTGTGGGGGCCGGCCGCGTTGACCACGACGGGGGCCACGACGCGGCGTCCGTCGGCCAGCGTCACGCCGCCCACCCGCCCGTCGGCCTGGTCGACGGAGGTCACCTCGGCGTTGAACCAGAACTCGCCGCCGCTGGCCTCGGCGGCCCGCTGCAGGTTGTGGCACGACAGTTGGGGGTCGCTCACATAGCCGGCGTCGGGCGTGAAGATCGCTCCGGTGATGGTCCCGTCCGCGTCGTCCCAGAAGTGGGGGTCGTCGGGACGCCGGGGTGGCCCATAGCGGCCGTGGTCGAGCAGCGGCATCCGTTCGGCGAGGTCGGCGAGGGTCCAGTCCTCGAAGGGGATGCCCAGTTCCTGCCAGAGTGCCCTGACCTTCGACGAGTGGTCACCCTCTTCGATGACGAGGTTGAACATGCCACACCGGTGGAAGTCGACGAGCCCGAGCTCGTCGGTTGTGCCGATGTAGCCGGCCCAGTCGGTCCAGTAGTGCATGGCCTCCCAGGCAAGCGACACCCCGGGAACGGTCGAATAGCTGAAGCGCACGATGGCGCAGGAGTTGATGGTGGAACCCGCCCCGGCGGCGGACGCCTTGTCGACGTTGAGGGTGTGCAGCCCACGGCGGGACAACTCGACGGCAATCGCGCCGCCGAGCACCCCGGCGCCGATGATGACGGCGTCGAAGTCGTCGGGGTCGTCGGTCGGGTTCGGCATCTCTGGTTCCTCGGACGGTCTTGCGGTCTCGGCGGGCGCAATCATGCCAAGTGCGGCGTGGAGATGCTGACCTGTCCGGGCCACGTTCGTTGCCGGGCCATGTCGCCGAGCGGCTCAGGGGGATCAGCCATGACGGGTACTTCCGCCTGACCCTGCTGCTCACGGGTGCCTGCTCGCCCGCCTCGGGTGGCGACTCTCCCGCTTCGGGCCAGTCGACAATCGGTGAATCGATCATCGGACGTTCGAACAGTGTCTATGTCTCTGTTTTCCTTTGGGTCTGATCGGTTCAGCTCGGGTGGACTTCGACCCTGTGCAGGTCGTCGCCCAACTCGATGGTGCCGGCGAAGTGGGCGGCGGCGAGTTCGCGCCAGTCCTCGCCACCGCCGGATGGGAATGCCGGTACGTAGTGCGTGAGCACCAGGGTCTCCATGCCGGCCCGTGCCGCTGTTCTCGCAGCCTCCTCGGGAGAGGAGTGGTAGTCGAGCGTGTCCTGCATCCTCTTCACCGGGACGTTTTCGATGACGTCCTTGCGGATGACCGTGTGCACCAGGGCCTGCGCACCGGCGCACAGCCTGTCGAGGCCTTCGCACGGCACGGTGTCACCCGCCACGACAACCGCAGCACCGTCATAGTCGAAGCGGAATCCGATGCTGGGTTCGACCGGCTTGTGGTCTGTGGGCGCGCAGGAGACAGCTACCTGTCCGCCGAGGTCGATCTTGCCTTCGGTCACCTCGATGACCTCGACAGGGGGTGGATAGTCGAGGTCGTCGTGGTGGGCAATGCGGTAGCCAATGTCAGGTCCCAGCGAGGCGAGGATGTGGTCGACAACCGTCCGGGTCCCGATTGGACCGACGATGGTGAGAGGCGATGGTTCGAAGGTCAGGACCCATCTGGAGGTGATCACGTCGTTCAGGTCGGTGATGTGGTCGCTGTGCAGATGGGTCAGCAGCACAGCACTGAGTTGACCTGCGCTGCTGGCTGCGCCCCCCAGGCGCATGAGCACGCCTCGGCCGGCATCGACAAGGAACTGTTCGGCGCCACCCGTAACGAGCGTGGCTGGTCCGGCCCGGTTCGGATCGGGCATGGGGCTGCCGGTCCCGAGGAGTGTGATGGCAAGCATGCGGTTGGCCCCCCTCATCAGAGGATCGGTTATTGACGGGCCATCTCTGCTCTGGCAAGAGCATCTTCGGCTTCCACCGATGCCCGTGACAGCAGTTGGATCTCGACCTCGTGGAGTGTCCCGGAGAACGGGAAGGGTGCCTGGTAGCGATCGGACACTGCTGAGCCGTGGTCGTAGCCGATGCTCGCCCCGACGGAGGAGATCATCCGCATGTAGAGCGGCAGGTCGGCTCGGCCTGCATCATTACCGTCGACGGCAAGTGCCACGGTTCCGGATTGGGCACCAGTTCGTCGGAATCGTGCCGTCAGAACCGAATCGCCGACGGGTAGGTCGACGTCAGACTCCAACAGGGTGTGTTTGTCGAACGCGTTGTAGTCGACGAGCAGGCGTTCGTCTTGGACGAAGACCGAGATTCCGGAGTTCCCGTTGCCGGTTGTCCACAAGACACCGTCCTCTCCGCCGGCCCTCGTGACCCGGGCGGTCAGGTCGAAGCTCCGTCCGCCCATTGCTGCACCCGCCTGGCCCGGGATCGGCGACATTGGTGGCCGATACACGTAGCGCCTGTCGGGCGGGTGCGGCGAGTGGTCCCGGAATCGGACGCCAAAGAGGGTGCCCATGGCACGATCGTCGAGTGGGAGGACCCCGTGGCGTTCGGCTTCGGACCACCACAGTGCAACGAGCTCTGCCAACTTGTTCGGATCCGACCCGGCAAGGTCGTTGCACTCCGATGCATCGAGGCTGAGGTCGTAGAGTTCCCACGGTTCGGTTTCGTAGTCCGCTCCCTCCTGATGCTTGCAGACGGCCTTCCACTGGCCTGCCACCAGGGCCCGGCTGCCGGCCATCTCGAAGTACTGGAGGGTGTTGGGTGCCGGCGCCTCTGCATCGCTGAAGACGCCGGCAAACGAATGACCTGTGACAGGCAACTGGGTCCGGCCCCTGAATACGTCCGGAGGGGTGACCTGGAGGAGGTCGTAGATGGTGGGCACGATGTCAGCGACGTTGATGAACTGACCGCGCATCGTCCCCCGCTGGTCTTCTCCGATACCGGCTGGCCAGGACACGACCATCGGGACGTGGACCCCGCCCTCGTGGGTGTTCTGCTTGTACCACTTGAACGGGCTGTTGCCGCACTGGGCCCATCCCCACGGATAGTTGGTGTGGCTGTGTGGCCCACCGATCTCGTCGATCCTTTCGACGGCCTCGTCTGGTGTTTCGAGGATCCCGTTGAAGTACTTCATCTCGTGCATGACGCCGAAGGGACCACCCTCCTGGGAGGCGCCGTTGTCGGCGAGGACGACGAGGAGCGTGTTGTCCAGTTCTCCAATGGCGCGGAGACCTTCGACGAGGCGGCCGATCTGGTCGTCGGTGTGGTCGAGAAAGGCTGCAAAGGCTTCCTGTAGCCGAACGGCCAGGCGTTGCTGGTTGACGGGCAGCGTGTCCCACGGCTCGACGCCAGGGTTCCGGGGTGCCAACCCGGTGCCCTCGGGTATGACGCCCATCTCGAGTTGACGCTGGAACCATCGCTGTCGAACAACGTCCCAACCCTCGTCGAACGAGCCCCGGTACTTCGCCAGGTACTCGGGTGGGGCCTGGTGGGGGGCGTGGGTGGCCCCGAAGGGTAGGTATGCGAAGAATGGGCGGTCGGGTCGGACTCCCTTGCTGTCAGACACCATCCGCAGCAACTGGTCGACCAGGTCCTCGCTGAGGTGATAGCCGTCCTCAGCCTTGCCCGGCGGCTCGATCGGGTGGTTGTCGCAGACCAGTTGGGGATGGAACTGATCGGTTTCACCCTCGAGGAATCCGTAGAACCGGTCGAATCCGCGCCCCAGCGGCCACTGCTCGAACGGCCCGGCTGCCGAACACTGTTCCATGGGGGCCAGGTGCCACTTGCCGGTGCAGAAGGTCGCGTAGCCCTCCGCTTGGAGTACCTCGGCGACGGTGGCGGCATGGTTCGAGATGTGACCCAACTGGTGGGGAAATCCGGTCTGGAAGTTCGACACTGCCCGCATGCCGACCGCATGCTGCGACCGGCCGGTGAGCAGTGAGGCCCGGGTCGGCGAGCAGAGCGGGGTCACGTGGAAGTTCGTGAACTGAAGACCACCGGCCGCCAGTTCATCAATATGTGGAGTATCGATTTCTGACCCGTAGCAACCGAGTTGGGCGAACCCGGTGTCGTCCAGCAGCACGATGACCACGTTGGGTGAGTCACCTGCGGGGTGTGCCGGTTCCTCGAACCAGGGTTCTGATTCGGAAAACGTTCGACCGATGCGGCCCTGGAAGGTCCCTGTTGGCAGATCCGGCTTTGACACGACGTCCTCCCTCACGCTGCAATCTACCCTTGGAGGAATCCGAGGGCGTCTGGCGGCCCGACCGAAGCCATTGGAGAGTGACGTTGAGTAGGTCATTGAGGACCCCGCTGTGCGAACGGTTGGAGATCGACTTCCCGATCTTCTCGGCCGGCATGGGGCCGATAGCCGGACCCGAACTCGTGGCAGCGGTATCCAACGCAGGTGGGCTCGGAGTGCTTGGTTGCACCTCGATGTCCCCGGAACAGGTACGGGCCGTCATCCGACGCACCCGGGAATTGACCGATCGACCATTCGGTGTCGACCTCATCCTGCCGGCCCGTATCGAGCAGGACGGGACGAAGATCTCAGACATTGCCGAGCAGATTCCCATTGGACACCGCGAGACGGCGGCACGTATTGCCACCGAACTGGGTGTCGAGCAGTCGGGGGGAA
>DCXR01000069.1:0-990 GCA_002329075.1 Candidatus Neomicrothrix sp. UBA2131
CGTGGACGCCACCGTGGTCGTGGAGGGCCGACCCGGTGGGTCGTGGCGTGCACAATCGCCACCGACGACGTCGACGACACGGTCGCGACGCGAGCCCTCGGTGAGCGGCTCGGGTAGACCGGGATTCGTGTAGACGTGGGGGTGGAAATCCCAGCCGACCATCTGGTCGTCGACGAAGCGCAACTCGAGCACCACAGTTTCGGCGGCCACGTCGTTGCGGGGCGGGAACACGAAATTGCCGAGCGAGTACGCCACTAGCCGCCCGTCGTCGAGGTCGATGATCGGCTGGAGCACGTGGGGGTGGTGGCCCAGGATGATCGTCGCTCCGGCAGCGAACAACTTCTCGGCCAGGTCCTCCTGCTTGGCGACCTGACAGGTCTCGTACTCGTCGCCCCAGTGAACGCTGACCACGACCACTTCGGCAGCCTCGGTGGCCGTCCGTACGCTGTCGAGGAAGCGCTCTTCCTCCGTACGGGCCAGTGCCACACCGGGTCGGTTGTCCCCGGCACCGAAACCGGATGGCTGGATGTGGGTGGCGGCGACGAAGGCCACCACAGGACCGTCGGGAACCTGGATGATCCGGTGGGCGAAGGCCTCAGTGTCGTCGAGGCCGGCACCGACGACCACCACCCCGACGGCAGCCAGGGCATCGAGGGAGTCTGTCAGGCCAACCTCACCGTAGTCACGGGCGTGGTTGTTGGCCATCGAGACGATGTCGATACCGGCGTCGGCGATGGTCTGCGCCGCTGTGAGAGGTGCACGGAACACGAACATCTTTGAGACGGCTGAGCCCCGTTCGGAGATCGGGGTCTCCAGGTTGACGAACGCGATGTCAGCCGACGCCAGCATCGGTTCGAGCAACGCGAACGGATCGATCCCACCCGATTCGGGCCCTTCCATCAACACATCGCCACCAGCCAGCAGCGTCCACTCCCTCGGAGGACGGGTCGTGGTCGTAGTGGTGGTGGTCGTAGTGCTGGCGGTCGTAGT
>DCXR01000069.1:1302-42721 GCA_002329075.1 Candidatus Neomicrothrix sp. UBA2131
AGTGCTGGCGGTCGTAGTGCTGGCCGTCGTAGTGCTGGCCGTCGTGGTGCTGGCCGTCGTGGTGCTGGCCGTCGTGGTGCTGGCCGTCGTGGTTTCCCGGACCGGGGCCTGCTGGCGGAACCCCGTCTCCGAGGGGTCGATCCCAGCGGTGCCGCCGAACACGCCGAAGAACACGGCCACGACGAGCAACGCTGCCACCAGAACCTTGACGCGAACCATCGCCAACATGGCAGAGAGGGCGCCCACGGCCCGAAGTGTAACGATTCGACCTCCTACAGCCCGATTGGGTCACACCTTCCGGGCCGTAGCCACCGGGCGTCCGTAGCACCCCTTCGGCGGTGTCGGCGCCGTCAGGGTGGAGGGGTGAACCCCGGGCCGCCCCACTTCGTGGGATGGGTGGGCTCAGGCGCCGGCCCTCGGTGCGCCGATCCCGAGTGCGTCGAGGACGCCTTCGATCGCCTCGGGCACGTTGAGGGTGTAGAGGTGGATGCCGGGTGTGCCGAGGTCGAGGAGTTCCTGAACTAGCCCGGCCGCTGCGTCGACGGCGATCCGCAGGCGCTCGGAACCGTCTGCATCCTCGAGCCGCTGCCAGAGTCCGGACGGCGTGTCGGTGCCGTTCATATCCGCGAACCGCTTGACCGACGCCGGGTTGGTAACCGGAATGACCCCAGCCAACACGGGAACCTCGCAGCCGAGGCCTGCCAGCTCGTCGACCATACGCCCGTAGTGGTCGGCGTCGAAGAAGAACTGCGTGATGCCGAAGTCGGCCATCTCCAGCTTCTCGGCGAGACGGCGGCGGTCTGTGGCCCGATCGGGTGAGCGTGGGTGCACCTCGGGAAATGCGGCGACGCCGACACCGAAGTCGGTCTCTTCCCGGACCTGCTCGATGAGGTCCATGGCGTACCTGAAGTCGCCCGGCGGAAGGTCGGGGCGGGGGTCGCCGGCGAGGGCCAGCACGTCGCTGACCCCGAACGCCGCATAGCCCTCGAGCAACTCGCTGATCTCACTCCGCGTGTGGCCCACACAGGTCAGGTGGGGCATCACCGGGCAACGGTGGCGACCCGTCACGTGACTGGCACACACGTCGGCGACCATCTCCCGGGTCCGGCTGCGGTCGGTCCCCCCGGCACCGTACGTGACCGACACGAAGTCGGGGCGGCGCGCACTGAGGCGGATGGCGGTTTTCAGGGCCCTTTGGCGTGCTGCGTCCCCCTTCGGGGGGAAGTACTCGAAGCTGAACGTCGGCTTCGCTCCGAGTCGTTTCGGGATCCCGCTCACCCGTCGAACATACCGACCGGGTCCACGGATCAGGCAAGCGTGCGCTCGGCCGCCTCGACGGTGTTGCGCAGCAGCATCGCCACCGTCGTCGGACCGACGCCGCCGAGGCGGGGCGTGATCCACGAAGCCACCTCGCCGACCGACTCGTCGACGTCGGCAAGGACCTTCCTGCCCTCCCAGGTGATGCCACCGCTCACGACGACGGCACCGGGCTTCACCATGTCCGGGGTGACGAAGCCAGGGATTCCCACGGCGGCCACGACGATGTCGGCCTTGCGGGTGTGGTCGGCCAGGTTGGGGACCGCCGAGTGGACGACCGTGACGGCGGCATTCGCCCCGGGGGCCTTGGTGGTGAGCAGCAGCGCCAGCGGGCGGCCGAGCGTCGGGCCGCGACCGATGACCACGACGTGCCTCCCGGACACCTCGATGCCGTAGTGAACGAAGATGGCCTGGATGCCGGCCGGGGTGCACGGCACCGGCCCGTTCTCCTGCAGGACCAACCTGCCGAGGTTCGTGGGATGGAGGCCGTCGGCGTCCTTGCCGGGGTCCATGGCGGACAGGGCGGCGTTGAAGTCGAAGCCCGCCGGCACCGGGTGCTGGATGATGTACCCGTGGACGGAGGGATCCTCGTTGAAGGCGGCGACAGCCTCGTCGAGTGCTGTCGGAGAGGCACTGGCCTCCACGCTGATGTGCTGCGAGGCGAAGCCGACGCTCTCACAGGTCTCGTGCTTCTTGCGGACATAGCCGGCGCTGGCCCCGTCGTCGCCGACGAGGATCGTGCCGAGCCCCGGTGTGACCCCCCTGGCGGCGAGCGCTTCGACCCGGTTGCGGACATCATCGAGCACGGCCTCGGCGACCGGCCCACCAGCGAGCAGTTGAGCCGTCATGGCGGCACACGCTATGCCCTCGATGCCGGATCGGCTCGTCGCTCAGTGGCGGAAGTGGCGCTCCCCGGTCAACACCATCGTCATCCCGGCCTGGTCGGCGGCGGCGATGACCTCCTCGTCGCGCATCGCTCCGCCGGGCTGGATGACCGCCGTGGCACCGGCGTCGACGGCGGCCTCGAGTCCGTCACGGAAAGGGAAGAAGGCGTCGCTGGCACAGGCCCCACCGGCCGCCCGACCGGCGGCCTTCTCGGCGGCGAGACGACCGGCGTCGCGTCGGTTCTGCTGGCCGGCGCCGATGCCGACGGCCTGGAGGTCCTTGACGAGGACGATCGTGTTGGAGGTGACCCGCGCCGCCACGCGCCAGGCGAACTCCAGGTCGACCCACTCGGCGTCGGTGGGCGCACGCTCGGTGGCCACCCGCCAGCCGGTCCTGTCGAGGCCACCGTCGGCGTCCAGCGCCAGGACGTCGGTGGTCTGGACGAGCAGGCCGCCGTCGATGCTGCGGACCTCGAGTTCTGGCCATGATGGCGCCGGGGCCTCGAGGAGCCGCAGGTTCTGCTTCTCCCGGAGTTTCTCCAGCGCATCCGGTTCGTAGGCAGGGGCCACGACAACCTCGGTGAAGACCTCGGAGAGCGGCTCGGCCATGGCGAGGGTGACGGGCCGGTTGACGGCGACGATCCCTCCGAAGGCCGACACCGTGTCACACCCGTGGGCCGCCATGTAGGCGTCAGCGATGTCGGCGCCTACAGCCGCCCCACAGGGGTTGGCGTGCTTCATGACGACCGCGACCGGTTCGTCGCCGAGGCAGTGGACCAGCCGCCAGGCGGCCTCGGTGTCGAACAGGTTGAGGTACGACATGGCCTTGCCGCCGTGGACGATCGCCTCGTCCCACCAGCCGGCCTGCCCCGATTCTCGATAGCGGGCACCCTCCTGGTGCGGGTTCTCGCCATAGCGCAACTCACCGGTGCGTTCGAGGGCGAAGTGCAGGGTGGGAGGCAGCGGCCCGGCGTCGCCCGTCGGATCGGTCCCGTCCAGCCAGCGCACGATGGCGGCGTCGTAGGAGGCCGTGTGGGCGAAGGCAGCGCGGGCCAACCTGTGCCGGGTGGCGTCGGACAGGTTGCCTTCGGCGCGCAGTTCATCGAGGACCGGGCCGTAGTCATCGGGATCGACCACGATGCCGACGTGTGCGTGGTTCTTGGCGGCGGCCCTGACCATCGTGGGCCCGCCGATGTCGATGAGCTCGATGCCGGGATCCGATGTGAACGGGTAGAGGTTCCCGACGACCAGGTCGATCGGTGCGATCCCGCGGGACTCGAGGTCGGCCATGTGCCCGGGGCTGGAGCGGTCCGCGAGGATCCCGCCGTGGATCGCCGGGTGCAGGGTCTTGACCCTGCCACCGAGCATCTCGGGTGCACCGGTGACCTGGGCGACCTCGGTGACGGGCACGCCCTCTTCGGCCAGCAGCGAAGCGGTGCCCCCGCTCGACACGACCTCCCAACCCAGGTCGACGAGGCCGCGGGCCAGGCCGACGATGCCGGCCTTTTCGTAGACCGAGAGCAGGGCGCGCTGGCTCACTTGCAGACCTCCCGGGTCGGTGGCGCGTCGAGCAGGCTCCGGATGGTTTCGATGTAGAGCCGCCGTTCGACCGCCTTGATCCGTTCGTGCAGGCTCGCCACATCGTCGTCCGGCAGAACGGGCACGGTCTCCTGGGCGAGGATCGGTCCGGAGTCGACCTCGAGCTCGGCGTAGTGGACGGTGCAGCCGGTCACCTGCACCCCGTGGGCGAGCGCCTCCTCGACGGCATGCCAGCCCGGGAAAGCGGGCAGCAGCGACGGGTGGGTGTTGAGGATCCGACCGGCGAAGCGCTCATAGATGGGCTGTTCGAGGATCGTGCCGAACCCGGCCATGGCGATCAGGTCGATGTCGACGGCATCGAGTCCTGCCACGAGCTTCTCCGTGTAGGCGGTGCGGTCGAAGTCGTCGCCGAACGAGTCGCGTTCGACGACCGACGTCGGTATGCCGTGCCCGGCGGCAAGCTCGATCGCCCGACAGGGTCGGTCGGCGACCACCAGCGAGACCGGCAGCCCGGCATCGGCCATGGCGTCGAGGATCGTCCCCGTGCCAGAGACAAGTACCGCTAGGCGCATACCGGCGACCGTACCAGTAGGGGCGGCGTCGCTCAGAGGGTTGCGACGATCTCCGCCATCAACTCACCGGCCTCGGTGGGGTTCAACCCGACCCTGACCCCGGCCTCGCTCAGGGCTTCCATCTTGGCGTCGGCCGTACCCTTGCCGCCGGAGACGATGGCCCCGGCATGGCCCATCTTCTTGCCGGGCGGAGCGGTCACGCCGGCCACGTAGGCGGACACCGGCTTGGTCACGTGATCGCGGATGAACGCCGCCGCCTCCTCCTCGGCAGTGCCACCGATCTCGCCGATCATCATGACGGCCTTCGTTTCGGGGTCGGCCTCGAAGGCCTCGAGGCAGTCGATGAAGCTCGTGCCGGGGACGGGATCGCCACCGATGCCGACGCAGGTGGTGCAGCCGATGCCCTTCTCCTTGAGTTCGTAGAGCGCCTGGTAGGTGAGGGTGCCCGACCGGCTCACGATGCCGACGGGGCCGCCTGGAAGGGCGATGTGGCCGGCGGTGATGCCGATGTTGCAACGTCCCGGCGAGATGATCCCGGGGCAGTTGGGACCCAACAGGCGGACCCCGGGGAAGTCCCGCTTCAGCCGGTTGTAGAAGCGGGCTTCGTCGTGGGCGGGTACGCCCTCGGTGACGGCGACGATGAACTCGACGCCGCCCTCGGCGGCCTCGATGACGGCGTCATGCACGCCCGGGGCGGGGATGAAGATGCACGACGCGGTGGCGCCGGTGGCCTCTACGGCGTCGCCGACCGTGGCGAACACGGGCACGCCATCGACGTCGGTGCCGGCCTTCCTCGGGTTGGTGCCTGCGACCACGTTCGTGCCGTAGTCGCGGTTGAGCAGGCCGTAGTAGCGGCCCTGGCTGCCGGTCAGTCCCTGGTAGACGACCTTCGTTGTCTCATCGACGAAGATGCTCATGCGCCCGCTCCCCCGCTCGCATCCGCCAGGGCGACGGCCCTTCGTGCGGCTTCGAGCATCGTGGGAGCCATCTGCAACGACTCGGAAAGGTGGGTTTCCAGGATCACCCGGCCCTCGTCGGCGTTGGTTCCGTCGAGTCGGATGACGATCGGCGCCTCGATGTCGACCCGATCGAGTGCCTCGACGATGCCGTTGGCAACCTCGTCACCCCGGGTGATGCCGCCGAAGATGTTGATGAAGATCGAGCGGACCGCCGGGTCGTTGTTGATCACCTCGAGTGCCCCGGCCATGACGTCTGCGTTGGCACCGCCACCGATGTCGAGGAAGTTGGCTGCGCTGCCGCCCACCTGGTTGACGACGTCCACCGTCGACATGGCGAGACCGGCGCCGTTGGCGATCACCCCGACCGAACCATCGAGGCCCACGTACTGGAGGCCCCTGGAGTGGGCTGCGGTCTCGCGTTCATCGCGGGTCTGGGTCTCGTCGAACTCGGTATACGACCCGTGGCGGAACACCGAGTTGCCGTCGAGCGTGACCTTGGCATCGAGGACCTGGACCCGGCCGTCTT
This sequence comes from Candidatus Neomicrothrix sp. UBA2131, assembly GCA_002329075.1. Taxonomy (GTDB): domain Bacteria; phylum Actinomycetota; class Acidimicrobiia; order Acidimicrobiales; family MedAcidi-G1; genus S20-B6. The sequence goes on from DCXR01000069.1 coordinate 7,100, forward strand.
CGGTGAGGATCAGAGGGTTGATCTCGACGAGGTCGGCGTCGCCGTCCACGTACGCCTCGTAGAGCCTGCCGAGGATGTCGACGGCGCCCTCGACGGCCGCCTCCGGCAGCCCCGCTGAAGCCACCCAGTCGCGGATCGTGGCCTCTTCCAGGCCGTCGACGGGATCGACCCAGATCTTGGCGATGGCGTCGGGATTCTCTTCGGCGACCGCCTCGATTTCGACGCCTCCCTCGACGGACAGCATCCCAAGGTGCTTCTTGGCCGAACGGTCGAGCGTGAACGAGGCGTAGTACTCCTCGGCGATGTCGGAAGCCTGTTCGATCCAGACCCGGCCGACGACATGGCCTGAGATGTCGAGGCCGAGGATGTTGCCGGTGTGTTCGCGGACGTCGTCGATGGTGGCGGCGAACTTGACGCCTCCGGCCTTGCCTCGCCCGCCCGTGTGTACCTGGGCCTTGACCATGACCGGCGTGCCGAGCCGTTCGGCAGCGGCCACCGCCTCGTCCACGGTGAATGCGACCTCACCCGGCGGGATGGGCATGCCGTATCCGGCGAAGAACTGCTTGCCCTGATACTCGAAGAGGTCCACCCGTGGCTCCCGTGGTCGTGCGGCCCGGCCGTTGCCCGCCCCGCCGTTGCGGCGATACTAGGCAGGCACCCGAACGGCCTCCCACCCGGATGCCGTCGCAACCGTCACACCCGTCCAGCATCGGAGTACCAGTGCCCGTCGCCCAAGGTGTCGCCATCGCCACCCGGCGTGCCGTCATAGTCGGCCTGGTGGGTCTCGCCTCGGCGATCGGACTCCTCGTGTTGATGCTCTGGCTGGCCGGCAACAGCGGCACCATCGAGGTGCGCCTGGGCGACAGCGACTTCCGGGGCATCGACGCCGCCAACCTCTCGGCCGAGATTGCCGAGGACGGGCCGGTGGCCTTCCCCGACCTGGTCGGTCGAAGCCGCCCGATCTGGGTCACGCACGGCGGCTCCGACCCGACGACCGGCTGGTCCTCGTTCCTTGCCCGGGTACCCGGGAAGAGCACCGACTGCCTGGTGCAGTGGGACGCCGACCGAGACGTCTTCTTCGACCCATGCGACGCTGCCACCACATTCCCGCCCGATGGCGACGGCCTCGAGCAGTTGGCCTGGCGGGTCCTCGACGGGGAGTTGCGCATCGAGATCAACGCTCCGGCGGAGACCGGGGGATGAGTTCATGACCGACCGCCTCTACCTGCACGACGCCGACCTGCGGGCCTTCGACGCCACCGTCGTCGCCGTCGACGACGACCGCGTCGAACTGGACCGCACCGCCTTCTACGCCACCAGCGGCGGCCAGCCCCACGACACCGGTCACCTGGTGTGGGCCAACGGGGCCGCCGCCGTGCTCGATGTGCGCTCCGACGGCGACCGGGTGCTCCACACGCTTGCCGGGCCGGTACCCGAGGCCGGCGCGGCCGTGACGGGCGAGGTCGACGACGGGCGCCGACGCCACATGATGCGTACCCACACCGCCATGCACATCCTCTGCGGGGTCATCTGGCGGGACTGGCTGCGGGTGGTGACGGGCGGGAACATGGATGCCCTGTCGGGTCGCATGGACTTCGAGTTCGCCGAGTTGCCGGAGGGGTTCGCCGGACACCTCGAGGAACTCTGCAACGGCGAGATCACCGCTGACCGACCGGTCGAGGTGTCGTTCCTCGAACGTGGCGAGGCGGTGCTCGACCGCGACCTCATCCGCACCAAGGTGAACCTGATCCCCGACTACGTCACGGAGATCCGCGTCGTCGACATCGTTGGCCTCGACAAGCAGGCCGACGGCGGCACGCACGTCTCGTCGACCGGTCAGGTCGGACGCCTCGAGGTGACCAAGACGGAGTCGAAGGGCAAGGGCTTCAAGCGCGTCCGCTTCGTGCTGCACGACGAATGAACGTCGTCCCCGCAGGGTCGGTGGCATGCTTGGAGGTGGTCCCCACCTCTGAGGAGATCCGTAATGGGCAGTACCACATTCGAATGCACCAGGTGCCGCCACCGAGAGGCCGGAACCGGTGAGATCCGTACCACCGGGTCTGGCTGGTCCCGGTTCCTGAACCTCCAGAACAACAAGTTCGGCTACGCGGCCTGTGCATCGTGTGGCTACACCGAGTCCTACAGAATGGACGGTGGCGGTAAGGGCATGGCGATCCTCGACATCCTCGGCAACTGAACGGCCGACTCCAATTTCCGATCAGGAGGTAGCCCCACCCGGCCCTGGGCCGGCGCGCCGTTGGCACGACCTCGACGCCCTGCGGGGCTTCGCCATGCTGCTCGGCATCGGCCTGCACGCTTCGCTGGCCTTCTTCCCCTCGTTCTGGCCCGTACAGGACGGGGGCGCCAGCGACGGTGGTGGGTTCGACCTGTTCCTGTACGCCGTCCACGGCTTCCGGATGCCCGTGTTCTTCCTGCTCAGCGGATTCTTCACGGCGATGCTCTGGCGGCGGCGCGGAACGGTGGCGCTCGTGAACCACCGGGCGCGCAGGATCGTCCTGCCCCTGGCCCTCGGCCTGGTCACGATCGTGCCGGCCGTGGACTGGGTCTCCGAACGAGCGACGGAGGGGAGCATCGACAACTGGGCGATGGGCGCCGCCGAGAAGGGCGACATCTGGCTTCCGGTCCTGTTGGGCCAACCTGATGCCGTCCCGGTGGCTGTCGCCAACGGTGCCGACGTGGACGTTCGTGGCGACGACAAGGGCACGCCGCTGCACCTCGCAGCCTTCATGGATGTGCCCGACGTGGTGCAGGCACTGCTGGACGCCGGGGCCGACCACCGCCTGACGAACGGGGACGGCTCCACCCCACTGGTGGTCGCCGTATGGGTCGGCTCGGAGCGGGTTGCCGACGTGCTCGTGGCAGCCGGTTCGCGCGACATCCGGGTCGACGACCAACGGTGGCAGGACATCGAATGGTTCGGCGATGGAGCCGCATTCAAGCGCATGGTCCTCGAACCCGAGGTCGAAGACGAGACCGGCCTCGACTCGTGGATCGACCAGTTCCACCACCTCTGGTTCCTCTGGTTCCTCTGCTGGCTGGTCGCCGGCTTCGTCCTGATCGCACCGCTGGCCGACGAGGTGGGCAACGGCATCACCTCGGCGAAGGTCCGACGGCGCCTGCTCTGGATCGCATTCCCGTTGACGCTGGTCCTCCAGGCCCGGATGGGGGACTCGGGCGCCTACGAGACCTTCGGTCCGGACACCTCGACGGGCCTCCTTCCCGCAGCCCACGTGCTCCTCTACTACGCAGTGTTCTTCGGCTACGGCGCCGCCGCGTTTGGCGCCCGCACCGACGACGGCGACCCGCTGATCGACCGCCTCGGCCGGTACTGGCAGATCGTCCTCCCGGCGACGGTCGTGGTAATCCTTCCCCTGGCGCTCGGAGCCACCTTCGGCGACGAACCGGACCGGTGGGGCTCCGTAGTCCTCCAGGCGCTCTACGTCTGGGGTATGACGTTCGGCCTGATGGGGTTGTTCCGCCGACTCCTCTCCGGCGAGCGCTACTGGGTGCGCTTCCTGTCGGACGCCTCCTACTGGATGTACCTCCTGCACCTGCCGCTCGTGATCCTCGCCCAGGACTGGATCCGCGACTGGGACATCCCCCGGATCCCGAAGTTCCTGGCGATCTGCTGGGGCGTGAGCGGCCTGCTCCTGCTCACCTACCGCTACCTGGTGCGCTACACCCCAATCGGCACCCTCCTGAACGGCCCCCGGACGCGTCCGGAGCCGAGCCCGGCCGTTGCAGGAACGAGCGGAGGTACCTGACCTGCAGAGCGTCGGGGTGTGCCAAGATCGGCGTATGGCCGACGAGGGACGACTCCAGGGCAAGGCTGCGCTGGTCACCGGCGGGGCACAGGGCATCGGGCGTGAGAGCGCACTGCTGTTCGCCGTCGAAGGAGCACGGGTCGCCGTCGTCGACCTGAACCTCGATGGCGCCACCGCCGTGGCCGGCGAGATCACGGCAGCCGGCGGCGAGGCGATCGCAATCGGTGCAGACGTCTCGGTCGACGCGGACGTCGCCGCCATGGTCGCCGGCGCCGAGGAGGCCTTCGGCGCCCTCCACGTCCTGTTCAACAACGCCGGGATCATGCACCACGACGACGGCGACGCCCAGCAGACCTCCGACGAGGTCTGGCAGCAGACCATCGACGTCAACCTGAAGGGCGTCTGGCTGGGCTGCCGCCATGGCATCCCCGCTCTGAGGCGCGCCGGCGGCGGCTCCATCATCAACACGGCCAGCTTCGTCGCCATCGTCGGGGCGGCCACGCCACAGATCGCCTACACGGCGTCCAAGGGCGGGGTCCTGGCGATGACCCGCGAACTGGCGGTGGTCCATGCCCGGGAGGGCATCCGCGTCAACGCCCTGTGCCCCGGCCCGTTGCGGACCGAACTCCTCATGTCGTTCCTCGACACCGAGGAGAAGAGGCAACGCCGCCTGGTCCACGTCCCGATGGGCCGCTTCGGAGAGGCCGGCGAGATGGCGCAGGCCGCCCTGTGGCTCGCCTCGGACGAGTCGTCGTACACCACCGGCACGGACTTCATGGTCGACGGCGGCCTGACCGCCGCCTACGTCACGCCTGAGGGCTGAAGGGCGATTTCCCGGTCTACGAAGCGGCAGGCAGGTCCAGGAACAGCGCCTGCAACAGCAACGCCTCGTTGGGGTTCCTGAGCAACTCCCCGCCGACCTCGGTGATCCGGCCCGTGGCATCCATCGCCGAGGTCCGGCCGTCCAGCACCAGGTCCCGATAGCGACGGACCAACGTCGCCAGGCCGAAGCGGAGTTCGTCGTCGCGAAAGCGTCGAACCTCGCGTCGCTGCCGCTCCTCCAGTTGGCGTCGTCCCGACCCCCGGGTGCCGAGGGACTTCTCCTGCTCGGCCATGTCGGCGACCTCCTGCTCGTGGCGTGCGGTGAGGATCTGCTGCCCACCATCGATCATCGCCCGCAATTCCTCCACCAGGACCGCCACGGTGGCGCCGGTGCCGTCGATCCGGTCGGGCACAGACCACCAGGCATCGCGACGACCCTGGAGAGTCGGATCGTCGGCCAGGAGGCGCGCCCGGTCGAGGCTTCCGGCCGAGGCACCGGCAAGGTGGGCCGCACGCTCCGGACCCACACCGTCCGCAACGAGGGCGGCGACGACAACTTCGTCGGCCAGGGGCGGCAGGTCCACGCGCACGCAGCGCGAGGCGATCGTGACGTGCTCCGCCGGAACCTCCTCGGCCAGGAGGACGAATACGACCGTGGCCGGCGGCTCCTCGATCGTCTTGAGGAGGCTGGCGGCGGATTCTGCCTCGGCGGTGTCGAAGCGGTCGACGACCATCACCTTCCGGTCGGCTTCGATCGGCGACCGGGAGGCCTCCACGGTGATCCCCTCGGCGTCGGCGACGAGCAGCGCCCGACCGGTCGGCGCCACCCAGACCAGGTCGGGATGCCGGCCACCGGCCGCCAGGCGGCGGTGCCGGTCGGCATCGTCACCGATCGTTCCCGTGGCCAGGATCGAGCCGGCGAATGCACGGGCTGCCGTGGCACGGCCGGCGCCCGGCGGCCCGACGAATAGGTAGGCGTGCACGGGTGAGGAAGCTGCTGCACGCAGGAAGCCGACCGCCTCCCCCTGTCCGACGACGGTCGCCCAGATTTCCTCGTCGGTCATGGCAGCCGTTCGGCGACCGCCGCCTGAAGGCATTGTGCGACCTCGTCGACCGTGCCCCGACCGTCGACGACGACCCAGTGCTGGGGGTCGGCAGCGGCCAGGTCCCGGTAGGCCGCTGCCACCCTGGCGTGGAACTCGTCTCCCGCCTGTTCGATCCGGTCGAGGGACCCATCCAGCCTCGCCACTGCTTCAGCGGTATCGACATCGAGCAGCACGACGAGGTCGGCTTCGACGCCATCGACGGCGAACTCCGACACGGCAGCGACCGCTGCGACGCCGAGGCCACGTCCGACCCCCTGGTAGGCGAGTGAGGAACCGATGTAGCGATCGGTGACGACGTCGTCCCCTCTGGCAAGCGCCGGTACGACGACCCGGTCCACGTGCTGGGCGCGGGCTGCGGCCATCAGCAGCGCCTCGGCCCGGTCGCACGGTGCATCACCCTCCGTGCCCAGGAGGAGGTCGCGGATCTGCTCTCCCAGTGGGGTACCACCGGGTTCCCGGGTGAACACCGCTCCGAGGGCATCTGCCAGCATCCGGGCCTGGGTGGTCTTTCCCGACCCCTCGCCCCCTTCGACGGCGATCAGGCGACCCGTCATGTGTGATCCTCGGACAGTTCGCCCACCCGCAGGGACGCCACCGCCACGACCCCGGCGACCAGGATGATGACGGACGCCAGCCAGAGCGTCAGGCGGACGCCGGGAACGTACAGGTCCACGCCGAACACCTCGACGTTCCGCTCCCAGAACCGCTTGGAAAACCGGTCGAGGGTCTCCTCGAGCAGCGGCCCGATGGCCAGGGCGAACAGCACACAGGTGCGGACGAGCGTGTAGAGGGTCGCGAAGATGCGGCCGCGCATGTCGTCATCCACGTTCTCGTGGAGCAGCGTGAAACCCAGCACATAGACGGTTCCGGCACAGATGCCGATCCCGAAGACCATTGCCGCCGTGACGTGGATCCGGGTGAACGACGCAGAGGCCGCCAGGAAGAACGCAGCGGCGACCAACGCCCAGGTGAAGACCCGAGTCTTGTTGAGCCGGCGCTGGCCCAGCGAGATGAGACCCACGCCGGTCGCCACGCCGAGCCCCAGAGCGGTGATGAAGTAGCCGTATCCCGACTCGCCGGCAGCGAGCAACTCGGTGGCGTAGATGGCACCGAGTGGAACGAGCATGCCACCACCGATCAGCCCGGTGGCGAGGCCCATGTTGACGGTCCGCACGACCGGGTTCTGGAATGCGAACCTCCAGCCCTCGCGCAGATCCTGGAACGGGTGGGCCAACTCGCGACCCTTTGAGCCCATCGCCTGGCGTTCGGTCTCTGACCGGATGGGGAGCGGCAACGTGATGATCAGGAAGGCGGCTACCAGGAATGTGGCCGAGTTGGCGTAGAACGCCAGGCCCTCGTCGTCGAGCCTGAGGTTGTCGGCCCACGACGAACTGAACAGCGCCGTGGAGAGCCTGCCGAACAGCACCATCAGGGCTGCACCCAGTGGAAACGTGCCATAGGCCGCCACCACCGACAGGGAGTTGGCGTTGGTGAGGTTCTCCTCGGGCACCAGGTTCGGGACCGAGGCCTCCTTCGCCGGCGACCACAGCATCGTGAACGCCTCGAGGACCAGCGACGCCAGGACCAGGCCCAAGATCGAGTCGACGAACGGCAGCGAGATCATCACGATGGCCCGGCTCACGTCGCAGGTCACCATCACCCGCTTGCGGTTCCAGCGATCTACGAGCACTCCGGCGATCGGCCCGAAGAAGAAACCCGGGACGATGCGTGCCGCCAGGACCATGCTCAGGGCGGCACCCTCGGATCCGGCGCCGATCCGGATGGCGAGCAGGCTGATGGCGAGCAGCCCCAGCCAGTCGCCGGTCGCCGACACCACCTGTGCCAGCCAGAGACGGAAGAACGCGGGGGAGCCGAAAACCCGAACATGGAAGGCCTCGCGGAATACCTGCTCGGGCTCGGTGAGGTTCGACTGAACCTTCGACGGCTGTAGCTTGCCTGGCTTCGGCGAGTCCGACCCGCCGCCTTCGTCGATCACGCCACCACTCTACGGGAGGCTCACGGTGCCCTCCCGGAAAACGGTCGACGGCTCAGGACTTCCGCCGTCGGGGCTTCTTCTTCGCCGGGCCCTTCGCCCGCCGCTCGGCGAGGAGTTCGGCGGCCCGTTCGTCGCTGATCTCCTCGACAGAATCCCCCCGACGCAACGAGGCGTTGGTCTCACCATCGGTGACATAGGGCCCGTACTGCCCGTCCTTGAGGAGGATCGTCCTGTCACTGTGCGGGTCGGTGCCGAGATCGCGCAGCGGCGGCTTGGTCCTGGCCCGTCCGTACTTCTTGGGTTGGGCGAGAATGGTCAGGCACTCGTCGAGGGTGATCGTGAGCAGTTGCTCCTCGTTGTCGAGGCTTCGGCTGTCGGAGCCCTTCGTGAGGTACGGGCCGAACTTGCCGTTCTGCACGGTGACCTCGACCCCGTCGGCTGGATCGACCCCGACGGTGCGGGGCAGGCTCAGCAACTGCATGGCGTCCTCGAAGGTGATGCGTTCGAGCGTCATCGTCTGGAACAGCGATGCGGTCCTGGGCTTGGGCTGGGACTCCAGGTCGGCGATCCGGTCCAGTTCCTCGACCATCTCGTCAATGGACGTGAACTCGTCCAGGACCGTGAACAGCGACTCGAGGTTCCCGAGGCGGTCCTCCTCGTCGGCGGACCGCAGTTCGGCGAGGTAGCCGGATGCCTCGAGGGTGGCCCGAAGGACCGTGGCGGCACCCTCGCCTGTACGACCACGCATCGTCGACCGCAGTTCGAGAAACGACCGGATGCCCTTCACGGCGGCACTGGTCACTCCCGCTTCCTCGGCCCGTTCGAAGGTTGTTGTGAGGCTGATCCCGTGCTTCGTGGCGAAGGCATCGAGACGCTCGAAGGCACCCTTGCCTACGCCCCGCTTCGGGATGACGATGGCGCGTCGGACGGCCTCGTCGTCGGGCTCGGCCACAATGGACCCTGCATAGGCGAGGGCGACGCGCAGTTCCTTCCGGTGGAGCGGAAGTGCCAGGAGGCGTCCCCCCGGAGACGACGGCGACGGCCACTTGGGGAACCGGCCCAGCGAGACATACGGCCCGAACTTCCCGGCCTTGGCGATCACCGGGAGACCGGTCTCGGGGTCGTCACCCAGCACCTGTTCGGTCGGCGTGTCGAGGAACTCGACTGCACGTTCCACGGTGAGCTCGTCGGGTGCTGTGTCATCGGGGATCGAGGCGGTCCGCTCGCCGACCTCGACGTAGGCACCGAACTTGCCGTAGCAGGCGATGACGGGCTCACCAGCAGCCGTCGTGCCCAGCGGCACGGTGCTCACACCCTTGGGGTCGATGTCACCCAGCCGGGTGGTGACCTTGGCCTTGAGGCCGATGTCGCCATTCGAACCGAAGTAGAACGCACTCAGCCACGGAACCGCCTCTGCGGTTCCGTTCGCGATCTCGTCGAGGGCGGCCTCCATCGTGGCCGTGAAGTCGTAGTCGATGAGCCGAGGGAAGTGCCGTTCGAGCAGCGTGGTCACGGCGAAGGCACTGAGCGTCGGCACCAGCGCCGAGCCTTTCCGCCAGACGTAGTCCCGATCCTGGATGGTCTCCATGGTCGAGGCGTAGGTGGACGGACGACCGACTCCGATCTCTTCCAGCCGTTTCACCAGGGAGGCCTCGGTGAAACGGGGCGGGGGCTGCGTGGTGTGCCCCTGAGGGGAGGCGTCGGCAACAGCGACGGCATCACCGGTAGCCAGTTCGGGGAGCACCGATTCCCGGTTGTCGTTGGTCGATGCTGGGTCCCGAGCCTCTTCGGTGGTCTCGACGTACACCCGGCGAAAGCCCTGGTGCATGATCATGGTGCCGCTGGCACCCAGCAGGACCCGTCGGGCACCCGCTGCGCAGGAGAACTGCAACTGCACGGTCTCGCCCACGGCATCGGTCATCTGGGAGGCGACCGTTCGCTGCCAGATCATCTCATAGACGCGGGCTTCGGTGGAGGGGAGTTCACCTGCAACCTCATCGGGGTGCCGGAAGCGGTCACCGGACGGACGGATCGCCTCGTGGGCCTCCTGTGCGCTACGCACCTTCTTTTCGTAGGTACGAGGGGCGTCGGGAAGGAAGGCCCGGCCGAACCGCTCGACGACCTCTGCCCGTGCGGCACGCTGTGCGGTGTCCGACAGCGTCGTGCTGTCGGTCCGCATGTAGGTGATGTAGCCCTTCTGGTACAGGCCCTGGGCGGCGTGCATGGCGAGCGATGACGACAGCCTGAGCCTGCGGCCGGCTTCCTGCTGGAAGGTCGATGTGATGAAGGGTGCGGCGGGGCGTCGCCTGTACGGCTTCGATTCGACCGAGACGACTTCGACCGTGCCACCGTTCAGGCCGTTGGCCAGTTCGGTGGCCGTGGCCTCGTCGAGCACGACGACCTCGTTCGCAAGCTGGCCGTCGTCACCGAAGTCGCGCCCGGCTGCGACACGCCGCCCGTCCACCTCGACGAGGGACGCTTCGAAGTCGGTTCCGTCACCTGCAGTGAGCGTCAGGTCCAGGTCCCAGTAGCCGGCAGCCACGAAGTCCATGCGCTCGCGTTCTCGTTCAACCACGATCCTCGTGGCAACGGACTGCACCCGTCCGGCCGAGAGGCCCGTGGTGATCTTGCGCCAGAGCACCGGTGATATCTCGTAGCCGTAGAGGCGGTCGAGGATGCGGCGGGCCTCCTGGGCATCGACGAGCCGCCGGTCGATGTCACGGGTCTCCTGGAGGGCACGGGTGATCGCCCCCTTGGTGATCTCGTGGAACACCATCCGCTTCACAGGCACCTTCGGGTTGAGCACCTCGAGGAGGTGCCAGGCGATCGCCTCGCCCTCACGGTCTTCGTCCGTTGCGAGGAACAGTTCGTCGGCTCCGGCGAGGAGCCGCTTGAGCTTGCAGATCTGGTCCTTCTTGCGAGAGCTGACGACATAGAGCGGCTTGAAGTCGTTGTCGACGTCGATTCCGATCTTGGCCCAGGGCTCGCCCTTGTAGGCGGCAGGAACAGGGTCGTCCCGGTTGGGCAGGTCGCGGATGTGGCCGATCGATGATTCGACCTTGTAGCCGTCGCCGAGGTAGCCGGCGATCGTCTCCGCCTTTGCGGGTGACTCGACGATCACGAGTGCGTAGCTCATGTGGCGTACCCCGGTGGTGGCGCCACTCCCGATGCTGTCATGACGGTCATGCCCCCGGTGGTGGGCTGTCGACGTCGGTGGCGGGTTGGATGTCGGCCGGCCTGCTCCTGCAGAGGACCACGGATCCGACTATTGCGGCGACCACCGAGGCGGCCAGCACGCCGATCTTGGCCTCGTTCTGGAGCATGACGGTGTCGTAGGCGAGGCCCGTGATGAACAGCGAGACCGTGAAGCCGATACCGGCAATGGCTGAGATGCCGACGATGTGGCGTGGGGCAGCACCGGCCGGCAGGGCGCTGAATCCCAGTCGGACGGCAAGCAGGGTGAACAGGGAGACGCCGACGATCTTGCCGACAACCAGGCCGAACACCACCCCGAGCGTGACCGCCGAACCCGTGGCGTCGGCCAGCAGGTCACCGTTGATCTCGATGCCTGCGTTCGCCAGGGCGAACACGGGGATGATGACGAGGCTCGTCAACGGATGCAGGAGGTGGCCGATTCGTTCGGCGACCGACACCGACTCGCCGAGCATGAATCCGGCCCTACGCACCGAGTTGGCGTCAACATCCCCTTCGACGATCGGCTGCACCGCCCTGACGACGTGGTCTGGACCGGTCAGCGGCTCGGCGGGTGCCAGGACGCCCATCGCCACACCGGCGAGGGTGGCATGGATGCCCGACTCGAACGTGGCATACCAGAGGACGACACCCAGCCCTATGTAGATCGGAACGTACCGCACCTCCAGCTTCTTCAGCAGGCGTTCGGCGACGAGGACCGCTGCGATCAGGAACAGCCATTCGGTGGCGAGTTCGCTGGTGTAGAAGACGGCGATCACGATGATGGCGCCGATGTCGTCGACGATCGCCAGGGCCAGGAGGAACACCTTCAGCGGCGTCGGCACCCGGCTGCCGAGAAGCGACAGGACTCCGACGGCGAAGGCAATGTCGGTTGCCATCGGGATCCCCCATCCGGAGGCGGCCTCGCCACCCGGGTTGAAGGCAAAGAAGATGAGGGCGGGCACGACCATCCCTCCGAACGCCGCTACGGCAGGAAGAAGCGCAGCCCGTCGTTCGCGCAGTTCGCCTGCGACCAGTTCCCGCTTGATCTCGAGTCCGACCACGAAGAAGAACAGCACCATCAGGATGTCGTTGACGAAGTCGACGAGCGTCAGTGGGTGGCCGCCGTGTTCGAGTGAGAACCAGCTACCCACCGAGAATTCGATCTCGGAGTGCCAGAAGTCCTGATATCCGGCCGACCAGGGGGAGTTGGCCCACACGAGGGCGACGACCGTCGCCGCCACGAGAACGATGCCCGCTGCCGCTTCGATCCCGAGGAAGCGCAGCATCGGTCGCCCGATGACTCGCGCCAGGGGACGGTCGCTGCCGAGCCAGGTCAGGGGGGAAGGGGGTGTGCGTTGGGTCATACGTGGTTTCGTGTCTGTTGGGGCTGATGGGCGTCGGGCACGGTAGTGGCCATGGCGCGTCCTGCCACCGATCAGGTTTCGTCGGTTGTGCCCGAGAAGCGGACGACGAGGCGCACGGCGGTGCCGTCGACGCTCGTTTCGACGGTGGTCTCGTCCGCCAGTCGTCGCATCAGCGAGAGGCCCAGGCCCGACTCGTACTCGAGCCGTTCGGGGGATTCGACGTCGGGAAGGGCACGGACCCCGTCGGGGTCGAAGCCCTCGCCTCGATCGGTCACCTCGATCTCTATCTGCTCGGCCGCCAGGTTGCAGCGAACGACGACCCGGTCATCGACACCTGACATGACCTGGGCCTCGATGGCGTTGGTCACCGCCTCGGAGACCGCCAGGCGGAGGTCGGCGATACGTTCAGCGTCGAGGCCAAGATCGACTGCCGCCGTTTCGCCGATGACCGTTCGGACCAGTTGGAGGTACTCCGGCCGCGCCGGGATCAGGAGTTCGACGACGCCCTCTGCCTTCATGCCGACGCACCCACGGCTGCGTCCACGGACTCGTGGAATTCGAACACCCGGTCCAGGTCGCACATCTCGAAGACGCGCTGCAACCTGGGTTCGGGACACACCAGTGCCAGTTCGCCGTGGTGGCTCCGGACCCTTCGCAGTGCTGCGATCACCGTGCCCAGGCCGGTGGAGTCGATGAAGTCGACGGCGGTCAGGTCGAGCACGAGCCGGGTGTCACCGGCAGCGACCATCTGAGCCACCTCCTTGCGGAGCCTGGGTGCACCGGCCATATCGAGGTCGCCGAAGAGGACGAGAACCGACCACGGGTTCCGCTGGACGCAATGGAACTCGAGGTGCACGTGGATTCCCCAGCCTCTGTACGGCACGATGGTCGATGCCCACGCTACCGAACGGGCGCTCTCGTCTGGGGCACGCCTTTCTGGTGTATGCCTTCCGATGACCAGGTCCGGGGCAGGTCGACGCCCTCCCGGCGCATCGTTGCGAATGCCGTGACCGTAACCTCGGGGAGGAGTACCCCCACCAGCGGTACATCAGTCGGGTCACCATAGGTGACCGTGACGGTGACGAGGTCTCCGTCGATGCGACGGTCGACATCGGTGGCGCTCGGCAGCAGCCCCGACGAGCCGACCACGGCTTCGCGAATCCGGTCGAGGTCGCCGCCCACCGCAGCGACCCTGACGCCCTCCCGGGCTGCGTGGTGGACGAGAACGAGGCTGCGCACCACGAAGCCCACCTGGACCAGGAAGAGGGCTAGCACTATGAGAACGGGTACGACCAGTACAAGTTCGATCGTCGCCTGGCCCCGCTCGTCGTGGGGTCGGAGCCGCACCTATCCGACCTTGTTGATGAGCGAGTTCAGGACGCGGTCGAACAGCCGCGTGATGCGGTCGGTCCCGGTCGCCCAGCTGGTGACGAGGATGGCGATGGTTGCTGCACCGAGGATGAGGAGGACGTATTCGGCGGTGGTCTGGCCGCGGTCGTCGAGGGCACGTTCGCTCAGCGCCGCAAGTCGGCAGTGGATGGGAACTACGACCCATCGCAGGATGGCTCGTTGCATGGACACCTCCCGGTGCTGGATGACGGAGGCGGCAGCGCCGCAAGCGGGGGGAGGGGAGAGCGTCGACCTCAGAGGCCCACCTCGAGGTTGCCGAGGGCGTCGAGCACCATCGGCACGACAGACAGGAGAATGAAGGCGGGCATGACGCAAAGGGCCAGGGGGAACAACATCAGGACCGGCACCTTCCTGGCCCTGGTCTCGGCCCGACGACGGGAGGTGGCCCTCAGGTCGACGGCCGCTGCCTCGAGGGCGGGGCCAACGGGTGCGCCAAGCCGAAGGGATCCGACGAGTGCCGAGAGCAGTGGACGACCGGGCTCGCCGAGGAGGGGTCGCAGCCCTTCGACCTCCTGGGCCAGGGGCGCCCCCCGATCCGATCGGTCGAGGGCCTCCCGAAGGGCCGCCGACACGGGCCCGTGGCCCCGGGAGGCGGCCTCCGACAGCGCGCCGGCGACCGGGAGCCCGGCGACCACACCCATCCGGATGAGCCCGACGACCCACGGCAACTCCGCCAGAACCTCCCGACCACGTCGTCGTTCGTCGACCCGGCGGCGGAGTAGCGGGTAGGCACCGACCAGCGACCCCACAGCGACGGCCGGAACCGGGTGCACGACGAACGCCCCGAATGCGACCAGGCAAGTTGCTCCCACCCTCTTGTCGGCGGTCGGGTTGTCGGATGCCCCGCTACGTATCAACCGACCGAGGCGGGTGATGGGATCCACGTGCGGGGATCGTGGAACGGCAGACAGGGCCATCGACTGCAGTGGGCGCCGGGACGGGGTGACCCCCACCCTCGCCGCAATGGCCAGCACGCCCACTGCCCAGGCCGCAGCGACGAGGCCCATCAGGCGACACCGGGGCGGGAGATGCGCCACATCCACCAGAGGCCGACCGCGTCGAGGCCGAGGCCCAGGATCAAGAGGACCGGGCTGGCGCCACCGAGGAAGCTTCCGGAACGAAACGGCGAGGTGAGGACGGCGAACCCGAGCGGAGCCAGGCAGACGACGGCCGCCGAGGCCCGGGCCTGCGTGGCCAGGGCACGTGACTCGGCCGCCACGGCCTCTTCATCGCGCATCGAGTCGGCGACCGAGGTGAGCAGGGCGACGGGCTCACCACCGGCCACCAACGCCAGGTCGACCACCGCCACGATCAGTCCGACCCTGGTTCCGGGCCGGCGGGACTCCCAGCGCCTCAGGGCTTCGCCGATCGGGGCACCCACCTCGACGTCGCCGGCGACCTGCTGGAGGTCCCTCGCCAGCGGCCCATCGAACCGCCCGGCGTCGGCGAGGGCCTCGGTCAGGGTGGCGCCCGTGTGGAGTGACCGGGCGAGGTCGTCGACGAAGTCCGGCAGGGCGGCATCGATACGCCGCGGCGACGACCGCCACCGGTTGGCCCATGCCTCGCCTGGTCGGCCCGCACCGGGTCCCGCAGGCTGGTCCGCGGACAGGGGCCGGAGAACCGCCCGCGGAGGCACCAGTGCGAAGACGACCGCCAGCAGGGCTCCGGCGGCTGTCCAGGCCGGGGTCACCGACCCCACCTGCCGGAGGAGGGCTCCGTGGTGATCGGCTCACCGCAGGCGACCACCGGCCGGTATGGAGGCTGCTCACCCGAAGGGCGCACCTCGACCACGTCGGTCACCTGCCGGGAGGCCCCCAGCCGGGTCATGTGGACCACGAGGTCAACGCTGCCGGCGACGAGGGAGTCGGCGACCCCGGGTGAGAGGCCCGGCGACGCCACGAGGACCATGGTCGAAAGGCGTCGCAGCGCGTCCGTTGCGCTGTTGGCATGGCAGGTGGAGAGCGAGCCGTCGTGGCCCGTGTTGAGCGCCTGGAGCATGTCGAAGGCCTCGGCACCGCGGACCTCGCCGACGACGATCCGGTCGGGCCGCATCCGCAGCGCATTGCGGACAAGGTCGCGGACCGTGACCTCGCCGACCCCTTCGCAGTTCGGGGGTCGGGCCTCCAGGCGCACGACATGGGGTGTGGCGAGCGACAGTTCGGCGGCGTCCTCCACGGTGACCAGCCGTTCGGTGGGGTCGACCGCCGAGGTGAGCGCGGCGAGCAGGGTCGTCTTTCCCGATCCGGTGGCACCGCTGACGATGATGTTGGCCCGTGCGGCGACCATGCGCCCGAGGAGTACGGCGACGTCGGGGGCGGCCATGTCGGTGAGGGTGAACCGGCGGTCGCCGAATCGTCTGATGGTGACGCACGGGCCGTCGATGGAGATCGGGGGGACGACGACGTTCACCCTCGAGCCGTCTGCCAGACGGGCGTCGACCCAGGGGCTGGAACGGTCGACCCTGCGTCCCGTGGGGGCGATGACCCGCTCGACGAGGCGGTCGACCTCGGCGGCGTCGAGTCGGATGTCGGTGGCCTCGAGGTGTCCTGAACGCTCGATGAAGACCGGGCCCGGACCGTTGACCATCACCTCGCTCACCATCGGGTCAGCCAGCAGCGGCTGGAGTGGACCGAGTCCGGTGATCCGAGCCATCACGGCGGCAACGGCGGCGTCGCGTGCCCCGACACCGAGGAGCGGTTCGCGTCGTGCCACCAGTGCCTCGACGATGGCCGTCTGGTCACCACCCGGCGAGGCCGCCAGGAGGTCGAGTGCCTCGGCGTGCACCGAGGCGGCCAACCCGGTGGCGACGGAGCTCACGAGCCCTCTCCGACGCCCCGGAGCAGCGCCCGGGGAACCCGACGTGCGAGCAGTCCGGCGTCGACCGCCCGGGCGATCGCCGGATCGAGGGGGATGCGCATCGTCACAGGCGATCCCACGACCGCCTCGACGTCGGTCCGGCCGAGTGCCCGGCCCGGCTCGACGACGAGGGCTACCTCGGTCGGTCGACATACCTGTGCGGGAAGGCGGCGGAGGGACAGGTAGCAGGCCCGGGTGACGAGGATCGAGCGGGTGGCCCGCTCTACCAGGGGGCTGAGGAGGGCCTCAGGTACCCGTGAGGTACCGAGGTCGCCAGCGTCGACGACGAGGGGATCGTCGGACTGCACGAGGTGTTCGGCGAGGGCTGCGACACGGCCTGCCTCGGCCTTCTGCCATCCCGAGGTGCCGAGGGCGACGAGTCGAGTCCCCCCGGGCACGTCTACGGCGAGCCGCTCGAGCGCCTCGGGACCCGGGCCATCGTCCGCCGAGCACCAATCGGTGACGCCCGGGCCGGCTCCCTCGACGCCGAGTACGGCCGGCAGGTCGCCGGCTAGGTCGAGGAGCAACGGTCGGACACCCCGTCGGGCTGCCGCTAGGGCCAGCCCCGCCGCCACCACGGTTGTCCCCGATCCGCCCTTGAGCGACCAGCAAACGTTCATTCGATTCTCCCTGAGAACGACATCGACCGGGGAAGGCCAGGGGGAGGCAGGAAACCGGGGGGGGACGCTTGGCCCGAGGGGCGAACGGTCGGCCGAGCCGGACCGTGCCGGACACGTTAGCGACCGCGCCCCGTCCAGCCAACGGCGTCCTCCTAGGCTCGCCGGTATGGAAGCCGCCTTCTTCGACCTGGACCGGACGGTCATCGCCCGGGCCTCGTTGGCGGCCTACGGCCCAGTGCTGCGCAGGGAGGGCTACCTCAGCGTGCCGATGGCGCTACGTGCTGCCTGGGGACAGGTCGTCTACCGGTTCTTCGGCGCCGACGACGAGTCGATCGACCGGGCGCGGCGGACGGCCCTTCGCCTGGCTGCCGGCTGGGACCAGGAGGGTCTGCGCCGGGTCGCACGCGACCACCTCGCAGAGGTCATCGAGCCGATCGTCTACGACGAGGCACTCGAGCTCATCGACCAGAACCGGGAGGAGGGCCGCCTGGTCGTACTCGTGTCGGCCGCACCCGTGGAGATCGTCGAACCGCTGGCCTCCCACCTCGGCATCGACGAGTTCGTGGCCACCACCCCGGAGGTCGACCCGGAGGGCCGCTACACCGGCGAGGTCGAGTTCTCGGCACACGGTGAGGGCAAGGCCGAGGCGATGTGCCGGCTGGCTGAGGACCGTGGCCTCGACCTGGGTTCGTCGTGGGCCTATTCGGATTCTGTGAGCGACATGCCCATGCTCGAGGCGGTAGGCAACCCGGTGGCCGTGAACCCCGACCGGCAACTGCGTCGACTCGCCGAGGAGCGGGGCTGGCCGGTGCTGGAGTTCGACCGTCCCGTGGCGCTCGGAGAACGCGTACCGCTGGATCGCAGGTGGGGGGCGGTCACCGCGCTGACGCTCGCCCTCGCCCTGGTGGTGTGGGTCGGCGTTCGTCGCACCCGAAAGCGTCCTCGGGCGACGGCGGCCTGAGGCACCGGGGTCAGATCGAGCGGACCTTCTTGACCGCCATGGCGATCAGGGCTCCGAGCACGGTCAGCATCAGCAACTTCTTCACGGGGCCATGATACGCAGCGTTGGTCGGGTCGCGCCCCGGCGGGGATGGTGGGCGGGACGCTGCCTGCGTTAGCGTCGACCCTGGAGGTGTCTGAGTACCTGGTGGGCTCCCCCGCCTTCAAAGCGGGTGGGACGGGCGATCCCCGTCCGGCGGGTTCGATTCCCGTCCACCTCCGCCAATCCGGCCCCGGCGGGGGGCCGACGGGCCGGGGCGTGCAGGCTCAGACGGCCAGCAGGTCGCGGGCGCCGGTGTCGGTGCTCGGGTGCCGCAACTTCGACATGGCCCGTGCCTCGATCTGGCGGATGCGCTCGCGGGTGAGGTTGAAGTGTTCGCCGACCTCTTCGAGGGTGCGTGGCTCGCCGCGGTCAAGACCGAACCGGAGCTTCAGGATCTCGCGTTCGCGTTCGTCCAGCGGTGCGAGCAGGCGGCTGATCTGTTCGGGGAGCAGCGCCGAGGCGGCCGACTCGAACGGCGACTCGGCCTCCCGGTCCGGGACGACGTCGCCCAGTTCGGCATCGCCGTCCTCGCGGAGTGGTTCGCTCAGCGACAACGGTTCGGCTGCGAAGCGGAGGGCCTCTGTGACCTTGTCCTCCGGCATTTCGACCTCGGCGGCCAGTTCGGCCAGGGTGGCCGGCCGGCCGTACTTGTGCTCGAGGCGGGAGCGGGCCTTCTGGAGGCGGGCCAGCGTGTCGCCAGCGTGCACCGGGAGCCGGATGGTGCGGCCGGTGTTGGCGATGCCGCGTGTGATGGCCTGCCGGATCCACCAGGTGGCGTACGTCGAGAACTTGAAGCCCTTGCGCCAGTCGAACTTCTCGACGGCGTGCATCAGGCCCAGGTTGCCCTCCTGGATCAGGTCGAGGAGCGGGAGGCCGGATGCCTGGTACTTCTTGGCGATCGAGACGACGAGCCGGAGGTTCGACTGGACGAAGGTCCGCTCGGCCTCGTCGCCGTGGCGGATAGCCCGACGGAGTTCACGCCGCTTGGCGGGAGCCACCCTGTCGCCGGCCCTGGCCATCTCGGCCCTGGCCTCGACGCCGCCCTCGATCTGCTGGGCGAGTCGGACCTCGCCCTCCTTGGTCAGGAGGGGGTACTGGCCGATGTCGGTGAGATAGAGACGGACGAGGTCTTCCTCGTCCCGTTCGACCCGATCCTTCGCCAATCTCGGCTCTCCTCCGTTGTCGGAAGGCCCCTCTGCGGTGGCCCTCCGTAACCTCCCCGGGGCGCCTACCCGACCCGCCGGTGTCCTCTCGGATACCCCTCAGGTCCCTCTGGCGTCACCCTCACCGTTCGTCGGCCACGTTATCGACGGCCCGGACGACCACAACTCGCGAACGTGACCTTCGTCACGACTTGCGGGAGGCCACATTCAGCCCCGATAGCGGTTGACGACCGGCAGCCGCCTGTCACGACCGAATCCCTTGCGGGTGACCCGGGCGCCGTGCGGCGTCTGGCGCCGCTTGTACTCGGCGCCGTCGACGAGGCGCACGACCCGGTCGACCAGGTCGGCTTCGAACCCGGAGGCGACCAGTTCGGCCCTTGTGCGGTCTCCCTCGATGTAGGCCTCGAGCAGCGGATCGAGCACGTCGTAGGGCGGCAGGCTCTGGTCGTCGCGCTGGTCGGGTCGCAGTTCGGCGGAGGGTGGCTTGGCGAGGATCGAGTCGGGGATCACCGGTCCCCCGCCGCACAGCACGGCCTGCGTGTTGCGCCAGCGGCACAGGTCGTACACGGTCGTCTTGTAGACGTCCTTGATCGAGGCGTAGGCACCGGCGGTGTCGCCGTAGAGGGTCGAGTAGCCGACGGCCGACTCGCTCTTGTTGCCGGTCGTCAGGACCAGCCAGCCGTGGGCGTTGGAGAGCGCCATCAGCAGGACACCCCGGATGCGGGCCTGCAGGTTCTCGTCGACCAGGCCGTCGCCCATGTCGCCGACCGAGGGACCGAGCAGGCCGCGCAACGCCGCATGGGCATCCTCGATGGGGATGGTCATGCCGTCGATGCCCTGTTCGGCGATGAGGGACTCGGCGTCGGTCACGGAGTGGTCGCTCGAATACCGGGACGGCATGAGGACGCCGTGGACGTGGTCGGGTCCGAGGGCGTCTGCGGCGATGGTGGCGACGAGGGCCGAGTCGACGCCGCCCGACAGGCCGATGCACACATCGGTGAAGCCGCTCTTGACGACGTAGTCGCGCGTGGCGGTGATGAGGGCGCCGTAGATCTCTGCCATCGGTTCGAGGGGCGCAACGGGGGGCGGCACCAGGGGGTCGCCGCGATCGACCGGCCCGGAGACCTCCACGACGGGGAGGCCCCCTTCGGCGAGCGGCACCTCAGGGACGTCGATGTCGGCGACGACGACCGCCTCGTCGAAACGGGGGGCCCGGGCCACGATCCGACCCGCGGGGTCGGCCACCATCGACCCGCCGTCGAAGACCAGTTCGTCCTGGGCGCCGACCAGGTTGGCGTAGACGAGGGGCCGCCCGGAGGAGGTGGCGGTGGCAACGACGGTGGCCTCGCGTTCGGCCAGCTTGCCCTGGTGGTACGGCGAGCCGTTGGCGACCACGAGCAGTTCGGCACCGCCTTCGACCAGCCGGTCGACCGGCCCATCGGCCACCCAGAGGTCCTCGCAGACGGCCACGCCGACTCGGGCGCCGCCGATCCGGTACAGCTCCTGCGGTTTGGTGCCGGCTCGGAAGTGCCGAGCCTCGTCGAACACGCTGTAGTTGGGAAGTTGGCGTTTGTGGTAGATGCCGGCCACGGCGCCACCGTGGCAGACGGCGACGGCGTTGTGGACGCTGCCGTCCGGACCGGGGTCGGCGAAACCGAGCACCAGGGCACAGTCACCGCTCTCGGCGGCCAACGTCTCCATCGCGGCACGACTGTCGGCCACGAACCTCGGCTTAAGCACGAGGTCCTCCAACGGGTAGCCGGTGAGCACCATTTCCGGGAAGACGGCCACATCACAGCCGGCGACCTCGCCCAGGGTGGAGCGGACACGCGCCACGTTGCCGTCGAGGTCCCCGACGACGCTGTTCACCTGGACCAGGGCGACCCGCAGGCGATGCATGGTGGGAGCGTACCGACGGGGCTCCCGGGCACAGCCCTGCCCGGACGCGCAGCGGCCCCGGGGCGAACCCCGGGGCCGTTGCGAGGGCGTGTGCCTACGCGAGGGCCTCGCAGCAGGTGTTCGTGATCAACCGGGTGACCACATAGGGATCCATGTTGGCGTTCGGGCGACGGTCCTCGATGTAGCCCCTGCCCTCGAGGTGGACCTGCCAGGGGATGCGCACCGAGGCACCGCGGTCGGAAACGGCGTAGTTGTATGCGTCGTAGCGTTGCGTCTCGTGGAGGCCGGTGAGGCGATCCTCGGAGCCGAGGCCGTAGCCGGCGAGGTGCTCCTCGATCTTGCCCTCGGCGCCCAGCGCCTCGCAGGCGGCGATGACGGGCTCGTAGCCCTCGCGCATGGCAAGGGTCGAGAAGTTGGTGTGGGCGCCGGCGCCGTTCCAGTCGCCCTTGACGGGCTTGGCGCTGAGCGTGGCGTCGACCCCGTAGTTCTCGGCGATGCGGTACAGGAGGTAGCGGGCGACCCAGAGATGGTCGCTGACCAACACCGGGTCCTCGGGCCCGATCTGGAACTCCCACTGCCCGAGCATGACCTCGGCGTTGGTGCCCGAGATGTTCAGTTCGGCGTCGATGCATGCCCGGGTGTGGTCCTCGACGATGTCGCGACCGGCGATCTCGATGGCGCCGACACCACAGTAGTAGGGGCCCTGCGGGGCGGGGTAGCCCTCGATCGGCCAACCCAGCGGGCGGTTCTCCTGGAAGAACGTGTACTCCTGTTCGATGCCGAAGATGGGCTGCTGGTCGGCGTACTTCTCGTAGGTCTCGACGCAGGCGGCACGCGTGTTCGACGGGTGCGGCGTCATGTTGCCGTCCGGGAGGCAGACGTCGGCGAGCACGAGGACGTCGTCACCGCCACGGATCGGGTCTGGGCAACTGAACACCGGGCGCAGCACGCAGTCGGAGTTGTCGCCCGGCGCCTGATTGGTGCTCGAGCCGTCGAACCCCCAGATCGGGAACTCGGTCGTGCCGGTATCGACAATCTTGGTCTTCGAGCGGACGTACGGCAGGGGCTCCGTACCGTCGATCCAGATGTATTCGGCCCTGATCGGCATTGGTGTCAGTCTCCAGGTCGAGGTGTGCGGCGGGCGGCTCAGCCGTCCGCTCCGTTGTCGTCGGCGTCGGCGGGTTCACCGGGCCGGACACACGATGCCACAGATGCGGTTTCCCTGCTGTTGCCCGTGTGTGAACGGTCTGTGAACACAGTCAAACCCCTTGGCGCGCGAGACATCGATGCCGCATGATGGATGCCGTGGAGAACGACGCCGACCGGAAACGCGACTACGTCCTGCGTACCGTCGAGGAGCGCGGGGTCCGCCTGATCCGACTCTGGTTCACCGACGTGCTCGGGCGCCACAAGTCGGTGGCCATCTCGCCAGCCGAGCTGGAGACGGTGTTCGACGGAGGCCTGCAGTTCGACGGCTCGGCGATCGACGGCTTCAGCCGCGTCCAGGAGAGCGACGTGCTGGCCGTCCCCGATCCCAGCACCTTCGAGCTGCTCCCGTGGGCCGCCGAGGACGAGCCGTCGGGCACCATGTTCTGCGACATAACCCGGCTGGACGGCTCGCCGTTCCCGGGCGATCCCCGTCAGGTCCTGCGCCGCAACATCGACCTGGCCAGGGAGGCCGGTTTCGAGATGTTCTGCGCCCCCGAGGTCGAGTTCTTCTACTTCGCCGACGCCAACGGTGGCGTACCCCGACCGCTCGACGGTGCCTCGTACTTCGACCTCACCACCGCCGACGTCTCGTCGGACCTGCGCAAGCGCACCCTGCACATGCTCGAGGCCCTGTCCATCCCGGTGGAGTACTCGTTCCACGAGGACAGCCCCAGCCAGCACGAGATCGACCTGCAGTACACCGACGCCCTGTCGATGGCCGACGCCGTGATGACCTTGCGCCTGACCGTGAAGAAGATCGCCATGGATCAGGGCATCTACGCCACCTTCATGCCGAAACCGCTCAACGGCGTCCAGGGGTCGGGCATGCACACGCACCTGTCGCTGTTCCGTGACGGCACCAACGCCTTCCACGACCCGGAGAGCGACGACGGCCTCTCGGCGGTCGGCCATGGCTTCATCGCCGGACTGCTCCACCACGCCCGGGAGATCACCGCCGTCACCAACCAGCTGGTCAACTCGTACAAGCGGATCAACGAGGGCTACGAAGCCCCGCGGTTCATCTCGTGGGCCCGCAACAACCGTTCGGCGCTGATCCGGGTGCCGATCATCAAGCCGGGCAAGACGCAGTCCACCCGCATCGAGTACCGGGTGCTCGACCCGGCCTGCAATCCGTACCTCGCCTATGCCGTGATCCTGGCCGCCGGCCTGAAGGGCATCGTGGAGGGCTACGGGCTCCCTGACGAGGCCGTCGAGAACCTCCACGAACTCGGGCCCGACGACCTGGCGTCGCTCGGCGTCCAGCCGTTGCCGTCCAACCTGGCCGAGGCGCTCGACGAGATGGAGGAATCCGAGCTCGTCCGGAGCACGCTCGGTGACCACATCTTCGAGTGGTTCCTCCGCAACAAGCGGGCCGAATGGGACGACTACCAGCGTCAGGTCACGCCGTTCGAGTTAGAGCACTACCTTCCGACCTGGTGACGGCAGGCCCCTGATGGACCCACTCCTCGTCTTCCCCGACCCACCCCCGCCGGAGTTGGCTCAGGCCCTCGACCTCGGCGGTTGGTCGTGGAAGTCCTGCGGGGACCCGGACGTCGCCATGGCCGAGGAGCCCGACGGTGGATGGGCCGGTGCCGTCGTTGCCGCCGATGACGATCCGGAGGCAGCCTTCAGACTCTGCCGTCGCCTCCGCAAGGGCGACTTTCTACTCGAGCCGCTGCTTCTGTTGATCGGCGTCAGCCAACTCGAGGGCCTCGAGTTGCGCGACGACCTGTTCGACGACTTCTGCCTCGTTTCGGTCCGGCCGGTCGAGTTGTCCGTCAGGCTGCAGCACCTGTTCTGGCGGACCGGTCGGGGATCGCGGCCCGAACTCGTCGAGTACGGGCCGTTGGCGCTGAACGTCGAGACCTATCAGGCGGCCATCGACGGCCAACCGCTGGACCTCACCTACATGGAGTACGAGTTGCTCAAGTTCCTGGCCTCGCACCCCGGGAAGGTGTTCACCCGCGAGACCCTGCTGAGCCGGGTGTGGGGGTACGACTACTACGGCGGCGCCCGCACGGTCGACGTGCACATCCGGCGCCTGCGTGCGAAGTTGGGCGAGGAGCACGCTGGCCTGATCCACACCGTCCGGTCGGTGGGCTACCGCTTCGGCCAGTCGCGCTGGGGCGTATAGGCCGGGGTGCCTCAGTCGTCGGCGGGGCCTGCGTAGGGGTTGGCCTCGCTCACCTCGAGCAGTTCGGACCCCTCGTGGCGTTGGTCGACTTCGCGCTTGAGCAGCCTGCCCAGGGAGAATGCACCGATGGCGCCGCCCATGAGGATGCCGACGGGTATGACGACCACGAGCAGCACGATCATGATCACGGCTCCGGTCATGCCGGCAGTCTGCCAGATGCCGGGCGGCGGCAGGAAGACGGCTCCTCAGCCGGTGTGGGCGATTGCCTCGATCTCGACGAGCGCCCCAAGGGGCAGGGCGGCGACGGCGACGGCTGAGCGGGCCGGGCGGTGGTCGCCGAATGCGTCGCAGTAGATGGCGTTCATGGCCGCATAGTCGTCCATGTCGACGAGGAACACCGTGGTCTTGAGCACGTCGTCCATCGTGGCGCCTTCGGTCTCAAGGACGGCGCGCAGGTTGGCGAGGGCCTGGGAAAGTTGGCGGTCGAGGCCGCCGTCGACGAGAGCGCCATCGGCTATGCCGATCTGGCCGCTGGTGAGCAGGGTGCTGCCCACGCGCACTATCGGCGTGTAGGGGCCCACGGGCTTCGGAGTGTCGCTCATCGGGTTTCTCCTCGTACTCAGGTGTCGGTCGGCCAGGTCTCCGGCGTACCGCGAGTCAACCACGTTGCCGCGGCGACCGCGGCGAACACTGCGTCGGAGCCGTTGCAGGGTTCGCCGGCGTCGGGTTCGATCGTGACCCGGATGGGGGGCGTGTCGGCGGCCCGGACGACATCGAAGGAACGGACGGTCAGGTCGTGGACGGTGCCCTCGTCGTCCACGGCCAGCGACTCTGACGTGACCCAACTCCAGGCCATGTGGGCGGCACCGATGCAGTAGGAGCGCAGGACGGTCTCGTCGAGCACTTCGCCACAGCGCACCGTGACCCGGATGCCGGCGTCATCGACCTGCGCCGTCGCTGTTCCGCCGTCGGGGGCGGTAACGGTGCCGACCTCGCCCCGGGCGGCGGCCATGAGCGCCACGGCCTCGGCCCAGCCGGCGGCCCGCAGGTCGGCCGAGGTGGGCGGGCCGGCGACGTCGACCTCGTCGACGAGCAGGTCCGGGGCGACCCGGTTGATGGCTTCTGCGATGCCGGGGGTGCGGGCGACACGCAGCACGCCGCTGCCGTCGGCATCGACGCCTCCGGCGACCGGTGGGCGCTTCGGGCCTAACCGCACTGTGTCCTCACGGGTGTACACCACGAGCACCGGTCGCCCGTGCTCGTCGGCCAGTCGGCGGGCGTCGGCGGGTGCCGTCGTGGTCGCCTTGCCGCCGAAGGCGCCACCGTTGGCGAGCGGCGACGACGGTTCGCCGCCCGGCTCGCACCAGGCGGCGTCGGTCTCGAGGTAGGCGGGTTCGATCCACGAGGTCCGAAGGGTCGTCGTCCAGTCGCCGGGCGGGAGATCCAACGGTGGCCGTGCAGGGGCCGTCGTGCGGCGGCCCTGCACCTTGCCGGCGACAGCGCGGGCCTCGGCCAGCGTTTCTCCCATGCCGAAGCCGCCACCGCCGTCGGGCACGGCCACGAGGTGGCCTCCGGGGACGGTGTCGGTGGCGAAGCCTCCACGGCCGAGGGCCACATGGGGCCCGACCATCTGGGCGACGTGGCCCTCGATCCCGGCACGCCGGGCGGCAGGAACCGGGTCGCCCTTCCAGGCGCCGGTGCGACCCGAGCAGTACGCGTCCCAGGCCTCGAGGATCGTCTGCCACCCGGTGCAGCGACAGAGGTGGGCGTGGAGCGCCCGTGCGGCCCGATCCCGATCCGTCTCGCCGGAGGCCCGCAGTCCGGCGAGGCGTACGACGATCCCGGGCGTGCAGAACCCGCACTGGCTGCCGCCGGTCGAGCAGAAGGCGTCCGCCCAGGCCCGCTGCTCCGACTCCGGCAGGCCTTCGAGGGTGGTGACGGTACGGCCGGCGACCCGCCGGGCCGGCGTCACACACGAGACCCGGGGCTGCCCGTCGACGAGCACCGTGCAGCAACCGCACTGGCCCTGCGGGCTGCACCCGTCCTTGACCGAAGTGGTTCCCAGACGGTCACGGAGCACGTCGAGGAGGGTCGACCCGTCGTCGGGGACGGCAACCTCCCGGCCGTCGACGATCAGCGAGAGACCAGCATCCACCGGAGGAGTGTGCCGCAACAGGCGCCGTCGAACGACCCGTTACCCTCGACTCCGTGCAGCATCCCAGCAGGCGACAGGTTCTGGCGGGGCTCGCCGGAGTGGCCGGAGCCCTCGTGCTCCCCGGCTGTGGGGACGCCTCGACGACGGCGCCCACCACCACGACGGTTCCACCCACGACCACGACCATGGCCTCAGACGGCTTCACCCTCGGTGCCCGGTTCGCCGACGGCTACCGGGCGCCCGCCGTTCTGGCGGCAGGCACACGACAGCGGGCACCGTTCATCCTGAAAGGTGATGACGGATGGCCGGTCGTCGACGGGGCACCGGACGCCATCGCCGTCACGGTCACCCGGGACGGCTCCGTCGTCCACGAGGGGAGCATCGACCGCCACGGCGAGCCGGGCGTGACCCCCTACTACCCGCTGGTGTTCACGCCGGAGGCGTCTGGCGACTTCGAGATGTCCGGTGTCGACCTGGGCGACCCGTACCCGTTCCGGGTGATCGAGCGCTCCGCCTCGCACCTGGCCCAGGTCGGCGACCCGATGCGTGCCGTCGACACGCCCACGGTCGACGATCCCGGCGGTGTCGAACCGATCTGCACCCGGTTCCGGGAGGCCTGTCCGTTCCACGACATGACGCTCACCGAGGCGCTGGCCACCGACGGGCCGACGGCGCTCCTCGTTTCGACGCCGCGCTACTGCCAGACGGACGTCTGCGGCCCGGCCCTCGAGGTGCTCATGTCGCTGGCACCCGGCATCGCCGGCCTGACCACCGTGCATGCCGAACCCTGGATGAACGAGGACCTGGAGGAGTTGACGCCGGTGATCGGGGCCTATGCCCTCGACTTCGAGCCCAGCCTCGTCGTGGCCGACGCCGACGGCGTCATCCGCGACATCCTCCACTTCTGCATGGACACGAGGGAGACCCGCCAGGCACTCCGACGGGCGACTGCCTGAAAGTCGGGCAGGCCAACTGGCCCGGGCTGGCTAGGAGACGCTCTGGCCGCAGCCGCAGGTGTGCTGGGCGTTGGGGTTGTCGATCGAGAACCCCGCCTCGTTGAGGCCGTCCTTGTAGTCGAGGGTGGCGCCCTCGAGCAGTTGGGCGCTGGACGGGTCGACCACGACGCTGATCCCACCGAACGTGGCCTCGAGGTCGTCGTCGGCACGCTCGGTGTCGAAGAACATCTCGTATTTGAAGCCGGAGCAGCCGCCGGGGCGGACCGCAACACGCAGGGCGAGGCTGTCGTCGCCTTCGCCGGCAATCAGTTCGCCGACCTTGGTGGTCGCATCGTCGGTCAACGTGATCATCGTGCTCTGCTCCCCAACATGGATGCCTGTGCGCCGGAGTGTAGCCACCGGCGCCTGGCGAAACCAGCAGCCGATCCCGGTGCCCGTAGGCTTCGGACATGCCCGACGGGCCATCCAGCATGGTCAGACCACCCTCGATCGAAGCGGTGATGGCGCTGCTGCGCGGCGTCGTCGATCCCGAACTGGGGAGCGACATCGTGGAGCTCGGCATGGCCAAGGGCGCCACGGTCGACGCCGACGGCCTCGTCGACGTCACGATCGCCCTCACCACCTCGGGCTGCCCCCTACGGGCGCAGATCCAGCGTGACGTACGGGCCCGCATCGGCGGCCTGCCCGGGGTCACGGAGGTGCACATCACCTGGACCGAGTTGACGCCCGAAGAGAAGGCGGCAGCAATGTCCAGGGCCCGCTGGAACGTCGCCCAGGACTCCCCCGAGACCGCCGTCCCGGCCACCTGCCGGGTACTCATGGTGGCCTCCGGCAAGGGCGGCGTGGGCAAGTCCTCCGTCACCGTGAACCTGGCGACGGCACTGGCCGACCGGGGCTTCGCCGTCGGGGTCATGGACGCCGACATCTGGGGGTTCTCGGTCCCGCGCATGCTCGGCATCGAGGGGCGCCTGGGGGGCTCACCCGAGTCCGGCAGGATCACCCCGAACCGCAGGCCCGTTGGCGCCGGCCGCCTCGAGGTCGTCTCGATGGGGTTCCTCGTAGAGGACGAGGAGACCGCCCTCATGTGGCGGGGCCTCATCCTGAACCGGGCCGTTCAGCACTTCTGCGAGGACGTCGAATGGGGTGACCTCGACTACCTGCTGATCGACATGCCGCCGGGCACCGGCGACGTCCAGATGGGGCTCGCCAGGATGCTGCCCAGAGCCGAGATGGTCATCGTCACGACGCCTGCCCTCGCCGCACAGAAGGTGGCCGTGCGGGTCGCCCACATGGGACGCAACAACTACCTGCGGGTGGTCGGCGTGATCGAGAACATGAGCGCCTACGTCACCCCCGATGGTGAGCGACACGAACTCTTCGGCACCGGGGGCGGCAACGACCTCGCCGAACAGATCGGGGCGCCACTGCTCGGCAGCATCCCCATCGACGCCACTGTGACAGCGGGTGGTGACAGCGGCAGACCGGTCGTGCTGGGCGAAGGGCCGGCGGCCGACGCCTACAGGGAGATCGTCGAACTGATCGCCACCGAGGCGGCGCCGCCGATCAACATGGAGGGATGCAGCGCCCGGCTGCTGGCCGCCGCCGAGGCCGCCCTCGACGAGGCGGGCTAGGCGCTCCCACCCAGTTCGGGGTGCTGCGGGGGGTCGTCGTCCCGCCACGACTCCACGTCGATGGGCCCACCGGGGTCCTGCCCCCCAAGGTCGACCCTCCAGGCCATGTTGGTGCCCCCGCTCGCCACCCGTCGCCCGAACCAGCGTGAGGCGACGCCCCTGAGCAGCACCCGGGTCGGAGGGAAGAGCAGCGACAGGCCGAGGGCATCTGTGGCGAAGCCGGGGGTCAGCATCAGGGCACCGCCGAACAACACCATGAGGCCGTCGACCAACTGTCGACCCGGGATCCGGCCCTGTGCCATCTCCTCCTGGGCCTTTCGCAGGATCCCCAGCCCCTCGCGTCGCACCAGCCAGGCACCCACTCCGCTGACGAGGAACAACAGGGCGATGGTGTTGAGGACCCCGACCTCGCCGGCCACCTGGACGATCAGGTACAGCTCGACGATCGGCGTGACGACGAAGAGCACCAGGAGCAGCAGAAACACCCACCCAGCGTAGGGCCTCGGCTCCAACGGGCCGCCGCGGTGGCCGAGCGCAATAACCTGCTCCTCCCATGGCCCCGGATCGCCCCCCCTCCGTCGACAGACTGGCCCGGTCGCTGGCCGACACGGGCCTCCCGCACCCGCTGTTGGTGGATGCCGCCCGGCAGGCGATAGCCGACGACGAACCTGCAACCGTCGAGGCCCGGGCACGCGACCTGGCCGGATCGATGGGCCGACACTTCCTGACAGGTGTCGTCAACGCCACCGGCGTGCTGCTGCATACCAACCTCGGCCGGGCACCGTGGGGCACCACCGTCGACGACACCCGCTACAGCACCCTCGAGTTCGACCTGTCCACGGGCGACCGGGGCTCCCGCCAGGACAGGACACCGGCGCTTCTCGCACGGGCCTGTGGAGCCGAAGCGGCGATCGTGGTCAACAACTGCGCCTCGGCGGTGCTGCTGGTGCTGGCCGCACTCGCCGAGGGACGCGGGGCGGTGGTCTCGCGCGGTGAGCTGGTCGAGATCGGCGGCGGGTTTCGGATCCCCGACGTGATGGCCCAGTCCGGTGCGCACCTCATCGAGGTCGGCACCACCAACCGGACCCGTCTCGAGGACTTCGCCTCTGCCGTCGCTGCGGCCGGCGACGACGCTGCGCTGATCCTCAACGTGCACCGGTCCAACTACCGGATCGAGGGCTTCACCGAGTCGGTCGACGTATCCGAGATGGCAGGCCTGGGGGTCCCGGTCGTCGCCGACATCGGCTCCGGGCTGCCCGACGCCGCCTGCCAGTGGCTGGCGGACGGACCACCTCCCTGGCTGGTCGGTGAGCCAGCCGCACGCCAGACACTCGAGGCGGGAGCCGACCTGGTCACTTTCTCGGGTGACAAGCTGCTGGGCGGGCCCCAGGCAGGGATCATCGCCGGCCGTGCCGACCTGGTGGAAACCTGTGCTGCGCACCCGCTGGCCCGGGCATTGCGCCCCGGCAGCCTCGTGCTCCACTCCCTCCAGGACCTCGCCCTCGCCTACCTTCGCCGCGACGGCGACGCCATCCCGTTCTGGCGCATGGCGACGCTGACCGTGGATGGCCTCCGGGAGCGGGCCACCACCATCGCCCCCGACCTGGTGGCCGACACGATGGCCGTCCCCGGAGGCGGCACCCTTCCCGGCGTCGAGATCCCGTCGGTGGGCCTCCGTCTCGACGGCGACCGGACGGCCGAACTGCGGGCAGGCACCCCACCGGTCGTGGCCCGCGTCGCCGACCAGGCCACCCTGCTCGACCTGCGGACGGTCCACCCGGACGATGACGCCGTGCTCGGTGCCGCGCTCGACCGGCTCGGCGCCCGCTGACGGTCCGGCCCCGCATGCACGTCGTCGCCACCGCCGGCCACGTCGACCACGGCAAGTCCACCCTCGTCGAGGCGCTCACCGGCACCGACCCCGACCGCTTCGCGGAAGAGAAGTCCCGCGGCCTCACGATCGACCTGGGATTCGCCTCGACCACGCTGCCCTCGGGTGCCACGCTGTCGCTTGTCGACGTGCCCGGCCACGTCCGGTTCATCAAGAACATGCTGGCCGGCGTGGGTACGGTCGATGCCTGCCTCTTCGTGGTCGCGGCCACCGAGGGCTGGAAGCCGCAGTCCGAGGAACACCTCCGGATCCTCGAACTGCTCGATGTCCGCCATGGCCTGGTGGCGTTGACCAAGGTCGGGATAGCCGACGAGGACCTCGTCGAACTCGCCCACCTCGAGGTCGAGGAGCGCCTCGAGGGGACCTTCCTCGAGGGAGCGGCGATCGTCGACGTCGATGCACCGACAGGCGTCGGCCTCGACGACCTGCGCTCCGCCCTCGACGACCTGATGGCCGACACCCCGACCTCGGCGGACCTGGGCAGGCCCCGACTGTGGATCGACCGGTCGTTTGCCGCCAAGGGGTCCGGCACCGTGGTGACCGGCACCCTGGCCGGTGGCTCCCTCGCTGTCGACGACGAACTCGAACTCCACCCCAGCGGGGACCGGGTTCGGGTTCGGGCACTCCAGAACCACCACGAGGCTCGAACCGACCTCCCGCCCGGCAGCCGCTGCGCAGTCAACCTGGTCGGGGTCGCCCACGACGAGGTGGTGCGCGGTGATGTTCTCATACGTCGGGGCCAGTGGCACCTCACGACCATCGTGGATGCCGACCTGGCGGTCCTCGACAGCCTCGGGCATACGGTGTCCCGGCGCGGTGCCTTCGTCGCCTACATCGGTGCCGGCGAGCACCCGGTGCGGCTCCGGATCCTCGGCCCCGATGCACTCGAGCCCGGGATGGCCGGACCGGTACGGCTGTTCCTGCCCCATGCCCTGCCGTTGCTACCCGGCGACCGCTTCGTGCTTCGGGAGAGCGGGCGGGCCGAGACGGTGGGCGGGGGCCAGGTGCTCGACGTCGACCCCCGTGAACGGGCATCCCGGGCACAACCCGACCGCTCCGTCGACCGGGTGGTCCGGGAGCGAGGCTGGGTCACCGTCGATGAGCTCGAACGGTTGACCGGCGAGCGCCGCGACCCCGACCTCGGCGACTGGGTCGTGGACCCGACCGCCCTTCAGGCGGCGATCGCCGCCCTGCGCACTGCACTGGCCGAGGCCGGGCCGCTCGGGTTGGACCTGGCGGGCCTGGACGAGCACGAGCGTGCCGTCGTAGGGCTCCTCGACGATGTCGTCGTGGACGGCGGCCACCTCAGGCCTGCCGGGGCCGTCGACACGTTCGCCGACCACCCCTTCGTTGCCCTGTTGGCAGCCACGCCCTTCGCCCCTCCGGCTCCCGACGGCGTGGACCGCGGTGGGCTGCGCGAGTTGGTGCGGCGAGGGGACGTGGTCGAGCAGGACGGGATCTTCTTCGCCGCCTCGGGCATCGAGGCGGCTGCAGGGCTCGCCGCCCAACTCCTCGCCGAGCATCCCGGGGGGTTCACGGTGTCGATGTTCCGGGAGGCGGCGGGCAACACCCGCAAGCACGCGCTTCCCCTGTTGGCCCACCTCGACGGCATCGGCATCACCCGCCGACGTGACGACCTTCGGATCGGCGGACCGCGGTTGCCGCAGCCGGGCTGAGCCGTTGCTCCTCCTCAGGCAGTCAGGTCGATGATCCTCCGGCGTTCGATCCCGTTGGTCCCGCCCCAGATGCCGTAGACCTCGTGGATCGCCAGGGCGTAGTCCAGGCACTCGTCCTCCACCTGGCAGTTCGAACAGATTGCCTTGGCCCGGACCTCGCGATGCTGTTTCTCATCGTGCCGCTCGTTGGTCGACGGTGGGAAGAAGCAATTCGCGAAGAACCCGCGACAGGCACCCCGTCCCTGCCAGGCGGGGTAGGCGCAGTTGCCGGCCATTCGCACACCCCCTGTGTCGCGTGTAGGGCGAACCTAGATCGCGGAGGCACCGGGTACAAGGGCGGCTATCCGCACGAACAGGCGCATCAGTCCTTCGGAGCCCGGGAGCGGTAGTCGCGGGCGCCACCCTCCTCGGGAGCAACCTCGAGCCAGAGGCCCTCGACGGCGACGACCAGGATCGGGGTGCCGGCGGCGATGGGTGTCGCCCGGTTCGTGCGTGCCTTCCACACGGCCTCACGGACGCGCACCGTTCCCTCGGGGTCGACCGAATCGACGGCCTCCCCCGATTCGCCGACCATCCAGTCGCGGCCGATGGTCGGGGTCGAGAACCGGGTGCGCACCATGGCGGGCATGCCGGCGGCCATGGCGACGGTCGTGCCGAGCAGGCCGAGGCCGAGCGTGATCCACGACATCCCGACCCCGTCGTACAGGCCGACGGATCCCACCACCAGACAGGTGGTGGCGATCATGGTCCAGGCGCGCGGGACGCCCGTCTGGATGTCGACGGCGTAGCCGAACATGGCGACCATGAGCAGGGCTATCGCCCACCAGCGGGTCGGGAGGACGGCGAGGCCGTAGCACCCGAGAAGGAACGACCCGGCGCCGATGACCCCGGCGATGCCGACGCCCGCCGTGTACAACTCGAAGACGAGCAGGCCGGCGCCGACGAGGAGCAGCAGGTATGCGACGGGCGGACTGGCCGCTGTGTGGAACAACTGGTCGATCAGCCCCGGCTTGTGGAAGCGGGTGCGAACCACCGGGGCGGTCCCCTCGCCGTCGGCGGCGGCGCCTTCGAACCCGGAGATGCCCCGCAGGTGCTCCAGGAGGACGGGCGAGGAGCGGGCCAGCCCCCGTTCTATGGCCTCGTCGTAGCCGACGGTGTCGTCGACGAGGTCGGTGTCGGACGGCAGGCCGAAGGGTCTGCCGAACCGCTCGGCAGGCACCACCGGTTCTCCGAGATCGCCGAAGCGCGCCCCCGGGGCGATGCCCACGTCGTCGGCCAGCCCGGCCAGCTGTGCCACCGGTCCGAGCGCACGGCTCCCGGAGGGACCCACCCAGAACGACACCGGCACCGGCGAGTCCAGGATCAGGTCGGCCAGGGCAGCGACCTCGTCGTCGGACACGACCGAGCCCCGGCTGTCGACCTGGAAGATGAGGGCGATGGTCTCCGCCGGGTCGATTCCATCGAGGGCATCGGACATGACCTCGAGCAGCACGGGATCGAGCAGTCCGTTGACCTCGACCACGTCGATGACCGTCGACGGCTCGTGCGACTCGTGCTCTGCGTGGGCGCCTGCCGGTGCCAGGGTCGTGAGCGACACTCCGGCGAGCAGGACCAGGCCGGCCAGGGGTCGGGTGCGTCGACGCGCTGGACAGATCATCGGCGGTGCAGGGTGTGGGAGTAGGGCGGAAAGCGCGTCGAACCTCAGGCAGGGTCGCTGAGTGCGGCGACGGCCTCCTCGACCGTTTCGCAGACGGGAACGATGCGGTCAAAGCCCGTGGTGTGCAGGAGGCGGGTCAGGGCCGGACGGTTGCAGGCGACGGCGACGTCCCCGTCGTTCTCGCGGGCCCGTCGGATGCCGCCGATCAGCGCCCCGAGGCCGGCCGAGTCCATGAATGGCACCTCGGAGAGGTCGATGAGCACGTACCTTTGGTCGGCCAGGTCGGTGAGGGCCTCGCGGAACTGGGCGACCGTGTAGGCGTCGAGTTCGCCGACGGGTCGGCACAGCACGTATCCCTCACCAGGTTCGACGGTGATCTCGAGCACCAGTGCCTCCTCAGTCGGCTCCCTACGGCGGCGATCGTAGACCGGTCAGACCCGATTGCGGTTCGCGGCCCACCATCGCGCATGTCTGACCCTCCATCTCCGACAGTTCGGCTCTCCGACCCCGGGGACCCGAAGGTACGCTCCGGGCCGTGTCCACCGTGCTCCTTGCCACCGATGCCGACCGGGTCCACAATGAGGTCGAAGCCGCCCTGAGCGGTGACCACGACCTGGTTCGGGTCCATGCCGGTGCTGCGGTGCTCGATGCCGTGACGGAGCATGATCCGGCGCTGGTCGTGCTCGACCTCCAGATCGGCAACATGGGCGGCATGGCGGCCTGCCTAGACCTGCGCCTCGAACAGCGGGCCGAACGCATCCCCGACCAGCGCATCGTGATGCTCCTCGACCGGGTGGCCGACGAGTGGCTGGCTGGTCAGGCCGAGGCCGATGCGTGGCTGGTCAAGCCGATCGATCCGTTGGCGTTGCAGCGCATGGTCGACGAGGTCCTGGCCGGCAAGTCTGCCTGATCGGCGCCTGACGGGAGCCGGACGCCAACCGGTACCCTTCCCCCGCACACGGGTAGTGGCGCAGCTTGGTAGCGCGCCTCGTTCGGGACGAGGAGGTCGTGGGTTCAAATCCCGCCTACCCGACCACGGGGTCTCGGCAGGTTAT
>DCXR01000069.1:43054-85570 GCA_002329075.1 Candidatus Neomicrothrix sp. UBA2131
GAAAACGGCTCGGCAGGTTTCGACCACGAAAAGTGACCGGACCGGGTCCGACGAATGTGGCCAACCCCGAACAGAAGAGGGGATCGCCAGTACCCCTCGCTGAGACCCCCTGTCATACGCCTGACCGTCCGTGTCGCAACTGTCGACGCACGAATCTTGACTCCCAAGCTCCGCGACATCCCGGCCGCGCGGCGTACTGACGGTTCTGGGTTCGAGTCCCTCCGAGCACGCCAAGATGTGCAGGTCCGGACCCAATTCGTAGTCCTCTACTGGCTACGATGGCTGTGTGCCCAACTGGTTCGACCCTCCCTGGGCTCCTGCGCGTCTGAAGCGCCTGATAGCCGATCACCGGGTGGTTCTGCTGACCAGTCTGGCACTGTTGGCCATCGGCCTCGTCGGTGGAGCGGTCATCGGCCTGCATCCCGCCATCACCGTTCTTCTGGTGGCAGCAGTAGTGGTAACGAGCATCGTCTCTCTGGTACGCAGTGGCCGTCGCCGTGGGGACGCCCAGCGCCCCAGCGCGACCGGGACGATCGCCCGATTTGGACTGTCTGCAATCGTCGTCCTGACAGTCATCCAGGTGGTTCCCTATGGGCGTGAGCACTCCAACCCGCCAGTCGCCATGGAACCAGCCTGGTCAACGCCGGAGACACGGGAGTTGATGGTGAGGGCCTGCTTCGGCTGTCACAGCAACGAGGTCATGTGGCCCACATACTCCAATATCGCCCCATTCTCATGGGCGGTGACCCAGCATGTTCAGGAAGGGCGCGACGAGATCAACTACTCCGAGTTCGGATCCGGCAAGGAGGACGACGACACCATCGAGACGATCCTCGAGGGTGATATGCCTCCCGGCTACTACACCGTGTTCGGGCTCCACCCGGAGGCCAACCTGACCGGTACCGAAGTTGACGCCCTCGTCGCCGGGCTCCGAGACACCCCGGGATTCGTCGAGGACGACGGCTAGTTGTCGTAGCCAGGGACGTTGTTGACATCCGCGTGTAGGTGAGCCTCCTCGAATCCCAAGACCTGATCCACCCGTGTCCGGATGCCATCATTCTGTGTTGGCTCGAACCGGCCGGGGACGAGGAACGCGAATGCCACAGATCCAGGCCATCGGCATCGGCCCTCAACGAAGCGTGGCTGCAGGAGGCAGTAGCCGACCAACACACTCAGTAGCCGGAGGGTTTCGATCCGGGAGCCGCAGGCGTCATCATCGGGTAGGCAGCCACAGGGCCGGCACTTCGATTGGCGCGCTCACGCCGCGTGGCCGGGCCGGCTGGGATAGATCCGGCATCTCGCTGGGACAGATGCCGGCCCCGCAGCCCGGAAACCCATCACACGCTGGACAGACACAAGCCTGCCGAGACCCCCCGAACCCGTCCCAAAGCGGCATTCACCCCCTCGATAGGCGTTAACCAGTCGGGCGAAAGAAAATTCAGGATATTCGCGGAACAGCTTGACTTTCTGTTGACGCAGCGGACGGTAGTCACCGTTCGAAAGTAACGGACACTCCGTTACACACCATGTGAGAGTACCTCTGGCTTGGTGGTCTTGACGGTCTAGATGGGAGCCCCGGTCGTCACTGGCGACCGGGGCTCTTTTCCTTCTCCCCCGTATTTGACGGATCCGAACTCGACCTGCTGTGCTGGTCCGCGCGGCGGGTCCATCCGGGGCGCGTCCGGACGGAAGGCAAGAATCCATGTCCCAGACCATCCACGTCGTGTTCCCCTGTCAGGAGGGGAAGGGGGCCGAGTTGCTCGGCATCCTGACCGAGGCGCTGGTCGACACTCGGGCCTTCGAGGGCTGCGAGTCGATCGAGGCCTACAGCAACAGCGACCACCCGGACACGGTCGTCCTTTGGGAGAAGTTCGCCACCCGGGCCAACCACGAGGCCTACCTGGCCTGGCGGATCGAGAACGGCATGCTCGAGATGCTCGGCCCGATCCTGGCCAGTGATCTCGAGGTCACCTACTACGACGACCACCCCGACGTCTGATCCGGGCCCCCGGAGTTCGGCGACCTGGCGATTTTCGGTCACGCA
Organism: Candidatus Neomicrothrix sp. UBA2131; assembly: GCA_002329075.1. Taxonomy (GTDB): domain Bacteria; phylum Actinomycetota; class Acidimicrobiia; order Acidimicrobiales; family MedAcidi-G1; genus S20-B6. The sequence continues at coordinate 45,099 of DCXR01000069.1, forward strand.
GACTGGCCGCCTTCGGCTTGGCCACCAGGCATCTGGAACCAACTCTCTTCCGGGTCTCCGGCAATCAGAGTACGAGAAGAACCACGGGCAGGGTCAGGGCCGAGAGCAGGGTCGTCAGAACCACCGCCGCCGTAACCCGATCGGGCGCAAGGTCGCTCTCGACGGCTATGACGGCGGTGAACACCGCCGGCGGCATCGCCGACTGGATCACGACGGCATCCAGGAAGTCGCCACCCAGCGACAGGGCCGAAGCTGCCAACCCCGCAACCAGGGGGGCCAATGCCAACTTGGCGACAAGCACCACACCCAGGTCGTTGGACCATGTCGGCCTACCACTCTTGGCCAACTGCATGCCAAGCGTCAGCAGCATCACCGGGATGAGGGCATCCGCCAACAATCCGATCGAACGGTCGACGACAACGGGCAGGTCCACCCCAGAGAGGTTCACCAGGAGCGAGATGGCCCCGGCGATCGCCATCGGCGCAGCCAGTGCCTTACCGAGAGCCGGAAGCGGCGACCTGAACCGCGCTTCGGCAAGGCCGACGCTCAGAACAAGACCGGTCAGGTTGATGGTGAGCATCAAGACGCCGGCAACCGGAAGGGCCTGGTCCCCGAGGGAGAAAGCCACGATGGCAAGGCCGGCGTTGCCGACGTTGCCGTATGAACTGGTGATGGCCGTCGCTGCTGTCAGTTCGTAGCCGGCTCCGGTTATCCGTGACCACAAGACCGCCAACGCCACGGCGGACGCCATCCCAGCCAGGCCCGCCAGCACCAACCGCGCGACCACACCGCGTTCCAGGTCGGCGCCAGCCAGCACAGCAAAGATGAACGCCGGACCGAAGACGTTGTAGGCCAGACGGGAGAGCCCACCGACGTCTATGTGCAACCTCGGCCCGAGCGCGGCGCCAAGGACCACAAGGATGGCGACCGGGGCCAGTACATCGAGGATCACGTTCGCCACCGACATGGTCACCAATGATGCCCGACAGGCCGTCCTCTACGGTTACCGCATCGGCTAGTGGTCACCCCCGAACCGATCGGGTAATGGGGTTTCTGTCCAGGTGTCACACTGAAGCCATGACGCGGGTCAAGGTCCTCTTGGCAGTTGTGTTGGTGACCTCGGGTTGCGACGGAGGCTCCGAAACCGCCACACCAACCACCACCGCCACACCAACCACCACCGCCACACCAACGGGCCCACCTGGTGGACCGTGGACGTTCTCCGAGCAAGTCAACGAACACCTGGTCGAGACAACCGTCACCTGCGGGACCAGCGGCCTGGAGGTCGAATACAGGTTGGACGGACAACCCATCGACCCGGAGACGACCGGCTTCCGCTTTACGCAGGGTGCCCAGAGCTTCCACCGGGTGGTGGGAGCAGAAGATGCTGACGGCCCGGACTACCTGTTCGATGGTGGTTGGTGGATCGAGGACCGCACCGACGGCGTGTCATGCGAACCGTACGAAGGGCCCATCTGGGAGGACTTCACCGACGACCGGATCCCCATCTCAGACATCGTGTGGGACAACGCCGGCCTTCGCGAACCGGTGTGCACCGACGGCAACTCCCGGGAAGTCGTCCCCGACTGTCTCCAGGACTTCGACTACGTGCGCCGGGCCACCGTGGACGGACACCTCCTCGAGATCGGGTTCGACTGTGCCGAGGCCAGCGTGGCTGAGGCGTGGTGGGTGGTCGATGGCGTGATGGTTGCCAACCGCTACTACCACCCGCCCGAGTTTGCTCATGAGGATTACGAGGAGGCGCTGGTTGCACCAATGCGGGACCTCTACGGCGACACCGTCTACGACTACGTGGCGTACGTCCACTGGTCGGACGATGAAGCCTTCGTGTTCGACATCGGACGAGTGAAGATCGACCTGAACCTGGAAGCATTCACCGAGGGGGACAACTGCGTCCTGCTCGACTGGTCCACTACCGAACCCTGATCGGCGACCTCCTCGACGAGGACGACGACCACGAATGCTCACAACCCCAACGGCGACGAGCACCGGACCAGGGGACACCGACCGGCCGACTGTGGAAACGTCGGTAGAGGATCGAAGCCGTGTCGCTCACCCGGCCTTGCGTACGATCCAGGCTTCCTCGGCGGGCCACTGCTGCGCCCATGAGAGGTCGACGAACGGGAAGCGGTTCTCCTCCGCGTCGGCAGGTGGCCGGAGTTCTACGAGGTCCTCGACCTCGAACCCGCACACACGCAACAACCGGATGCGCTCACCATGGGAGATGTGGAACTCGACCCCCGGATCGTCGGGCCACTCGAAACGGTGCATTCCGAACTGGGGACGCTGCAACCGGTCGCCGGCCGGGGTCTCGTCATCGTCGAACACGCAGAGCATCTGCAGCACGGAGTTCCCGAGGAACACCAGGCGACCCCCGGGCCGCAGCACCCGCGCCGCCTCCGGCAGCCAACGGTACGGGTCGCACCAGATGCTGGCCCCGTACTCGGAGATCGCGAAGTCGAAGGCCGCGTCGACGAAGGGCAACCGCTCGGCGTCGCAGTGGACCAACGGAAAGCGGAGGTCGAACTCGTGTTGGAATCCCGCTGCGGTCGCCAACTGCGCCGCCGAGTTGTCGATGCCGACAGGTCGACCGTCGCGTCGGGCCAGCCAGGCCGACACGTAGGCCGTCCCACAGCCCAACTCCAACACGTCACCGCCCCCGAACGCCCCAAGCAGGCCGACGTCCGACTCCGGGACGCCGTAGACGCCCCACCGGGGGTGCTGGGCGGCCCAACTCCGTCGACCGGATTCGACCCAGTCCTCCGCGGTCTGGTCCCAATAGGCCCGATTCGACTCGACATGGTTACGGGGCCCCGGACGATCCATCCCAAGAGTGAACCACACATCCATTGAAGGGTCTTGTGGAGGATACGGCGAAGACGCCGACCGGTTCGGCGGAACCAGTTCCCGGACCGGGGCGCCCAGTTGTGCACCTCATTCGCCGGCCAACACCCTGCCCGGGCCGAATGGGCTGGTCAGCGGTGGTTGCCCGTCGGTGGCGGACCGACGGTGCAGCCTGCCGGGATCACCACGGTTCCCCTCGGAAACAGTGGTCACACCCCCGTCCCACCCGGCAGGCGGAAGCCCTCAGGTCCCCGGATCGCTCAGGGTGAGCATGCCCCCCGGCGTCGCCAGCAGGTTGGCCAACGGACCATCGACGACGCCCGGGCGCCAGTCGAGGAGGTCCTCGGCGTAGGTCCGCATGGCAGGGTGCTCGGTCAACGGCGTCACCTCGTCGGGATCCTGCTCGAGGTCGACGTACAACGGCGGGAGCCCACCGAAGAGCACGAGCTTGCCGGCCCGATCCCGCAGGACCGCGAGGTTGCAGTCGACGAGCGGCAGGTCGAAGATCCCGGCGAACACCCGGAAGTCGAACTCCCAGTGGGCCGCCGACCTCCAATGGGGCGCCACACCCGTCTCGAGGAACGGCCGCAGCGACCGACCCTGGCACTGCTCGGGGACCGGGAGGCCCGCCAGGTCCAACAGTGTCGGCATCACGTCGACGTGCTCGGTGAACTCGTCGACCACCGCACCCGACACACCCCCCAGGTCCGGCCAGCGCACGATCAGCGGCACGTGGAACGAGCGGTCGTGATGGCCCAACTTGCTGACCAACCCGTAGTCGCCCAGCAGTTCCCCATGGTCGGACGTGACCGCCACGACGGTCCGTTCCGTGCTCCCGGCGTCGTCGAGGGCACCCAAGAGGCGACCGATCTGGTGGTCGACCTCGGCGACCATCCCGTAGTAGGTGGCACGCAACTGCCGGACCTCGAGCGGGTCGCTGGAAGCCGTCGTGAACCCCCAGGCTCCCAGGGCCTCGATGAAGGGATGATCGATGTCCTGTGCCGGCAACGGCGCAGGAACCTCGGCGGGATCGTGGAAGTCGTTGTAGGGGGCAGGCACGTGGAACGGTGGATGCGGCCGCAACAGCGACACGTGCACGAACCAGGGTTCCGGCAGCCCGTCGAGCACCTCGATCACCCGGTCGACGACGAACGCCGTTTCGGTCTCGTCGGCGGCGAACACCGACGGCGGCCACGTCGAGCCCCGCCCCGGGGGAATCTCGACGTCGGTTCGCGGGCGATTCAGGCGCCCCCGGTCGGAGATGTCATGCCCCCGCTCCTCGAGCCACAGGTACCAGGCCTCCCGGTCGTCCGGCAACTGGAGGGCGACGGTGAAGCCGGGCAGGATGCCCTCGTAGGTCAGGAGCCGGGGATCGTCATCGGCGACGGTCCGCGGGTCGACCGTCTGGTCGGTGTAGCCGAACAGCAGCGGGTCGTAGCCACCCGACCGCACCTCGTGTGCGATGTTGGTGAGGCCGGCGTCGAGTGGGGTGCCGTTGAAGACCACCCGGTTGGTGTGCTGGTAGGTCCCGGTCAACAGACACGCCCGGCTCGGACCGCACGGCGTCGCCTGGCCGTAGTGGCTGGCGAAGCGCACCCCGTCGGCGGCCAGCGCATCGAGGTTCGGGGTCCGCACCAGCGGGTGGCCGGCCGCCCCGAAGGAGTCGGCGCGCCACTGGTCGATCGTGACGAAGAGCAGGTTGGGGCGGGACGGCTCGCCGCTGGTCGCCATCTGCGCATCCTCGCACGACGATGGCCCGAACCCACACCACCACTAGTGTCCCGCAATGGCCGCACTCCGCCTGCCCCGCGAGGGACGCCAACTCGGCCTGCTGCTGGCAGCCACCGGGATGTTCCTCGTCTCGACCGACTCCCTGTTCATCCGCATCGCGGACGCTGACGGGTGGACCATCGCCTTCATGAGCAGCGTCTGGTCGACGCCGATCATGTGGTGCATCGCCGTCCGCAGCCTCGGGCGGGACCTCCCCGAACGGTTCAACCGGCACCGGGGACCGCTCCTGGCGTCGAGCCTCCTCGGTTCCGCCAGCATGACCGCCTTCGTGACGGCCGTGACGAAGACCGACGTCGCCAACGTGGTGGCGATCATCGCCGCCGCACCGATATTCGCCGCAGTCATCGCCAGGGTCGCCCTCGGCGAGCGGGCCGCCCCACGGACCTGGCGGGCCATCGCCGCCACGATCGCAGGCATCCTCGTGATCGTCGGTGGGTCGCTCTCCGGAGACGGCCTCAGCGGCAACCTCCTGGCCCTGTTCGCCATCTGCTGCTTCGGCGCCAACCTCTCGATCTGGCGCCGCTCGCCCGACCTCTCGAGGATGCTGCTCGTCGCCCTGACCGCGACGTTCACGATGCTCGCCACCGCCGTACCGGCGAACCCCTCCAGCCTCGACCGCAATGCGCTCCTCGCCACCCTGGCGATGGGCAGCCTGTTCGGGCCGGCCGCCCGCTTCTGCATGTCGATGGCCACCCGGTATGCACCTCCGGCGGAGGTGAGCCTCTTCACGCCCGTCGAAACGGTGTGTGCCACGGTCTGGGTCTGGCTCTGGTTCGATGAGGTACCGCCCACGGCGACGTTCGTCGGCGCAGCGATCGTGCTGACAGCGGTCACCTACGGGGTGACCGGTCCGGCCGCCGAGGTGGCCCCGACCCCCACCCTCCACACCTGACCCGGCCGTGACGCGTACCTCCGACCCCGTCCTCGACCAGGCCGTCGCCCTCGGCATCGCCCACGAGGTGATGCCCTGCGACCCCGACCTCGCCGACACGGCGGTCTTCTGCGAGGCCTACGGCATCGACCCGTCCGACTCGGCCAATGCCATCCTCGTGGCCGGGAAGCCCCGGGCGGACGAACCGCAGCCATTTGCCCTCTGCCTGGTCCTGGCCACCCACCGACTCGACGTCAACGGCATCGTCCGACGCCGACTCGGCAGCCGCAAGGCGTCGTTCGCGAACGCCGACCAGACCCGCTCGCTCACTGGCATGGAGATCGGCGGGGTCACGCCGTTCGGCCTCCCGGAACCCGTCCCGATCTGGATCGACAGTGCCGTCATGGATCGGGATGAAGTGGTCATCGGCGGTGGGTCCAGGGACCGCAAACTCCGACTGCCCCCGGGGGGCCTGCTGGCACTGCCCGGTGCAGAGGTGGTCGGCGACCTGGCGCGGCCCGCCGAACCCGGCTGATCCCCGGGCCTAGACGGAACCCCGGGCCAGGTACCGGGAGAGGGCGTCCCGGGCCGAACTCGGCGGGGCACTGTCCAGCAGCCGGCAGAGCCGGTCACGCCGGCCGACTGCGGTCAGGACGTCGGCGGCCACCGTGTCGGCCACGTACAGCAGGTCCAGCCGGGACCCCTCCGTGAGTGGGTCGGCCATCAGCCCGTCGACCACGGGGCCGCACGCCAACTCGGCCGTCACGAGCTTGAGCGCCGCAGCCTCGAGTTCGTCGAGGGCGTCGAGGACCCGCATCACGTTGGTCGCCTGGGTGTCGGTGAGCACGCCAGATTGTGGAGCATCCACGCGCTCTGCGTGGGGATACCCGGGATCATTCGCGCGCTCAGCGCGACCGTTCGGCGAACCACCATGCAGTACGTTCCAGGACCATGGAACTACACGACGTCCAGGACCTCATGGAGACCCTCTACGGTGAGACCGACCGGGAGCGCGGCATCCCCGCCACCGTGGCCTGGCTGTGCGAGGAGGTCGGCGAACTGGCCAGGGCGGTGCGCAAGGAGACACCCGAACGCCAACTCCACGAGTTGGGCGACGTGCTGGCCTGGTTGTCGAGCCTCGCCAACCAGTTGGACCTCTCCCTCGACGACGCCATGCACCGATACGTCGAGGACCCTCCCTGACAGGGAGCCGGATCACGAGAAGCGACGGCGGACGAGCTCCTCGGCGATCTGGATGGCGTTGAGGGCGGCACCCTTGCGCAGGTTGTCGCACGACAGGAACAACGCCAGGCCGTGCTCCAGGGTCTCATCAGGGCGGATGCGGCCCACGATCGTCGGGTCGGCCCCGGCCGCGTCGAGAGGCGTCGGGACGTCTGCCAGTGCCACCCCCGGGGCGGTGGCCAGGAGGTCGGTGGCGCGTTCCGGTGACAGTGCCCGGGAGAAGCCGGCATGCACCGACAGTGAATGCCCCGTGAACACCGGAACCCGTACACAGGTTCCCGAGACCCTCAGGTCGGGGATGCCGAGGATCTTGCGACTCTCGTTGCGGAGTTTCTGTTCCTCGTCGGTCTCGCCCCGCCCGTCATCGACGAACGAGCCCGCATGGGGCAGCACGTTGAAGGCGATCGCACGGGCGAACGATTCCGGATCGGGGAACTCGACCGCGCTGCCGTCGTGGGTGAGCGCGGTTGCGTTGTCCAGTACCGCCGCCACCTGCGACACCAACTCGTCGACGCCGGCCAGGCCGGCGCCGGAGACCGCCTGGTAGGTGGCGATGGTCAACGACTCGAGGCCCGCTTCCGCATGCAAAGGGGCCAGAACCGGCATGGCGGCCATCGTCGTGCAGTTGGGGTTGGCGACGATGCCCTTCGGCAGGCGGTCGAGGGCATCTGCGTTCACCTCAGGCACGACCAGCGGCACATCCGGGTCCATGCGCCACGCCGACGAGTTGTCGACCACGACCACGCCTGCCTCGGCCATCGTCGGGGCGTAGGCCAGCGATGCCCCCTTCCCGGCGCTCATGAGTGCGAGGTCTATTCCGGACCAGTCGGTGGACTCCACGTCCTCGACGACGATCTCTCCGTCACCCCACGACAGGCTCGTGCCCGCAGACCGCGACGAGGCGAAGAATCGCAGGTCACCGAGGGGAAGGCCGCGGTCCGCCAACAGGGCACGCAGGACCCCACCGACCTGACCCGTTGCTCCGACGACCGCGACGTTCACGCCGGAAAGACTATCCACGGCCTGTGATCGCGGGCCTTTCCAATTACCGGACAGCGATCAGCCGGGGAATTCGAAGACCATCTCATCGCCACCCGCCTGGCGGGCCGCAGCGAACAGGTCGGCGACGAAGGCGACCATCGGAAACACCCCACACGAGCCATCCACCCAGTCCGCAACCCTGCCCGCTGCGCCGTCGAGCATCTGGCCGTCGACGGGTGAATCCATGAGGGCCCCGAACAGGGCGTTACGGAGTTGGCTGTCCGTCACCATCTCGGGATCCAGGTCGGCGAGGACGATGTCGACGTTCGAATACACCCCGCCAAGCAAGCCGGAGTCCTCTTGAAGGCCGGCCGGTGCCCGCCCGTCGATCCAGCCCACGAGGGCGGTCGTCGCACGCAGGTGCGCAAGGAGGCGCGCTGCATCGGAGGGGCCCGAGGCATCGAACTCCTCGAGGGCCTGCGTGATCCTCGCCGACTCGACGGCGAGCCCCGCACAGAAGCCCTCCGGCACATCCGACCACTGCGCTGTCGTCGTCGTTCGGGGCGGCGCCGTGGTGGACACCACCGTCGTGCTTGCAGGGGACGGCGCCGTGGTGGACACCACGGGAATGGCTGTGCTCGAAGCCGGCAGCGTCGACGACGTACCTGACGTAGCCCCCCGGGGCAACTCCGCCGTGGCACAAGCCCCGACGATGAGGAAGACGATCACCACGGACGACCGACGTAGCACCGGACCCACGTCAGCTGCCGGTCAGGAGTTTCCGGATGAAGTCGCGGATCTCCTGGGGAAGCGTCGACGGGGGCGGCACCGTCGACGGCCGCTCCGAAACCACCGACCTGGGATCGAGGCCGGACAACAGGAGGGCGACCTCATGGGGGCATTCCTCGAGCAGGAACACGCTCACGGCCTCGGCTGACTCGGCCATGGCTGCCTGACGCTCGGCCAGGGAGGCGTTGATCGCCAACATGGCCGCGCGTGCATCGAATTCCCCCTCCGACCCGGCCATGTGCGGCATCGTCGCCTCTCGCCAGTTCCTGGCCAGGCGCTCCGCCTCGTCCACGACGCCGACGGGTGCCCGCTCGAACAACCAGCCGGCTAGGAGCGACATCGCCGACGCCGCCTCGACGTACACCTGGGGATCATCCGGACCGAGGCTCGAACGGAGATCGACCAGCCGACTCCCCTCCCGCTCCAGGTGTCGTGCCAGGTCCGGGCAGAAGGTCTCCGGAACGGTCGTCGGTACGACCACCTCGGATGTCGTCGACACGGGATCCCCTGATCCACCGGACGGCTGCGTCGTCGACGGCGGCTGTGTCGTCGACGGCACCGTCGAGGACGGGTCGACCGACGATCGCTTCGGCGCCGAATCACTCCCGCAGGCACCCACCACGAGGGCGAAGGTGAACAGGAGCACACAGGGCTTGAATCGCACTGGTCAGCCCTCCTCGATGAAGCCGGCGCCGAAGCCGCCGAACAGGTCGAAGACGACGGTTGCCTGGGCGCCGCATTCGTCGACTATGTGGGAGCGCAGGCGGGTCGTCGCTGTGGGGAGGTCTCCGGCGTTCATACCCTCCAATCCTGCCCCGATCCGACTGCTGGCAGCGAGCAGGGCGGTGTCGCGGGCCTCCGGGGTGTCGTCCTCCATGCCCGCCACGGCATCGACAAACGCCTCGTCGACGACGATGACGGCATCGTGGACGAGGACCGCGCTGTCACCGAGGTCCTCCGGGGCGTTGGTGGCGAGCCAGGCGAACACGCCCTCGGCGACATGGAACAGCGAGGCAAAGGCCACGGGGTCCAACGGCGTCGCCTCGAGGGACCCCTGCGACAGGACCAGGCGCAGCAACTCGTCTATGACATCGAAATAGCCGGCGCAGAACGGCGTCAGTTCCCCGGCAGCCTCGAGCGGACAACGCATCATGTTGACCATGAGGGGGGTGTCGAACAGGAGCACGTCCATGTCCGAACCGTCGACGGAGACTCCCCCGGGGCGCGACAACTCGGTGACGAGAACCGGAACCAGTTGGTCGATGGAGACCCCTTCGAGGAGACATTCCGGGCCCACGTCAGGCGCCGTCGGGTCGGTCGCCATTCCGGCGACGAGCCCGGCGCGGAACACGGGCCCGACTACCCCACAGACCACGAGGGCGTCGACGGTCATTGCCGCCTGATGCGGCTTCGGACCCTGTGATGCGATCGACAGGACGACCCCGGTCCCGCTGACCTCGAGGAGTGCGTCGGCCACGCAACCCAGGTCGGTGTCGGAGAGGTCAGCAAGCGCCCCCTCTGCACCGGCATCGGCGATGAACCGGTACCGCACCTCGTCGACACCCAGGGTGGTCGTGGTCTGCGAAACGGTCGTCGTGGCCTGCGAGACGGTCGTCGTGGGATCGACCACGCTGTCCGGGTCCGAGTCCGCACAGGCACCGGCCCCCAGAGCGATCACGATGAAAAGCGCGACCGCCGGCGCGACGGAGTGACGGAGTGGACGCACGACGGGAAGGTCGCTTCGCCTGTTCAGGCGTCAGCCAGCCCGAACGCCTCGTGAAGGGCCGTGACGGCCTCCTCCACCTGGCCTTCGGCCACGACACAACTCACGCGGATCGCCGATGTGGAGATCATCTGGATGTTGACGCCCGTCTCGGCAAGTGTTTCGAACATGGTCGCCGCCACACCCGGGTTCGAGCGCATCCCGGCGCCGACGATGCTGACCCGCGCAATGGTCGCGTCGGCATCGACGTCGACCGCCCCGATCTCGGCGACCAGCTTCCGCGTCTCCTCCAACGTCCGGTCGAGGTCACCCCGCGGCACGGTGAACGAGATGTCGGTCACGCCGAGTTCCGAGACGTTCTGGACGATGAGGTCGACGTTCACGTCGAGGTCGGCAAGCGCACGGAACACCGTGGCCGCCACACCGGCGCGGTCCGGCACTCCGGTGATGGTCATCTTGGCCTCTGAGGCGTCGTATACGACCGCCGAGACGATGGCCTGTTCCATGGTTGGCTCCTTTTCTTCGACCCGCGTTCCCTCCTGCCAGGTGAACGCCGATCGGACATGTAGCCGCACCCCGTGGGTGCGGGAATATTCGACGGACCGCATGGACGGCTTCGGGCAGCCGGAGGCGGTCATCTCCAGCAGTTCCTCGTACGACACCCGGTCCATCCGCCTGGCCGTCGGCACCAGTCGGGGATCGGTGGTGAACACCCCGGTCACATCGGTGTAGAGCTCGCAGACCTCTGCCCCGAGCGCATGGGCCAGTGCCACGGCGGTCGTGTCAGAGCCCCCACGGCCCAGGAAGGTGACGTCGTTTTCCGTCGACACCCCCTGCGAGCCACCCACCACGGCCACACGACCGGAATCGACCGCCACGCGCACCCGCTCGGGCCGGACCTCGAGGATCCTGGCATTGCCGTGGGTGGTATCGGTCAGAAAGCCCGCCTGGCTTCCCGTGAAGGAGTCGGCGGGAACACCCAGATCGTGGAGCGCCATGCACATGAGCGCCATCGCCTTGCGTTCCCCCGCCGTGATGAGCATGTCCATCTCACGGCCCGGGTGCGTGGCGGACACCTCCGATGCCAGGCGTAGCAGGTCGTCGGTCTCCTTGCCCATGGCCGAGACCACCAGGACGACATCGTCCCCATGGCGTTTCGTGCGTGCCACGTGGTCCGCGACAGCGCGGATGCGGTCGGGATCGCCGACCGAGGTACCGCCGAACTTCTGGACGATCAGTGCCACGGGCAACCACGTTACCGGCGCCACCCGGCGGGGCTGTTGCAGGTTTCCGGCGCTGCGGTGCCGAGACGGCTCGTTGCTAGGGTGCCGGCCCATGGCCTCGAAGACCAGGCGACCTGCGCCGCCCCCGCCCTCCCCCATCCACGACTATTCACCCCGCACCAGGCTGCTGGCCGGCGCCCTTGCCGTCGTGATGCTCGGCGGCGTGGTGACCGTGGGCATCGCCAGCCTCACCGACAGCGGCGGTGGCAGCATCGAGGAAACCGTGGTGCCGACCGCCTGTCCCGCCCTCGACAAGTCGGACGGCCCCCGCTACCAGTTCGCCAACCGACCCACCTACTGCCTGACCAGCGGCACCTCCTACACGGCGGTGTTCGACACCAGCGAGGGCGAGATCCGGTTCGCCCTCGACACGGCCCTGATGCCCGAGACCACCAACAACTTCGTGGTCCTCGCCCGCTACGGCTACTACGACGACACGATCCTGTTCCGCATCGACCCGGGCATCGGCATCATCCAGGGAGGAGCGCCGATAACCAACGACTGGTCCGACCCCGGGCCCGGCTACGCCATTCCCGACGAAGGCGGCAACTTCGCCCCGGTGGCGAACGGTGGCGTCATGGGCCCGTTCTCCTACGAACCCGGACAGTTGGTTATGGCCCGTTCATCGGGGCTCAACAGTTCGGGCGCCCAGTTCTTCTTCACGACCACTGAGAGCGTGTCGCTGCTGGACAGCCAGGGCAGCTACCTGTTGTTCGGCGCTACCGACAACGCAGGCCAGAGCGTCCTCGACGCCATGATGGACCTCTACGTCACCGACCCCGAGTCGCCCTACGGCGGCGGCCCCAGCCACGACATCGTCCTCAACTCGGTCACGATCCTCGAAGGCTGATCGACCCGACCCATGCCCACAGAGCCACCGCCCAGCGCCTGGCTCTTCCCGCCGGCCGACAGCGCCGACGAGCACGGCATCGTGGGCATCGGCGCAGACCTCGACCCCGGCACGCTCCTCTGCGCCTACCGGTCGGGGCTGTTCCCGATGCCCGTCGAACAGGACGGTGCCGTCGCCTGGTGGTCGCCGGACCCGCGGGGCGTACTCCGTCCCGACGATCTCGTGGTCAGCCGGTCGCTGAGGCGGTCATGTCGCCGCTACGAGGTGCGGGTCGACACCGCCTTCGCCGAGGTGCTCGGGGCCTGCGCCGATCCCGACCGGCCGAGCCGCTGGATCGACAACCAGATGTCCGCCGCCTACACCGAACTCCACGATCTCGGCTGGGCACACTCCATCGAGGCGTGGGACGACGAGGGCCTGGCCGGCGGACTCTACGGTGTTGCCCTCGGCGGCCTGTTCGCCGGCGAGTCGATGTTCCACCGGCGCACGGACGCCTCGAAGGTGGCGCTGATCGGGCTGGTGGATCTGCTCGGAACAGGCAACGACCGCCTCGTCGACGTCCAGTGGGCCACCCCACACCTCGTCGGACTCGGAGCGATCGAGGTCTCCCGCTGCGACTACCTCGACCGTCTCGCCGAGTTGGCTGGCGCCGCCGGGCCCGACTGGACGAAATCGTCGCCGTATACGGCTGGTTGACGTACTGCTAGTTGACCGACCGGCGTCTGGGGAGCCGGGAGTCGACCCACCAGCGGCCCGAGAAGCGCCACGTCGGGACGTCGGCCGGCCGGGTCGCCACGGGGTTCGGCCAGAGTTCGCTGTACGCGGCGAGGATGGCCTGGACCTGGGCTTCGGTGGCCCCCGGTGCCTCGATCCGGGTCGTGGAGTCGTACTCGTCTACGACCACGGAACGGTCAGCACCGGTGTCTCGCATCGTGGCTACAGCGGCACGTTGCCGTGCTTGCGCTGGGGAAGTTCCTCGCGCTTGCCGACCAGCATCTCGAGGCCTGCGATCAACCTGACCCGTGTCTCGGACGGGGCGATCACGTCGTCGACGAAGCCGTGTTCGGCGGACACGTACGGGTTGGTGTAGCGCTCTGAGTACTCGTCGATGAGCTCGGCCCGGCGGGCGACCGGGTCGGCGGCGTCGGCCAACTCACGGCGGTACAGGATCTCAACGGCGCCCTGCGGGCCCATCACGGCCAACTCGGCCGTGGGCCAGGCCAACGACAGGTCGGAACCGACCGACTTCGAGTCCATGACGACGTAGGCGCCGCCGTAGGCCTTCCGGGTGATGACCTGGATGCGCGGCACCGTTGCCTCGCAGTAGGCGTAGAGCAACTTGGCGCCGTGGCGGATGATGCCGCCGTATTCCTGGTCTACGCCGGGCAGGAAGCCGGGAACGTCGACGAACGTGACGAGCGGGAGGTTGAAGGCGTCGCAGGTGCGGACGAACCGGGCGGCCTTCTCGGCGGCCTGGATGTCGAGCACCCCGGCGAGCATCATGGGCTGGTTGCCGACCACGCCGACGGATCGGCCGTCGAGGCGGGCGAAGCCGCACACGATGTTCCCGGCCCAGGCTGAGTGGTACTCCATGAACTCGCCGTCGTCGACGACAGCGGTGATGACCTGGCGCATGTCGTAGGGCACGTTGGAGCTGTCGGGCATGAGGTCCTCGAGTTCGGGACACAACCGGTCGGCGGGATCGTCGCAGTCGATGGTCGGTGGCAGGTCGATGTTGTTCGACGGCAGGTACGACAGCAGCACCTTGACCTCGTCGAGGACCTGGTGTTCGTCTTCCCCCACGAAGGTGGCCACACCCGACTTGGTGGCATGGGTGCCGGCGCCGCCGAGTTCCTCGAGGGAGACCTCCTCGCCGGTGACCGTCCTGACGACGTCCGGACCCGTTATGAACATGTGTGACTTCTCCCGCACCATGAAGATGAAGTCGGTCATCGCCGGGCTGTACACGGCGCCGCCGGCACAGGGGCCGAGGATCACGCTGATCTGGGGGATCACGCCTGAGGACTGCACGTTGCGGTAGAAGATGCCGCCGTAGCCGTCGAGGCTGACGACGCCCTCCTGGATGCGGGCGCCGGCACCGTCGTTGAGGCCGATCATCGGGGCTCCGACCGAGTGGGCAAGGTCCATCACCTTGTGGAGCTTTCTGGCGAAGGCCTCCCCGAGGGCGCCTCCGAAGACGGTGAAGTCCTGGGCGAACACGAACACCCGGCGGCCGTCGACGGTCCCCCAGCCGGTGATGACGCCGTCGGTGTAGGGGCGTTCCTCGATGCCGCTGTCGTGGGCCCGGTGGCGGACCAGCAGGTCGAGTTCGTTGAACGAGCCCTCGTCGAGCAGGTAGTCGATGCGTTCGCGGGCGAGCAACTTGCCCTTGTCGTGCTGGCGTTCGACCGCGCGCTCGGAGCCGGCGTGGAGGGCCTCCTCCCGCCGCTTGCGGAGGTCGTCGAGCCGGTCGCTCATGGAATGCTGTGTCATCGGGGGCACAGGGTAGCGACCGGAGGCGATCCGCACCGCTCAGGCCAGCCGGGCTGCCAGCCGGTCGGCCCGCTCAGCCAGGCGTGGGCCGTCGAGGCTGCGGCACATCTCGGCGAAATGGGGCTGTGGGCCCGTCCAGCAGAGTTCGTCGACATCTTCCATGACCGGGGCTTCGAGGTCGAGTGTGGCCAGGCGCCGGTAGAGCTCGGCGTCCTCACGACCTTCGGCGAGCACCGTCGCCAACCGTGTGGCGCCACGCACGGCCACGTCCCAGTCGTTGGCGTCGTCCGGGATCTCCTCGAGGTGGAGGTATCTGGCCAGCATCGTGGACGACGACTTCGCCCCCCAACCGGGCAAACCGGGGATGCCGTCGGCGGTGTCGCCGACCAGCGCCAGGTAGTCGGGAATCGATTCGGGCCGCACGCCGAAGCGCTCGATGATCCCGTCCCGGTCGTAGACGATGTCCTTGCGGCGATCGTGCTGAACGATGCGGAGCCCGTCATCGACGACCTGGGCGAGGTCCTTGTCGGGGGTGCAGATGAGGATGCGGTCGACCCGGGGATCCTCTGCGGCCTTCACCGCCGCTGCCCCCATTGCGTCGTCGGCCTCGTGTTCGACCATGGCGAAGACGCGGAAGCCGGCCGCCTCGAGCGCGGCCTTGAGCAGCGGGAACTGGGCGAACAGTTCCGGCGGCGTTCCTTCACCTGTCTTGTAGCCCTCGAAAATGTCGTTGCGGAACGACTCGACCACCTGGTCGGTGGCGACCCCGACGTGCGTGGCGCCGCCCTCGAGCATCCCGAGGATCGAGCCGACGACGGCCCGCGTGGCCGCCACCTCGACGCCGTCGGCGGTCTGGTGCGATGGCACCGCGAAGTGGTGGCGGAACAGTTCGTACGTCCCGTCGACGAGGTGGACCTCCACGCTGTGCCTCCTGCCCTTCGCCCGGTGGTCTAGTTCGGGTCCCCTCCAGGTTGGACTAGTTCGATGAGGGTGCCGAAGGAGCCCTTCGGATGGACGAAGGCGACCGTGGAGCCCCGGGATCCGGGGCGGGGGGCCTCGTCGATGGCCCTTCCGCCGGCGGCCACGACGGCAGCAAGGGCCGCTGTGCAGTCGTCGACCCGGTAGCCGACGTGGTGGATGCCCTCGCCCCGTTTCTCGAGAAACCTGCTTATCGGCGAGTCGGGCCGGGTTCCCGTCGTGAGTTGGAGGTAGGACTCGCCGACGCGCAGCATGGCCTCCTCGACGCCGTCCTGGTCGACAACCTCCCGATGGCAGACCTCGGCGCCGAAGGCCCGGGCGTGGTAGTCGATCGCCGCCTCGAGGTCGTGGACGGCGATGGCGACATGGTCGATCTGGGTCAGGAGCATGCGTGGTCCTCGCTGTCGGGGCGTCTGCGGATCGTGGGGCGCCGTCCCGGGGCCATCGTGGCATGTCCGGGGAACCTCCCCGTCATTTCGGGCGTGCCTGTGGAAAACCTGCCCGACTTGTCACGGCCTCGTCATTGTTGTAATGTGATCGCAACACGTTGGGAACACCCCTCCACCCAACCAAAGGAAGCGCCCTCTGAGGGTCGCCGGTACCGCCCGCACCGGCCCCCCGGGGGGCGTTTCCATTTTCCCCACCGGCGCCATGCTCAGTCCCCACCGAGCCTGCGCCGCCCCTCCAGCGCCCGGCCCAGGGTCAACTCGTCGGCGTACTCGAGGTCACCACCCACCGGCAGTCCGCTGGCGATCTTGGTGACCTCCACCCCCAGAGGCTCGAGCAACCGGGCCAGGTACATGGCGGTGGCCTCACCCTCGATGTTGGGGTTCGTGGCCAGGATCACCTCGGCCACGGCTTCCGGCTCGAGCCTGGCCAGCAATTCCCTGATGCGGAGCTGTTCGGGGCCGACACCGTCGATGGGGCTGATCGAACCACCGAGCACGTGGTACCGACCCCGGAACTCGGCAGTGCGCTCGACCGCCACCACATCGCGCGGCTCCTCGACGACACACAGCAGTGAACCCTCCCGTCGTGTGTCGGCACAGATGGTGCAGAGGTCGTCCTCGGAGATGTTGAAACACCGCGTGCAGAACCGAACCCGGGAACGCATCTCGACAATGGCTGCCGTCAGCCGCTCGACGTCGGTGGGGTCTGACTCGAGGAGGTGGAAGGCGAGCCGCTGCGCCGACCGGGGACCGATCCCCGGGAGTCGGCCCAGTTCGTCGATGACCTGCTGGACGGCGTCGGCGTACACGGTGGACGGAATCCCGGTCGGGTCAGTCGGGCTCGACGACGCTCACGCCGGGGAACGCCTCGGTGATGCGTTCGACGGCGGAGCCGACGACGGCGTCGGCATCGACCAGTTCGTCAGGGTCGATGGACTCTTCTTCGTCCTCGTCGACAACTTCCTCCACGGGCTTACCGTCCGCAGGCTTGCCGACACCCGGCCGGGGAGGTGGGCGGATCGCATCCTCGTCGACGACCAGACGGATCGGCACGGCCACGCCGAACTGCTCGGCCAGGGCACCCTCGACCTCACCGACCAGTTCGGTGCAGCGCACCAGGTGCGGCTTGTTCGGGAGTGCCAGGACCGCCACGCCGTCGACGACCTCGGTGAACCGTCCCATGGCGAACCTGGCCTTGGCCTTCTTGCTGAGGCGGGCGAGGACCTCGTCTCCCCAGGCAAGGGCCAGTGCGTCGCGGTCGGGGAGGTCGCCCTCGGGGGCCGGTGCCACCGGAACCGGCTCCTGCTCGGGGGCCACCTCGGCCGAGGCCGTATCTGCAGGTGACTCGGGAGGTGCCTCGCTGGCGGCGAGGATCTCGCGGGCCTTCGCCGCCGGCCCTCTCCGGGAAGGCCTGGGAGGCACCGGTGGCGGCGTTGCACCCGACCCGGCAACCGGCCTGCCCTGCGCCAGGGCCTGTTCGAGTTGCTCGATGCGTCGGACCAGATCGTCGAGGGCCGGCGACTCGGCTGGAGCAGACCCGAACTCACCACCGGGTGGCGTCGCCAGACGGACCAGGGCGACCTCGAGGTCCACCCGGGGATCGGGTGCCCGACGCATGTCGACCAGGGCGGTGCCGAGCACCTCGAGTGCCCGCGTGATCGCTGCGGGGGGAAGGGACTCTGCGAACGACTCGGCCCGGGCCCGGTCGTCGTCGGAAAGTTGTTCGGGCGGCACGCCCATGCGGACGAGGAAGACATCGCGCAGCGCCGACAGGAGGGCCTCGCCCAGGACCCGGGGCTCGCGTCCACGCGAGATGCCCGTGGCGATCGCCCCCAGGGCCGCTGCAGCGTCCGAGGCGACGAGGGCGCCAAGCAGTTCCGCTGTCGAGGAATCTTCGGCGGTGATGCCGCCGGCGACTACCCGGTCGAGGGCGGACAGCGCATCGCGCGCCGAGCCGCGTCCGAAGCGCACCGCCTGCGCCTGACCCTCCTCGTCCACGTCGAGGCCGGCGTCGGCAACCACGTCGGCGACCAGCAATGCGAGCTCACCAGCCGGCAGCAGCCCCAGCTCGAGGTGCTGGGACCGGCTGCGGATGGTCTCGACGACCTTGTGGGGCTCGGTGGTGGCGAGCACGAACACGACGTGGCCGGGCGGCTCCTCGAGAGTCTTGAGGAGGGCGTTCTCGGCACCGGGGGTGAGCATGTGGACCTCGTCGAGGAGGTACACCTTGGTCCGGCCCGGCGTGCCGAGGGCGACCTTGGCCAGCAGGTCCCGGATGTCGTCGACCTTGTTGTTGGACGCGGCGTCGAGTTCGTGAAGGTCGAAGGACCGGCCGGCGTCGATGGCCAGGCACGACTCGCACTCGCAGCAGGGCTCGCCGTCGGCCGGCGCCGTGCAGTTGAGGGCCTTGGCCAGGATCCGAGCGGCGGTGGTCTTGCCGGTGCCCCGTGGCCCGCTGAGGAGGTAGGCGTGGTGGACGCGGTCCTCGCGGACGGCGTTGCGAAGCGCCGCGACGACATGCTCCTGACTCCGGATCTCGTCGAACCGGCGCGGTCGGTAGCGACGGTAGAGGGCTGTGTACTCCATGCACCGCTCACCCTACAGCGGCCCTGCGACACGCTCGGAGGCGTGCCGCGGGCCACCGCCGGCGGAGGGAGTGGGATTCGAACCCACGGTGACCGGGGCCACACACGCTTTCCAAGCGTGCCGATTCGTCCGCTCTCGCATCCCTCCGGGGCCCGCCCCGGGGCGGATTCCGGACGCAAGGCTACCGGCCGCTTTTCCGACGGGTGCAGGGCACCGGTGCACAGGACATGGGCTGTGGGTATCGTCTCGATGCACACCCGTCTTCGAGTGTGGCGGTCGGGTCCTGTGCGACCGGGGCCCGTGAACCGGGTCAGGGCCGGAAGGCAGCAGCTCTCAGCGGAACCCCCGGGGTGCCGCAGATCGCCTGGCCGCCACGCTCGAGGGCGGGTGTGGCGCGTCCCGCACCTATCGTCGCCGTCATGGACGACGAGGCGCTCATGGGCATCGCCCTCGACGAGGCCCGCCTGGCCGCTGCCGCCGGCGACGTACCGATCGGTGCGGTGGTCGTCCTCGAAGGCGAGGTCGTCGCCCGCCGGCACAACGAGCGGGAAGCCACCGGGGACCCCACGGCCCACGCCGAGGTGCTGGCACTGCGCGACGCCGCCGAGGCCATCGGCTCGTGGCGACTCGATGGCGCGACGCTCGTGGTCACACTCGAGCCCTGCCCGATGTGCGCCGGCGCTGCCTGGGCGTCGCGGATCGGACGCGTCGTCTCCGGTGCGCCGAACATGGACGCAGGTTCCCTGGGGTCGCTGTACCACCTGGGGGCCGACCCCCGCCTGAACCACGAGTTTCCCGTCAGCCACGGCGTCCGCAGCGACGAATGTGCGGCGCTGCTCGTGGACTTCTTCGCCGAACGGCGCTGACCGGAACGCCGTTGGCCGGGTTCTGCCCGCTGGCTAGCCTCGTCGGTGGAAGGTTGCCAGAGCGGACGAATGGGGCGGCCTCGAAAGCCGTTGTGGCCTCCGGGTCACCATGGGTTCAAATCCCATACCTTCCGCCAAGTCGATGACCCCGGCAGTTCCCCGGAACGAGTCCGGGGTCATCACGCGTCGGGACCGCTTCTTCCCTGCACTCAGTCCGCCTGGTAGGCGGTTGCCTTCGGCTTGACGGGGCGGACGAACCAGAGCGGTCGCCGCAGGCCGCCGGGCCCCGGGCCCGGGCGCGTCCTGGCAAGCCACTCCTCGAACACGGCGTGCGAGGCGTCGGTGTCGACCACGACGTCGCCGTACTCGTCACCGGGCTGCGCCGGGCCGACGGTCACCCGTTGCAGCCAACAGTGCATGCCGCTGACCGGGTCGGGTTGCACCGGGAAGGTCAGGTTCTGGTGGACGCCCGTGTCGGACCACCAGATGCGCCCGGTGTCGGGCTCGGCGCTGTCGTACGGCTGGTTGCCGTGCTCGTGGCGCAGGCGCCAACGGCCGTCGGCATCCCGGTCGATCGACGCCTTGCCGGCACCCCAGGAGCGGGCCTTGTCCTCGTCGAGGCGCCAGCGGCCCATGTGGTGGCTGGCCGCCACGACGCCCGGACGGATGCCCTCGGTGCGCCAGGCGACGATCACGTAGTGGCCGATCCGGGTGCTGATCCGCACCAGGCCGTTCACCTCGATGCCGAGTTCCTCGGCGTCGCCGGGGTGGACCCACAGTGGATGGCGGTGGCTGATCTCGTTGAGCCATTCGGAGTTGGCCGACCGGGTGTGGACCAGGGTCGGGATCCGGAAGGTGGGGACGAGGATCCGCTCGCCGGCGACGAAGTCGAGGTCCTCCCAGTGGACCTGGCTCCTGATGAACGTCGGCGTGGCGTACTCGGGCCAGCCCCAGTCGCGCATCGTCTCGGAGAACAACTCGAGCTTCTTGGACGGGGTCGGGAAGCCGAACCTCGCCTCGCCGTCGATGTCGATGGCCGGCGAGCCGTCGCCGACCAACGGCATGTGGCCGCTGATCTCGTCCAGCGAGCCATAGGAGCCGGCGGTTCCGGGCTTCCGGTAGACGCCCCGTTCGTCCCTTTCGGTGCCGGCCAGGTCTGCATCGGAGACGGGACGCTCGTAGACCCGGTACTGGTCACCGGGCAGGGCGAAGGCGCCCTTGCGGCGCATGTACTCAAGCGGTGTGACGCCCTCGGCGTCGGCGGTCTCCGGCAGGCCGGGAACCGACCCCTCGAACAGCATCGCGTAGTACTCGTCGAGCGTGAGGGGCGTGCCGGGGTTCTCGCGGCTCTCGAACTGGTGGCGGATGCCGAGAGAACCGTCGGGGTCGATGCGCCACGACAGGTCGATCCAGAACTCCTGCTCCTCCCAGACCTCCCCCGGGTTGGCCTCGTGGGTACGGTCGAAGGTCTCGCCCTCGAGTTCGCCGTGGCGGCGCATCACCGGTTGGCGGAAGCCGATCCACCGACCGTTGTGGGTCTCGAAGCTGGCAACGTCGTGCCTCTCGGAAGCCACGCCCATGGGCAGCGCGTAGTCGGCGAACCATGCCGACTCGTTCCAGGTGGGGGTGAGTGCCACGTGGCAGCCGACCTTCTCGGGGTCGGAGAGGACCTCGAGCCACGTGAAGCCGTCGGGGTTGGTCCACAGCGGGTTGTACACCCGGGTGAAGTAGGTGTCGAGCTTCCCCCGCCCTGACTTGAGGAAGTGCGGAAGCAGGATCGACAGTTCGTGGTGGGTCAGCGGGTACTCGGCGGGCCAGGTCAGGTCGTTCCATTCGGCCTGGGGTTCGGGATTGATCGGGGTGACGGGGATGAACTTGTCCCAGCCGTTGGCGTTGGTGCCGCCCTCGGTGCCGACGCTGCCGGTGAGCACGTTGACGAACCAGAGGCAGCGCGACACCTGCCAGCCTCCCTCGTTGCCGGCCGACGCCGCCCGCCAGGTGTGGCCGGCGAAGCCGCCCAGGCCGGCACCGATGACCCGTGCAACCTCGCGGATGCGGTCCTCGTCGATGCCGCACACCCGTGCCGCCTCGGCAGGCGTGTAGTCGGCGTAGTGGTCGAGGAGCGCGGGCCCGACGTTGTCGAAGACCGGGTCGAGGTCGGGGCGGGTCTCGCTGAGGTAGGTCTCCCAGTTGACCCAGCGCTCGACGAACTCCCGGTCCCAGGTGCCGTTCTCGATGAGCAGGCGGGCGATGGCGAGCAGCAGGAACGCCTCGGTGCCCGGCCATGCCGAGAACCAGTGGTCGGCCTGCGATGCCGTGTTCGACAGGCGAGGGTCGACGCAGATGATCGTTGCGCCGTTCGCCTTCCCTTCCAGGATCCGTTGGGCGTGGGGGTTGAAGTAGTGGCCGGCCTCGAGGTGCGAGGAGATGAGGAAGATGACCTTGGCGTTGGCGAAGTCGGGCGACGGCCGGTCGAAGCCCATCCAGGTGGCGAAGCCGACCCGTGCGCCGCTGGAACAGATGTTGGTGTGGCTGTTGTGGCCGTCGATGCCCCATGCGTGGAGCACGCGTTCCATGTAGGTGTCGTCGCCCATCCGGCCTACGTGGTACATGACCTCGTGCTTCCGGTCCTCCCGGAAGGCCCTGCCGATGCGTCCTCCGATCTCGTCGAGGGCCTGGTCCCAGGCGATGCGCTCCCACAGTCCTTCGCCACGTTCGCCCACCCGCTTCATGGGGTACAGGATCCGTTCGGGGTCCTCGACCTGGTTGAGGGTGGCGGGGCCCTTGGCGCAATTGCGACCCCGGCTGGCGGGGTGGACGGGGTTGCCCTCGAACTTGGCGATCCTGCCGGTGTCCTTGTCCACCCAGGCCAGCAGCCCGCAGTTGGCCTCGCAGTTGAAGCAGGTGGTCGGCACCAGTCGGAAGCGGCGTTTCACCCTGCGGGGCCATTCCTTGGCGTCGAGGGACTGGTGGTCGTCCCACTGGTCCTCGGGCGGGTAGGCGTTCAGCACGACAGCACCTCCGTCATGAGAGCGGCACCGACTGGCCGGCCCGCACATAGGCGTCCTCGTAGACGAACAGGCCGACCAGCGCACAGATGCCGCCGACGGCCGCCGGCACGCCGCCGAGCAGGATGAGCGGGTAGGCGACCGGGACCAGGAACAGCCACAGGAGGTAGCGGGTGCGCTGTGCCCCCAGGGTCAGGTCGGCGATCGCCATCGTGACGTGTCGGGAGTGGCGGCCCCTCGCCTCGACTACCACCAGCACCACGTTGGCGCCGAGGCCGATCGCCAGCATGGTCTGTACCGCCACGATCTCGGGCACCTCCAGGAACAGGTCGAGGACCATCGTCGCCGCACCGCCGGCGACCACCGCCTGCGACAGCAGGACCGGGAGCAGCAGGCGCCCTTGCCAGAGGTCTCGGCCCTCGCACTGGGCGAACAGGAAGGCCGTGTAGCCGGCGGTCCCGAGGGCGAACAGCACGGTCGGCACGACCAGCAGGGGCAGGGCCGCGCCGGCTTCGGCCAGGCCGGCGATCCACCAGGCGGCGAGGCACACGGCGAACCCGGCCAGGACATAGGCGCCCCTGACCAGCCATGAACTGCGGTTGCCGCGGGTGATGAGGTAGTGGAAGCGGCCGGGTTGTCTGAGGTCGCCCACCAGCAGGACCCCGGTGAGGGCCAGGAAGGCGCCGGCGACCATCGGTGGCACGACGCCGACGGCTGCCTGTTCGGAGCCGTGGCCGAGCACCACCAGAAGCGCAGTGACCAGCATCACGCCGGCGGCGATGGCCTTGGTTACGAGGTAGCCGGACACCATGGTTCCCCAGATGGGCCTGTGCTGTGTGGTGTAGACGGTGCGGGCCATTTCGGCACCGTCGTCGCGGGAGGGTGCAGCGGTGATCGCCACGGGAGTCGGCGTGGGGTGTGCCGGGGTGGTGTCGGCCCAGATGAGGCCGTCGGGGGCGATTGCTGAGGCCAACGGGTCGAGCGACGAGGGTTCGGCATCCTTGTAGACCACCCTGGGGCGGGTGTTCTGCTCAGGGGACCGCACGCTGCCCCCGCCGTTGGCATGGAGGCGGGAGATCTCGGAGTCGGGATCGTCGAGGTCGCCGACCCGGATGGCCCGGGTCGGACAGACGATCACGCACGACGGCTCGAGCCCCTCTTCGATCCGGTGGTTGCAGAAGTTGCACTTGTGGGCCGTGGAGGTGGCCGGGTTGATGTAGATGGCGTCGTACGGGCAGGCGTTGGTGCACGCCTTGCAGCCGATGCAGTTGTGGTCGTCGAAGTCGACCACGCCGTTGTCGGCACGGAACAGTGCCGACGTCGGGCAGATGGTCATGCAGGGTGCGTCCTCGCACTGGTTGCACCGCATGACAGAGAAGTGCCGGTCGGTGTCGGGGAAGACGCCGGTCTCGACGTACTTGACCCAGGTGCGGTTGACGCCGACCGGTACGTCGTGTTCGCTCTTGCACGCCACGGTGCAGGCGTGGCAGCCGATGCAGTTGCCCGAATCGAGCACGAAGCCGAGCCGGGTCATTGGAGCAGACGGCCTTCTCGGACTCTGGTCACCCGAAAGCCCGGCTACCGGGTGACCCTGGGCTGGATGCCGCTGCAGAGCAGGTCGAGCATGTGGTCGAACGTGTCGTCGGTGTCGTGGGGCTGGGGGAAGCCGTCGCCGGCTTCGAGGTGGGCGAAGCCGTGGAACGCCGCCCGCATGGTCCGGGCGGCATGGACCTCTTCGTCTTCGGTGAGGTCGTAGGCGGTCAGGGCCCGACCCAGGACGGCGACGACCCTGTCGACGGCCGCCTCGAGTTCGACATCGCCGGCACACGGATAGCGGTCGGTCGCGGCATAGAGGCCAGGGTGCTCATGAACCATTTCCCGCCAGGCACCTCCCACTGCCCGCACCGCATCGTTGCCGGCGACACCGACGGCTGCGGCTGCGAGTCGTTCGGCCAGGATCTCGCGGCCACGCAGGCCCAGTAGTCGGACCAGGGCGTCGAAGCCGGCGACGTGCCGGTAGAGGGCAGGCTGGCGGACCCCCAGTTCGTTGGCTACGCGGGTGAGGGTCACTGCGTCGAGTCCCTCACTGTCGGCCAGCGTTGCGGCCGCTGCGACGACCTGATCGGTGTCGAGTGTCCGTCGGCTCATGTTTTCACCATAGCGTTAGCACCTCTCACATCCCAGTTAGACCGCATAGTCTCCATCGTGGCACATCACCAGACGACGAGCGCCGCACCGACCGCCACCGCCAGCGCCCCGCCCAGGGCCCTCGGCCCCAGCGCCTCCCGGGCCAGGAGCACGCCGATCACCACCGAAACCTGTCGCAGGCCTGCCACCTGGCCCGCCTGTGCCTGCTGGAAGGCGAGCAGGATGAGCGCATACGCCGACCCCTGCCTGACGCCGATCAGGGCTCCGGGCCACAACGAGGCCCGAATCCTCTCCGCCCCGGGGCGTCGCACCGCAAGGACCACCAGGGAGCTCAGGACCATGATGACCGAGAGGTACCCGAGTACGCCGGTGAGGTCGACAGACCGTGCGTCGATGAGCGAATAGGCGACCGTGCCCAGGCCCGTGAACAGCGCCATGGCGATTGCGCGCCCCTCCCGGAGTCGGGCTCCGAGGCCCGCCACGAGGAGCAGCCCTACGGTCAGGACCACCAGGCCGATCGACGTGGCAGCCGACGGCGTCTCTCCCAACAGCCACCAGCCACCCAGTCCGACGAGCAGCGGCGCCGTGCCACGGGCGATCGGATAGGCGACGCTGAGTCTGCCGTCGCGGTAGGCCGACCCGAGGCAGCCGACGTAGACGGCCTGTGCCGCAGTGGAGGCGAAGGTCCAGCCCAGCACCTCGACCGGCGGGTCGACCACCGCCGCGGGCAGGAGGACGACGCCGACGCACAGGTACGCCATGACGATCACCACCTCGGGGTTCTCCATGCGATGGAGTCGGGCATTCCACCCGGCGTGGATCACGGAAGAGACCAACACCAGGAGAACGACCTCGAGCGGCATGGGCTCCCTCAGCCCCGCGAGGAACCGGCCATGAGGCCGGCGATCACAGCCACGTCGACGATGTCGGAAGATGAGCATCCCCGGGACAGGTCGTGGAGCACCCCGTCGAGGCCCTGCAGCAAAGGTCCGTAGGCGCGTGCGCCGCCGAGGCGTTCGGTGACCTTGTAGGCGATATTGCCGCTGTCGAGGTCCGGGAAGATGAACACGTTGGCCCGGCCGGCCACGGCTGATTTCGGGGCCTTCGAGGCGGCCACCTCGGTGTCCCAGGCGGCGTCGAACTGGAGCTCGCCGTCCACGACCAGGTCGGGCACCGACTCGTGGAGCAGTTGCGTCGCTGTCCGCACCTTGTCGACACGCGGGTGCTCGGCACTGCCCTTCGTGGAGAACGAAAGCATCGCCACCCGGGGCTCCTCCCCCGTGAGCGCCGCATGGGTCACTGCCGACGCAACGGCGATGGACGCCAGCTGTTCGGCATCGGGATCGGGCACCACGCCGCAGTCGCCGAACGTGACCGGGCGACCGTCGGACAGCACCATCAGGAAGCAACTGCTGACGATCGAAACCCCGGGGGCCACTCCCAGGACCTTGAGGCCGGCCCGGACCACGTCGGAGGACGGCCGGTTGGCCCCTGCCACCGCTGCATCGGCCCGACCGGCCCGCACGAGGAGGGTGGAGGCAACCACCGGGTCGGCCGGGTCGAGTCCGGCGGCGACCGCCGGGTCGCAGTCGACGTCGTCCGGGTCGAGGACGGGCTCGACGATGACGGCGAGGCCCTCGTCCCGCAGGAAGGCGGCTGCCTCGTCGGTCCGCCGATCGCCCAGGTCGGCGAGGATGACCCGCGCCGGATCGGCACGGGCCCGCTCGTACCAGTCGGCCACGACTGTCGGCTGCGGACCGCTCACGAGGATCGGATCCCGATCAGCCCCTGCAGCGCCAGGGGATGAGCCGCGCCTCGAGTATCCGCATGACGATGTCCATCGCCACCCCGATCACGCCGATGATGAATATGTTCACGACAACGATGTCCATTCGGAAGAATCAGTCGTTCTCGGCCAGCCAGGAGCGCGTGCGCTCCAGCACCCGGTCGGTCCGGGTCATGAGGTCCTCGACCACAGGTCCGTCGGCGATCAGCGGCGGCGAGATGCTCAGGCCCGTATAGCCACGGTCGTCAGGTCGAACCGTCATGTGCTGCTCACGTACGAAGCCACCCAGAACGCCACCCCGCAGGCCCGCCTCCTGCGAAGAGCTCAACTCACAACCCGATGCACGGTCGGCACAGAGGTCGATGGCATAGAAGAAGCCGGCGCCCCGCACCTCTTTCACACACGGATGGGCGTCGGCCAGCTTGGCGAGCGATTCCGCCATGCCGACCTCGTTGTCACGCACGTGGCCCATGAGACCCTCGTCGCGCATGGCGGACATGTTGGCGACAGCAACGGCGGAGGCGACGGGGTGACCGCCGAACGTGGAGCCGTGCATGTAGGTGCCCATCGGCGAGTCGTTGACGGCTTCGACCAGCTCGCCACGGATGACCACGCCGCCGAGGGGCTGGTAGGCGGAGGTGACGCCCTTGGCGAACGTGATCATGTCGGGCACGACGCCGAAGCGCTCGCTGGCGAACCAGTGGCCGAAGCGCCCGAACGAGCAGATGACCTCGTCGGCGACCAGGAGGACACCGTGGCGGTCGCAGATGCGCCGCAGTTCCTGCCAGTAGCCGTCGGGGGGAACCAGGACTCCACCGCCGTTCTGGACCGGTTCCGCTATGACCATGGCGACGGTCTCGGGGCCTTCGGCGAGGATCGTCTCTTCGATGGCCTGTACGCACGACAGGTCGGCGACCGGGGTGCCGACCGGCGAGGTGCACTGGCGGGTGTTGGGCACGTGGCGGACGCCGTCCCAGAGCAGGGGGAGGAACGGGTCGCGGAACTTCGGGATGCCGGTGACGGCGAGGGCACCGAGGGTGGTTCCGTGATACGCCCAGTTGCGGGAGATGACCTTGTAGCGGCCCTCGTCGCCCTGTGAGAGGTGGTAGTTGCGGGCGAACTTGAGCGCAGACTCGACGGCCTCTGAACCGGAGCTGACGAAGAACACCTCGGACAGGTCGCCCGGGGCGAAGCCGGCGACCATCGATGCCGCCTCGATGGACGGCGGGTGGGCGTTACCCCAGTTGCTGGCATAGGCGAGGCGGCCCATCTGGGCGGCGGCGGCTTCGGCCAGGTCGGTGCGGCCGTGTCCGATGTTGACGCAGAACAGCCCGGCGAGGCCGTCCAGCCATTCATTGCCGTCGGTGTCGTAGAGGTAGCAGCCTTCGCCCCGCTCGAAGATGGGGAGGGTGTCGCTGTGCCAGGCGGCGGCGGGGGTGAAGTGGGGCACGAGGTGGCGCTGGGCTCGTTCACGCTGACCGCTCATGCATGGCACCTGTGCTGTTGGGTCGATGGGTCGTACACTCCGGTCGGCACTCGCAGGTCCGGGCCACCGCATGGTGGAGATGGGCGTGACGAACGCCACCGATGTTAGATTCCGTAACTTATACAAATCTGTTTCTAACTGCAAGGGAGTAGGTGCAAACTGCACCGCCCGCCGTCTCCCCCCGGAGGTCACCGTGGCACCACAGGTCCCCGACCGTGCACAGGTCGTCATCATCGGGGGTGGCGTCGTCGGCGCCAGCATCGCCTACCACCTCACCGAGTTGGGCTGGACCGACATCGCCCTTCTCGAACGCCACACCCTCACCAGCGGTACGACCTGGCACGCCGCCGGCCTCGTGGGCTGCCTGCGGGCCACCCAGAACATGACCCGGCTGGCCGCCTACACCGCCGAGCTCTACGACCGGCTCGAAAACGAGATGGGCCACCCGACCGGCTTCAGGCAGACCGGCTCCGTCAGCGTCGCCGACAACCCGGAACGGCTGGAGGAGCTGGTCCGTGGCGCCGGCATGGCCAACTGCTTCGGCGTCGACGTCGACGTCATCGGACCCGACGAACTGCTCGACCGCTGGCCACTCCTGAACCCCGAGGGCATCCTCGGCGGCGTCTGGCTCCCCGGCGACGGCCAGACCTCGCCCATCGACACCACCATGGCCCTGGCCGCCGTCGCCAGGGAAAATGGGGCCCGGGTCATGGAGGGCGTATCGGTCGAACGCATCCGCACCGCCGACGGCCGAGCCGTCGGCGTCGACACCGACCACGGGCCGATCGACGCCGAACACGTCGTCGTGGCGGCAGGCATGTGGTCGCACCAACTGGGCCGCGACATCGGCGTCAACATCCCACTGGCCGCCTGCGAGCACTTCTACCTCGTCACCGACGGCATACCCGACCTGCCCAGCGGCCTTCCGGTCCTACGCGACACCGACAACTGCACCTACGTCAAGGAAGAAGCCGGCCGCCTCATGGTGGGCTTCTTCGAACCCGTCGCCAAGCCGTTCGGCACCGACGGCATCCCGATCGACCGGCCGAACATGCAGTTCCCGTTCGACTGGGACCACATGGCGCCCGTCTACGAAGGGATCTGTGAACGCATCCCGATGCTCGCCGAGGTGCCGTTGCGACTCGAGTTCAACGGCCCCGAATCGTTCACGCCCGACGACCGCTACCTGCTCGGCGAAACCCCCGAGGTGCGCAACCTGTTCGTGGCGACGGGCTTCAACTCGATCGGCCTCCAGTCGGCGGGCGGGGTCGGCAAGGTGCTCGCCGACTGGATCGTCGACGGAAAGCCGCCCATGGACCTCTGGGACGTCGACATCCGACGCATGCAGGCCTTCCAGGCCAACCGCCGCTACCTGCGGGACCGTTCCGTCGAGGGCCTCGGGCTGCTCTACGCAATGCACTGGCCATTCCGACAGGTCGAGACCGCCCGGGGCGTGCGACGCTCGGCGGTCCACGACCGGCTGACCGGCCTCGGGGCCTGCCATGGCGAGAGCGGTGGGTGGGAACGCCCGAACTGGTTCGCCCCCGAGGGCGTCGACCCCGTCTACGAGTACTCGTACGGCCGGCAGAACTGGTTCGAGCACTCGGCCGCCGAGCACCGGGCCTGCCGGGAAGGCGCCGCCCTGTTCGACCAGTCGTCGCTCGTCAAGCTGCTGGTCCAGGGGCCGGATGCCGCCGAGGTGCTGAACCGGATCTCGTCGGCCGACGTCGACACCGAGCCCGGTACGTCCGTCTACACCACCTGGCTCAACGACCGCGGAGGGATCGAGGCGGACCTCACCGTCAATCGCCTCGACGACGAACGCTTCCTCGTCGTCACGGCATTCTCAACCCAGGTCAAGGACGCCGACTGGATCGCCAGGCACACACCCGCCGACGCAACGATGACGGTCACCGACGTGACCTCCGGCTGGGCGACGCTCGGCGTGTTCGGACCCGAGGCCCGCCGCATCCTCTCGCCGCTGACCGACACCGACCTCGGCAACGAGGCGTTCCCGTTCGGAACCCTCCAGGAGATCGACCTCGCCTACGCCCGCTCGATCGCCGTGCGCCGCACCTACATGGGAGAGTTGGGCTGGGAACTGTACGTGCCGACCGAGTTCGCCGTCGGCGTGTTCGACGCCCTCTGGGAGTCGGGTGCACCGGAGGGCCTCACGCTCGCCGGCTACCACGCCATGAACTCGCTGCGCATGGAAAAGGCGTACCGCCACTGGGGCGACGACATCGCCGACGAGGACACGCCGCTCGAGGCAGGGCTCTCCTGGGGCGTGTCGTGGGACAAGCCCGGCGGGTTCATCGGTCGCGAGGCCCTGATCGCCCAACGCGAGGCCGGCCTCACCCGTCGGCTCGTGCAGTTCCGCCTCGACGACCCCGAACCCCTGCTGTACCACGACGAGCCGGTGTTTCGCGACGGCCGACTGGTCGGGCGGATCACCTCGGGCATGTACGGACACACCGTCGGTGGCGCCCTCGGCATGTCCTATCTCGGAAGCGAACCCGACACCCCGCGTCCACAGGTGATCGAAGGGACCTTCGAGGTCGGGGTCAACGGCGAGCGGGTTCCGGCGACAGCGTCGTACCGGCCGTTCTACGACCCCGACAGCGAGCGCGTCCGGCTCTAGGCCGGGTCCGGCCAGTCGCCCCGGACGACGGTCAATACGAGAACGGCCATGCCTTGAAATACGCTCTTACGCGCGCCAAGATGCCAGCGATGCCCCGGGGCTCCAACAGCAGGAACCCTGCGATGAGCAGGCCGAAGATGACGTGGTTCAGTGAGGAGACCGACAGGATCCCCCCGAGGCCACCCTTGTCGCCACCGACGCCGGGAAGGTCGTAGTCCTTCGCCAGTCCGTCGATCACCCGAGGCAACGCTCCCACGAACAGCGCCCCGATGATCGAACCGTGCACGGTGCCGAGCCCACCGAGGATGACCATGGCGATGTACTGGATTGCGACGAGCAACCCGAAGTCGATCGGACTCACATAGGCCTGGAGTGTGCCGTAGAGGCCACCAGCCATCGCGGCGATCGCACTCGAGATGGCGAAGGCCATCGTCTTGTATCGGAAGAGATCGATGCCGATGATTTCGGCGGCGATGTCACGGTCGCGTACCG
Source organism: Candidatus Neomicrothrix sp. UBA2131 (assembly GCA_002329075.1). Classification (GTDB taxonomy): domain Bacteria; phylum Actinomycetota; class Acidimicrobiia; order Acidimicrobiales; family MedAcidi-G1; genus S20-B6. The sequence goes on from DCXR01000069.1 coordinate 76,427, forward strand.
CCTGCAACGCCCGACCGGGCCGGGTGCGGACGATGTTCTTCACGAGGAGTGCAGTGACCGCCACGAACCCCCAGATGAGCCAGAAGAACGACTGCTGCTTCTCGAACCCATGGCCGAACAACGTGAGGTCCCGGAAGTCGAACGGCCCGACCTCCAGGGAGGCCTTCGACACGGAGACGCCCGTGTTCCCGCCGGTGACCGACTTCCAGTTGCGGAAAACGTGGTCCCCGACGAAAACCAGTCCGAGCGTGACGACCACCAGGTAGTTGCCCCGGAGTCGGAGCGCAAAGGGGCCGATCAGGAAGCCGACGGCGAAGCCCAAGAGAGTCGCTCCGGGCAACCACAACCAGAAGGGAAGGCCCCAGGTCGCTCCCGCGTAGGCGGTGAAGTAGGCGCCAACCCCGATGAACACCGAGTGCCCGAGCGAGACCTGGCCCGTGTACCCGGTCAGGAGGTTGAGGCCCAGGGCGCCGATGGCGAATATGCCCGCATAGTTGAGGGTCGTCATCGTGAGCCCCCAGCCTTCGACCAGGCGGGTGACCGCGAACGTCTCCCACCAGACCGGAATGAACAGGTAGGCGAAGACCATCACAACGAGGCCGGCTCGGAGCGTCGGAGAACCGAACAGCCGCAGGTCGTCCTGATAGCGGACCTTGAGGTCCTTCCACGGCCTCGACATCAGCCCCGCATCCCCCCGCTCCGTGGTCGCCTCATACCCGATGAACCTCCTTGGTGCCGAAGAGGCCGTAGGGCCGGACCATCAGGACGAGCAGCATCACGATGTACACGGCGACCCGGTCGAAGCCCACGCCGAGCCATTGGAGGTCCCATTCGGGTTGGTACACCTTGGTCAGGTTCTGGACGATCCCGATGATGACACCACCCAACACAGCGCCACCGGGCGAGTCGAACCCGCCGAGGATCATGGCAGGGAAGGCGAAGAAGACGACGAGGTCCAGGTTGGGGGTGAGTTGGGCGATCCCCGCACCGGCGGTCGTGCCGGCCAATGCCGCCACGCCACCGGCGATGCCGAACGCCACCGCGAACACCACCCTGAGGGAGATGCCCTGGGCAACCGCTGCCTCATGGTCGAAGTGCGTGGCCCGCATCGCCACGCCGATCTTGGTATACCGGTTGACGGCGAAGAATGCCACCAGCGCAGCGGCCATGAGCCCGATCGTCCAGAGCTTGGCATGCGACAGGACGAGGCCTCCGACCTTCGTCACGTTGAGTCCCCAGGGGTCGCCCATGTTGAGTTCCGAGAAGCCCCAGATGGACGGGACGATCTGCTTGATGACGAAGAGCAGGCCGATCGTGACCATGATCGAGCCAAAGACGGGCAGTTCCTTGGTCTGTCCGGTCCCCAGGTGCTGCTCGATCCGGCGCGTCACGCCGTAGCCGATGAGACCGACGACAGCCGCTGTGGCAACAGCGGAGACGTGACCCCATCCGTTGAAGTAGAAAACGGCCCACAGAACGAGCAACAGTGCGACGCCCACCGTCTCGCGCAGCACCCATTGGAGGAGGATGCGCTGTACCACCATGCTGACACCGGCCGTCACCAGGATCGACACCAGAAGGGCCAGGTAGAAGTTCCAGCCCCACGTCTGGCTGACGTTGTAGGTGACGTACGCCCCGATCAGCACGAACCCCCCCTGGGCGAAGTTGATGATGCCGGTGGCTCGGTAGATGACGACGAAGCCGAGCACGATCACCGAGTACTGGGCGCCCATTGCCACTCCGTCGAACAGGCCCTGCAGGAGTTGGATCACCGGTACATCCCCTCGATGAGGTCGCTGAACTGTTCGGCGATCGCGGACCGCTTCACCTTCTGGGTGGCCGTGAGCTGCCCGTCCTCGTGGTCGAGTTCGATGGGCAGTAATTCGAAGCGCTTGACCGTCTCGACCTGGGCGAACTCGACGTTTGTCTCGGCGACGACCTTGTCGATCAGGTCCCGGACCTCGGGCTTGGAGGCCAGATCCTCGTAGGTCGTGTAGGGCACCCGCTGGCGCGTCGCCCAGTCGCCGACGGTGTCACCCTCGATCCCGACCAGGGCGGTGAGGAACTTGCGGCGGTCGCCGACGACGATGGCTTCCCGGACGTACGGCGACACCTTGAGTCGGTTCTCGATCTCCGACGGCGAGATGTTCTTGCCGCCGGCGGTGATGATGATGTCCTTCTTGCGGTCGGTGATGTGGAGATGCCCGTCCTCGTCCATGAAGCCGACGTCCCCCGTGTGCAGCCAGCCATCGACGACCGTGGCGGCGGTGGCCTCCGGATTCTTGAAATAGCCCAGGAAGGTGCCGTCCGAGCGGGTCAGGATCTCGCCGTCGTCGGCAATGCGGACCTCGGATCCGGGCAGCGGCTTACCCACCGTCCCGATACGGATGTCATCGGCAGGCGTCACGGTGGCAACCGCAGTGTTCTCGGTCATGCCGTAGCCCTCACGGACCGGGATGCCGATCGACCGCAGGAACTCGAGTACCTGGGGGGCAATGGGCGCCGCACCGGACAGGGCTTCTCGGACCCGTGCCATGCCGAGTTGACGGCGGAGCGACCGGAACACGAGGAGCCAACCCAGCCCGTACCAGAGTCGGTGGTGGGGCCCGTACGTCCCGTTCACCCGCCGACGCTCCAGTGCCGCACCCTGTGCCAGCCAGAATCCGAGCATTTTTCGCTTGGACCAGGAGGCGTCTGCACCCCGGATCTGGACACCGGCCATCATCTTCTCCCAGACCCGTGGCACGCCAAGGAAGAAGGTCGGCTGGACGTCACGGAGGTCCTGGAGGAACGAGTCGGGGTCCTCGCCGAAGTTGACGATGTAGCCATGTGAGATCCCGTTACTCACCGTGACCACCCGCTCGGCAATGTGGCACAAGGGCAGGTAGGACAGAACCTCGTCTCCCTCCCCGATCTCGAAGACCGAGCGCCAGGCCTGGGACGACACGTGCAGGTTGCGGTGGCTGATCATGGCGCCCTTCGGTGGGCCGGTCGTACCGGACGTGTAGACGATGATCGCCGGGTCCGTCGAAGAGATCTGTACGACGAGACGTTCGTGATCGCCGGGGTCCTCGGCTCGACCCCGGTCGAGCAGTTCGTCGAAGGTCAGGACGCGGGGGTCGTCGAGGATCCGTACGCCGCGTGGATCGACGACGACGATGTGGGCGAGATTGTCGAGGTGCTCCCATACCTCGACCGCCTTGTCGAGTTGTTCCTCGTCCTCGGCGACGAGCAGCCTGGACTCGGAGTGGCCAAGGAGGTACTCGACCTCCGAGGTGGGACTGGTCGGATAGATCCCGACGGCGACTGCCCCGATGCTCTGTGCACCGAGGTCGACAAAGACCCATTGGGGACAGTTCTCGGAGTGGATGGCCACCGTGTCTCCCGGCTCGATCCCGAGTGAACGCAGGCCGAGCGCCACCCAGCGGACGTGCTCAGCGACTTCGGCCCAGGTGAGTTCGTGCCAGACTCCGAACTCCTTGTGACGCATCGACACGCCGTCTGGACGAGCGGCGGCCGCGGTGAGCAACTTGGCCGGAAGATTCTCCGGCGGTGCGTCGACGGGTGACCGGTCGGTGGCCGCTTCGGTTGCTGTCATGACGTCTCCCCCAGGTAGGCCGCTATCACGTCGGAGTTCGATTGGATATCTGCCGGATCGCCTGTGGCGATCACCACGCCGAAGTCGAGGGCCATCACCCTGTCCGCGATGTCCATCACCATCGCCATGTCGTGCTCCACGAGGATGACCGGCACCCCGAGTTCGTGGTTGACCTCGAGGATGTAGCGGGCCATGTCCTCGGTCTCCTCGAGGTTCATCCCGGCGACCGGTTCGTCCAGCAGTAGCAACCGGGGCTCCATTGCCAGTGCCCGACCGAGTTCGATCCGCTTCTGAATGCCGAAAGGCAACAGGCCGACCGGTGTGTATCGGTGCGCCTGGAGTTCAAGCAGGTCGATGACCTCTTCCACCCGACCGCGGTTCTCGAGTTCCTCACGTTTGGCGCGTCCCCACCACAGGGCGCCGGACAAGAACCCCGTGCGCATCCGGAGGTGGCGACCCAGCATCAGGTTGTCGATCAAGTCCAGGTTCATGAACAACCCGAGGCTCTGAAAGGTCCGACCGATGCCACGACGGGCGATCGCGACGGGTCGCTGCCCGACCACCTCCCAGCCATCGAGTCGGATGGAGCCCTGTTCGGGCCGGTAGACGCCGTTGAGGCAGTTGAAGATCGACGTCTTGCCGGCACCGTTGGGTCCGATCACGGCGAACAACTCGCCGGGATCGACGTGGAAACTGACGTCGTGGAGTGCGGTGACACCACCGAAGTGGAGGGTCATGCCTTCGGCCTCGAGGATCGGATCGGCGCCCGGCACCGGGCTGGCACCCATCAGGCACTCCACCGCTTGCGTCGACGATAGGTCTTCACGTCGCGGAATGACCGGTGGCCCGTCTCGCCGACCCCGAGGTAGAACTCGCGGATGTCGGCGTCGGCCAGCAGTTCGGCCCCGGTGCCGTCACGGACGATGCGCCCGTTCTCCATGACGTAGGCGCGGTCGGCAATGGAGAGGGCCATAGCGGCGTTCTGTTCCACGAGGAGCACGCTGGTGCCCTGGGCGTTGATGTCACGGATGATGTACCGGACCTGTTGGACCAGGAGGGGTGCCAGGCCGAGCGACGGCTCGTCGAGCAGGAGCAGCTTCGGCGACGCCATGAGTGCGCGTCCGATCGCCAGCATCTGCTGTTCTCCACCGGAGAGATATCCGGCGGTCGACCTGGCTCGTTCGGCAAGGACGGGGAAGAGGTCGACGACCCGGTCGTGCGCCTCGTTGACCGCCTGTCGGGACCGCACGGTGTAGGCGCCGCTCCGGAGGTTCTCCTCGACGCTCAACTCGGCGAAGATCCTCCGACCCTCCATGACCTGGGAAAGTCCGTTCCGGACCAACCGGGAGGTGTCGTCGAGGTTGCTGCGCCGGCCGAGGAACGACACGGTTCCCTTGGTGATGTTGCCACGGTGCACCTCGAGAAGCCCGGTGACGGCACGCAGCAGGGTGGTCTTGCCGGCGCCGTTGGCCCCCAACAGGGCGACGATCTCGCCCTCGGCAACCTCGAGGGACACGCCGCGCAGCACGAGGATGACGTCGTTGTAGACAACCTCGATGTTCTGGACGGCAAGGATCGGTTCCGCTGCCACGGTGGCGACCGCAGGTTGGTTCATAACTCGCTTTCAGGACTGCCGTCCCCGAAACCCGAGGGAGGAAACATGGGACGGCCCCGATTGCCCAGGACTTTCATTTCGCCGGGGTGGCCGGCACCGGCGCGCTTCACAGCGCCCGGCACCGGGCCGTCGTCGTTCGCCTAGAAGTCGAAGCCTGCGGCGTGCGAACTCTGGAAGATCGTGACCGCCTCGACCCCATTCGGCACTTCGGGGTTCACCCGGTAGATGGTGTTCGACCGACTGGGCTCGCGCTCTGCGACTGAGCCGTACTTGTACATGCCGAACAGTCCGTCGTAGTCGAAGTCGCCGATCTGGGTGGACGCCTTCTGGATGCCTTCGCGCGACAGGTCACCGTTGGCCGCCGCCTTCTCGAGCACCTTTACCGTCAACTGCGCCATCGCATAGCCGAACTGGAAGTAGTAGTCGGGAGGCTGTTCGGGGTAGTACGTCTCGAGCCGCTCAACCAACCTGACCATTCCGGGCACGTCCGGATCGGCCCAGGTTGCACCCTCGCCAATGATGATCAGGTACGCCTGGAGATAGGGAGCGAGTGCCGAATCGGCGAGGACGTTGATCCACACCGGCGAATTCCCGAGCCACACCGGGGTGAACTCCGACTGTGCAGCGGCTCCGAGCGCACCACCGGTCACCGACGGTGTCGACGTGAGCCACACGACCTCACAACCCGAACCCTGCAACTGCTGGACCTGGGCACTGAAGTCCGTGTCACCCGAGACGTATCTCGCGGTGTCGGCGATGGTGATCCCCAGTGCCTCGGCGATGAAGTCCAGGCCCTGCTGGCCGGCCTCGCCGTACGGATCGTCCTGGATGAAGCTGCAGTAGACTTGGTCCACGGATCCGCCACCTTCGTTGATCCACCAGTCGATGCCGTTGATGGCCTGGACCTGGTAGGGAGCACCCAACGGCACCAGATTCGGCTGACGCACCCAGGCGGCGTCCAACGATGCCGGGATCGCCAACAGGCCGTCGGCCGCGAGGGTCTCGAGCGCTGCGTTCACGATCGGTGTCCCCAGCAGGTTGCCGATCATCGCCACGTCGTCCTTGATCTCGTTGTACACCTGCAGTGCAACGGTCGGGTTGTACGTGCTGTCACCCTCGACGACCTCGATCTGGTACTTCCCGGCGATACCCCCCTGGGCGTTGGTCCAGTCGTAGAAGGTCATCGAACCCTTGTGCAGCGGGTTGCCGATGATCGCCACCGGCCCGGTGAAGTCGTTCACCACACCGATCTTGATGGTCGTGCCATCGAAGCCGGGTGCCGTCGATGGCTCTGAATCGTCGTCACCGCAGCCTGCGGCGAGAAGTGTGAACGACAGTGCAAGAGCAAGAACCTTGGACAGACGCTTCATTGTGGAAATTCCTCCTAGTCAACGCTTGACACCAGACATTACCCGACGTTGAAGGGAGATCCCCATGTCCTCCCAGCCGCAGTCAGTTCGTACAGTGTCCGGATCCTGACTGTTGGTGGACAATGTGTCAAACCGATGGCTCGCCGGGTGTGCGATCCGGTAATCATTACAGTGGCCCGATGGCCACCGATCCCGATCTCCCGGTCGTCACCGTGGCCGAACTCGGAGTTCTGGTCGGTGAGGGCGTCAGGGCACTGTTTCCGGACGACCTGTGGGTCGAGGGCCAGGTCTCGAACCTGCACCTTGCCAGGTCGGGGCACACCTATTTCGACCTGGTCGAGCCGAACGACGAACCGGGGAAGGCCCCCGCTGCGCTTTTCGGGGTGACGCTCTGGAAGGGCAACATGCCCGGCATCGAGCGGACGCTCGCCGAAGCGGGCGGGCTCGCCCTCGAGGACGACCTCGTGGTCCGGATGCGGGCCGACCTGCGCTTCTATGCGCCGCGCGGCCGCCTGCAACTCAACATGACGGACATCGACCCGGCGTTCACGCTGGGACGCCTGGCCGACGAGCGGGAGCGGCTGCTGCGTTCGCTGGCCGAAGAGGGGTTGCTCGAACGCAACGCCGGCTTGCAACTCCCCGTTCCTCCCCTGCGGATCGGGCTGGTGACGAGCGTTGGTTCGGCGGCCCACGCCGACTTCTGCACGGAACTCGAGCGCAGCGGCATCGGGTTCACGATCCTCGAACGGGATGCCCGTGTCCAGGGTGAGGGTTCGGCGCTCGACGTGGCCGAGGGGCTGCGGGTGGTCGCCACGCACCGACCCGACCTCATCGCCCTCGTGCGGGGTGGCGGTTCGGCGGCCGACCTGGCGACGTTCGACGCCGAGGTGGTGGCCCGCACGATCGTGGCTCTCGACGTTCCCGTGTTCACGGGCATCGGCCACGAGATCGACAGGTCTGTCGCCGATGAGGTCGCACATTCTGCCTTCAAGACGCCGACGGCCTGTGCGGTGGCGATCGTCGCCTCGGTCCGAGGGGTGCTCGACGACCTGCTTGCACTGCGTGCCTCCATCGTGGTGCAGTCCCAGCGGGCGTTGGCCTCGGCCTCCGGCCGACAGGACGACCTGGCCGTGCGGCTCCTGCGTTCGGCCGACACCGTCCTGTCCCGGCAGGGTGAGCGCCTCGACATGGCAACGGGACGGCTGGCACGGTCGACGATCGTGGTCCTCGGTCGCCACGGCGACCAACTCACCGCACTCGCGGCACGGCTGCGGGCGCTCGACCCGGCGGCGATCCTCGCCCGTGGCTGGTCGATCACGAGGAGGGTCGGCGGAGACCTCGTGCGATCCGCCGCCGACGTGCACAGCGGCGACGCGCTCGAGACCCGTCTTGCCGACGGTACGGTCACGAGCACCGTCGACTGAACGAGGGAGGAACCATGGAAGACGACCGGACCGGCTACGCAGGGGCGCTCGAGGAACTCCAGGCGATCCTCGCCGAACTCGAGGGCGAGGCGGTCGACGTGGACGTGCTCGCCACCCGCGTGGCACGAGCCGACGAGCTGCTCACCCTCTGCCGGGAGCGGCTGGAGGCCGCCCGGGTCCAGGTCGAAAAGGTCGTGGCGGCCGCCGAGGACGCCTGATCCGTCCCGTCGCCTCTCCGAACGTCAGACTGCACCAGTGCGGATCCGCAAGTTGACCTCGACGAATGCCTTCGTCGCCGTCGACCTCGACGGGGCGTCGGGCAGGGGGGTGGTGCGGCTGGCTCCGAAGGTCCTGCAGGGCGGTGCGAAGGACCTGTCCCGCTCGATGACCTACTCGTTGGCCTGCCTGGGCCGGTGTGAGACGGGCGTTTCTGCAGGGATCAGCGTCGCATCCGGGGAGTCCGATGCCGCACTCGCCGCCTTCGTCGAGGAGGTCGCCGGCTGGGACGAGGGCTACCGGTTCGAGGCCGGCAAGGGGGTTGCACCCACCGACCTCGGCCCACTTGCCGTCGCCGCCGGTGACCCGCTCCCGGGTGCCGTCGCCGCCGGCATGGCGGTGTGCCCCGGTGCGTCGACGGCGGTTACCGATGCCGACGATCCTTCGACTCTTGCAGGCCTGCTCACCGGTCACGGCGTCGAGGTGCTCCACGTCGACGATCCGCTGACGGCCACGGCCGACCTGCTGTTCGTCGGTGGCCGTGTGGGCGCCGTCGGCCATGGCAACGCCGACGGGCTGGGTTCGAAGGTCGTGGTTCCGACGGTGCGCCTGGCGGTCACGACGCGGGCGCTCGCCATGTGTTCCCGTCGGGGGATCGTGGTGCTCCCCGACTTCGTGGTGCTCGGCCTGCCAGCCGACAGGGCGGCAGCCGTTGTGGTCGATGTATTCGATCACGCCGACGGACCGGTGCTGGGAGCCTGCGAGAGGGCCGAGGCGTTCCTCGGCACATGGCAGGACGAACTCCCCTTCGGGCGTCCGATCTGACACAGCGGCCGTGCCCGTACGCTGAGGGCTTCCGGGGCTGTAGCTCAGTTGGCTAGAGCACCTGCTTTGCAAGCAGGGGGTCGTGGGTTCGAGTCC
>DCXR01000083.1:0-13702 GCA_002329075.1 Candidatus Neomicrothrix sp. UBA2131
CCGAGGGGCGCCTCCGGGTTCCGAACGATCCGATCATCCCCTTCATCGAGGGTGACGGCACCGGCGTCGACATCTGGCCCGCCGCACGCCTCGTGCTCGACACCGCAGCCGCGAAGCACGGCCACTCCATCGAGTGGAAGGAGGTGCTCGCCGGTGAGAAGGCCTACCGCGAAACCGGCGAATGGCTCCCCCAGGAGACCGTCGAGGTGTTCACCGAGTACATGCTCGGCATCAAGGGCCCACTCACCACGCCGATAGGGGGCGGATTCCGCAGCCTCAACGTGGCCCTGCGCCAGATCCTCGACCTGTACGTGTGCCTGCGGCCCGTCCGCTGGTTCAAGGGTGTGCCGTCGCCGGTCAAGCACCCCGAACTGGTCGACATGGTCATCTTCCGCGAGAACACCGAGGACATCTACGCCGGCCTCGAGGTCGAGGCCATGACCCCCGATGCGCTCAAGTTGCGGGAACTGCTCGAGGACGCCTTCGGCTGGAAGATCCGTGAGGATTCCGGTATCGGCATCAAGCCCATCTCCAAGACGGGCTCCCAGCGACTCCAACGGGCTGCCATCAATTACGCCGTCGACCATGGCCTTCCCCGGATCCACTGGGTCCACAAGGGCAACATCATGAAATACACCGAAGGCGCCTTCCAGCAGTGGGGCTACGAGTTGGTCCGCGAAGAGTTCTCCGACGTGGCCGTCGGATGGGCCGACTGCGACGGCGACCCCGGCGATCGCATCCTCGTCCAGGACGCCATTGCCGACATCGCCCTGCAGCAGGTTCTCACCCGGCCGGCCGAGTTCGACGTGATCGCCACCATGAACCTGAACGGTGACTACCTCTCAGACGCACTGGCGGCCCAGGTCGGAGGTATCGGCATCGCCCCGGGCGGCAACGCCAACTACGTGACCGGGCACGGCATCTTCGAGGCCACCCACGGCACTGCCCCCAAGTACGCCGGCCAGGACAAGGTCAACCCGTCGTCGGTGATCCTGTCGGGCGTTCTCATGTTCGAACACATCGGTTGGCAGGACGCCGCCGACGACATCGTGCGGGCCCTCGAGTCGGCCATCGGCGACAAGGTGGTCACCTACGACTTCGCCCGCCTCATGGAGGGGGCCACCGAGGTGAAGTGCTCGGAGTTCGGCCAGGCGATCGTTGATCGACTCTGATGGTTCCGGGCCGGCACCGGCCCGGCCAGATGGCATCTTCCGGCGTGGCGGCAGCCTCGTACTGCGGTCCTTCCGGGACCACCCCCTGCCACACATCCTCGCCATCACCGGCGCCAACGTGTTCGCCGTGGCGGTCGTCGGCACCACGGTCGTGCTGGGGCGCGTCACCGATGAGCTGATCCTCCCGGGCCTCGACGGCGGGGGTGTCGACCGGGGCACGGCCCTCGCCGGGGCCGGGGCGTTGGCGGCCGTCGGCGTGGTGCGCGGGGCCTCGATGATGGTGCGGCGGTTCTTCAACTTCGTCGCAGTGTCGCGGACCCAGCGGACCTGGCGCCTTGCCATCCTCGACCAGTACCTCGATGCCCCGCTGTCGTTCCACCGGTCCCGACCCGCCGGGCAGCTCCTGGCGCACGCCGACGCCGATGTCGAGACTGCAGCGTCGATGCTGATGCCCCTGGCGTATTCGATGTCCGTCGTGGCACTGGTCGTGGTGTCGCTGGTGAGCCTGCTGGTGGTCCACCCGCTGTTCGCCTTCGTGGCGCTCATCCTGTTCCCGGTGCTGGCGGTGCTCAACCAGCGCTACACCCGGTCGGTCGAGGCGCCGGCGGCACGCGCCCAGGCTGCGGTGGGGGTCGTGTCGGGGATCGCCCACGAGAGCCTCGACGGGGTCTTCGTGGTCAAGACCCTCGGTCGCGAGGACGACGAGGTCGAACGCCTGGCCGGGGCCTCCGATGTCCTGCGGGTCGAGCGGATCGAGATCGGAAGGTTGCGGGCCGTCTACCTGCCGTTCATCTACGCCCTGCCGAACCTCGGGATCCTGGTCGTGTTGTTGCTCGGGTCCTGGCTGGTCGACCAGGGTTCTGCGTCGGTGGGTGACGTGGTCAGGTCGATGGCCCTGTTCAACCTGCTGACCGTGCCGATGGAGATCCTGGGGTTCCTCTTCCAGGAAATGCCCCGGTCGGTGGTGTCGATGGACCGCCTGGACGGGATCCTGGCGACCGACCTCGAGGTCCGTCCGTCCGACCCGCCGTCCGTCCCGGCTTCCGTGGAGGTCGTGTTCGATGACGTGTCGTTCTCTTTCGACGACCGTACGCCGGTGCTCGACCACCTCTCGGCCCGGATCGGCGCCGGCGAATCGGTTGCCCTCGTCGGAGCGACCGGTTCGGGCAAGAGCACCCTGTTCGACCTCCTCACCGGCCTGATGCCGGTGACCGGCGGCCACGTCACCCTCGGAGGCGTCGACCTTGCCGAACTCGGAGCCGACGGCATCCCCGACGTGGTCGCACCGGTCTTCCAGGAGACGTACCTGTTCGCCGACACCGTGCGGAGCAACCTGACCCTCGACCGCGAGGTATCCGACGAGGAACTCGCTCGTGTGCTGCGCCTCGTTGCGGCCGACGAGTTCGTCGGGGCCCTTCCGTACGGGCTCGAAACCGTCGTCGGTGAGCGTGGCGTCACGCTGTCCGGTGGCCAGCGCCAGCGCATCGCCCTGGCCCGGGCGCTCCTTCGTCGACCCCGGGTGCTCCTGCTCGATGATGCCACCTCCGCCGTCGACCCGGTGGTCGAGGCGGAGATTCTGGAAAACCTCCGGTCTGAGGGTGGACGCACGCTGCTCGTGGTCGCCCACCGCCTGGCCACGATCCGCCTGGCCGACCGTGTCCTGTTCCTCGAGGATGGCCGCATCGCAGCCGACGGATCCCACGACGAGATGTTGGCCGTTCCCGCCTATGCCGCCCTGGTGCGCGCCTACGAAGGGATCAGCAGATGAGCACACACGTCCCCGGCGAGGACACGGGTGCATCCATCGAACCGATCGCCGGCGGTGACCTCGTCGGCCCATGGGAAGAACACGATGTCCGGACGCCCGATGGGGACGGGGGCATCGAGGCCGCAGGCTCGCTGGAGGTGCTCCGACGCGGGCTGACGGCGTCACCGGAACTTCGCTCCGGACTGCTCCTGACGGCCTCGATGGCGCTCGCTGTTGCGGCCGGCAAACTGCTCGTCCCGCTCACGATCCAGATGGTCCTCGACAAGGGTGTGCTCGCCGGCGATGTCGACATCGGCGTCGTCATGGTGCTCACCGGCCTGGCGGCCGGCCTTGTCCTGGTCGGCATCCTGCTGGAGAGGATCACCTACCTGCGGTTGACCATCACCGCCGAGAACGTGCTCTACGGGCTCCGGGTACGTACCTTCGCCCACCTGCACCGCCTGAGCCTCGCCGAGCACACCGCATCCAGGAAGGGCGTGCTCACCGCACGCGTCACGAGCGACATCGAGGCGCTCAACAAGTTTGCCCAGTGGGGGGCCGTTGCCTGGATCATCAGTGCCGTGCAGATCGTTGCCGTGCTGGTGATCATGCTGGTGTTCTCGTGGCAGTTGGCCCTGGTGATGCTCATGGTGCATGTGCCGTTGCTGCCGGTCCTGCGAAGCGTCCAGCGGGGGCAACTCCGGGCCTACGATCGCCTGCGGACCCGCGTCTCCGACATGCTGGGACGTGTCTCGGAGTCGGTGCTCGGCATGGGAGTCATCCGGGCCTACGGCCAGCGTGAGGTGAATCGGGCCGACCTGCACGAGGCCGTCGACCAGCAGTATCGGCAGCAGTTGCGCGCCATGCGCTACTTCGCCCTCGTCCTACCGCTCACCGATGTCGTCGGGATGGCTGCCATCGCCACCGTGATCGCCTCCGGTGTCTGGTGGGGAGGCGCCTGGGGCGTGAGTGCCGGCGAACTGGTCGCCTTCATCTTCCTCGCCAACCTGTTCGTGGCGCCGATCACCCAGTTGGGGGAGGTGCTCGACCAGACACAGACGGCGTTGGCCGGATGGTGGAAGATCCTCGATGTGCTCGACACCGAGCCCGATGTCGTCGAACCCGAAGTGGGGCTTGACCTGCCGGAAGGCTCGCTGGGCGTGCGGGCCGAGGCCCTCGAGTTCCGCTACCGCGAGGGTGGGCTCGTCCTCCACGGCCTCGACATCGACATCCCGCCCGGTTCCTCGGTCGCCGTGGTGGGCGAGACCGGGTCGGGCAAGACCACGTTCGTGAAGCTGGCTGCCCGCCTGGCCGACCCGACGGCGGGCCGAATGCTCATTGCGGGCATAGACCTGCGTGATGTCGGTGCCGATGAGCGTCGGGCAGCCGTGCGCATGGTCCCCCAGGACGGTTTCCTGTTCGACACCACCGTCGGCGAGAACATCCGCTTCGGTCGGCCCGGTGCGACCCCGGTGGATGCCGTCGATGCCGTTGCCGCGCTGGGGCTGGACGAGTGGGTGGCGTCGCTTCCTGCCGGGATCGACACACCGGTCGGCGAGCGGGGTGAGTCGTTGTCCGTCGGCGAACGACAACTGGTGGCCCTGGCTCGGGCGCACCTCGCCGATCCGGGCCTGCTCATCCTCGACGAGGCCACGTCGGCGGTCGATCCCGAGACCGAGCAGGCTCTCGAGCAGGCACTGGCGAGGCTCTCGGAAGGGCGGACCACGATCAGCGTCGCCCATCGCCTCTCGACGGCGGAACGGGCCGACCTGGTCCTTGTCTTCGATGACGGGTACGTGGTCGAGCGCGGACGCCACGCCGACCTGGCCAGCGCCGGAGGCGTCTATTCGGGCCTACACGAGTCGTGGCTGGGGAGCACCAGGAACCGGTGAGGGGACCAATGCCACCAATTGCCGGATGGGATGGCCTGCGGGTCGGTCGCTAGCCTTGCCGGGTCCCCCTTTACGAGCCCAGGAGCCCACGTGAGTCCGATCCCCGTTCGAGTCACAGTCACCGGAGCAGCCGGCCAGATCGGCTACGCCCTCGTCTTCCGCATCGCCAGCGGCCAACTGCTGGGCCCCGACCAGCCGGTGATCCTGCAGTTACTCGAGATCCCGCCCGCCATGGGCGCCCTCGAGGGGGTTGCGATGGAGATCGACGACTGCGCCTTCCCACTGGTCGACTCGATGGTGCTCAGCGACGATCCGAACGTGGCGTTCGATGGCACCGGCATTGCGCTGCTGGTCGGCTCACGGCCCCGGAGCAAGGGCATGGAGCGCAAGGACCTGCTCGAGGCCAACGGCGCCATCTTCACGGTGCAGGGTCGTGCGCTGAACGACCGCGCTGCCGATGACCTGCGGGTGCTCGTGGTCGGCAACCCTGCCAACACCAATGCACTGATCGCCATGCACAGCGCCCCGGACGTGCCGAACGGGCGGTTCACCGCCATGACCCGGCTCGACCACAACCGGGCGCTGTCGCAGGTGGCCCGGCGGCTCGGAGTGCCGCTCTCCGAGGTCCGGAAGATGACGATCTGGGGCAACCACTCGGCCACCCAGTACCCCGACCTGTTCCACTGCAAGGTGGGGGCCCAGACTGCAGCGGTGGCCATCGACGATCAGGCCTGGCTGGAGGCCGAGTTCATCCCGACCGTGCAACAGCGAGGCGCCGCCATCATCGAGGCACGGGGTGCCTCGAGTGCGGCCTCGGCGGCCAACGCCGCCATCGACCATGTCCATGACTGGGTGCTCGGCACCCCCGACGGCGACTGGGTCTCGATGGCCGTACCGTCGGACGGCAGCTACGGCGTCCCGGAGGGCCTCATCTCGTCGTTCCCGGTCACCTGCTCGGGCGGCGGGTGGTCGATCGTGCACGGGCTCGAGATCGACGGGTTCTCGCGCGACCGCATCGATATCTCCGTGGCCGAACTGGCCGAGGAGCGCGACACGGTCAGGGAACTGGGCCTGATCTAGGACCTCGCGGGCCTGTTGGGTCTATTCCCAGGAAACAGCGTCACCGACGCTGATCTGCGCGTCGTCCAACACCACGCCGTAGGTACCGCCCCTCCAGTCGGGTTCGAGGGCCCCCCGGAGGCCGTCGACCGCTGCCTCCATGATGTGGCAGGGGTGGGTCTGACCACAGATCTCGATCCGGGTGCCGCCCACACGCAGCACCCGTCCCGTGCTGTCAGCGAGCTCGATTCCGTTGATGAACAGGTTGGCCCGCCGGATGGCGGGTTCGACCGGGTGGCCGAGTTCGGCTTCGGTGTCGGCCCAGCGCTCTGCAGCCAGGATCGTGACCTGGCGCTTGCCGCCCTGGTCGGCGTTTCCGACGATGCCCTGGTCGGCGACCAGCGACACGGTGTCGACGGCGGTCATCGCCGCACCCGTTGCCGGCTTGATCCAGAGCTTGAGGACGACTCCATCGTCGTTCATGGGGTTGGACCCTATTTGGTGCGGGTGCGTACTGCGCCGAAGACGTCCCCCAGGGTCACCAGCACCGCATGGTGTTCGACCAGGGGTCGGGGGTCGCCGCTCATGGAGAGGCCACCTGTGATGACCGCGTCCAGTGGGTCGATGTAACCGTTCATCATCCCGAGGGCCGTCGCCCGGTCGGTCGAGAACGTCACCGTGGGTTCCGTTGCCGAGCCTGTCCGGACCCGGGCCTCGCCGTCAGCGAGGGTGATGTGCCAGATCGGGCCGTCGGCGACCCGGTACTCGAGGCTGAGCGTGACCGTGGAGGCCATGTCGCACAGGGTGTCGTGGGCACGGGCGGCCTCGTCGAGCGCAGCGATCCAGGCATCGGAGAAGGGGACGGGCTGGGCCACCCGGGCAGCCTATGGAGCCCGACGGGTGCGACCTGCCGAAGGTGCCGGCGCTACGGTCCCGGCCGTGCAGGAGATCGGCCGAGGCGACCCTACGTTCGACTTTGAGCCGACCCGGGGCACCTGGCGGCGCCTCGAGGGGCCGGCTGACGTGCTCGACCTGATGGACTCGGGGGCGGAGGGGGTCGTGGCGGCGATCCGGGATGCCGGTGCCACGTTTCTGTCCCCGATCTTCGACGAGTTGGCGGGGGTGGTCTGCGCCGGGGGCACTATCCGCAGCCACATCGGGATCATCAGCCGCGAGTTCCAGGTCCCGGGGGTCATCGGCGCCCAGATTGACGACGAACCCGACGCCGGCACCGAGGTCGAGTTGTCGAGCAGCGGCGAGATTCGTCGGATCGACGGATGAGCGCTCGACGGCGGGAGCGCGTGAACGCCCTCATCGGTGAGGTCAACGCCGTGTCCAAGGTGCTGATGCGGGAGCGCACCTCGTACGACTCACAGTTGATCCCGGTGATGCAGTACGTGGTCGTATCGTGCATCGAGGCGTTCCTTCGCTACCCGGCGGCCATCGAGGTGATCACCGGGGCGATGTCGCCCGAGGAGATCGGCGCCAGGGCCCGGCGTCCGGGCTGCCAGGCGGACTCGGTGTTCCTGTGGGGCGTTGCAAACTTCTTCCTGATCGGCCGCAACGTCATGGGCATGGTGGATCCGTCGCTTGACACCGTCGAACGGACCGACACGGTGCTCGACTTCTGGTCACGCGCCTCCCGCACGTACCGGGGCGACGGCCTACTGCATGCCGCTGACGCCGGCAACCGGATCCACGCCTTCGACGAGGCGACGCTTGTCGACCTGGCCGCCGGATTGACGCCGGTCGACGTGGAGCGGCGAGCCGTGCTCAGGAAGGCGATCGCCACGCTGGTCAGCCACCTGTTCCTGCTCTACTTCGACACGAGGGTCGGCCACGGCGACACCGGTCCATACCGGTTGCCGGACGGCCGGCAGGTAATCGTGCGTGACTTCTTCAGGATGGGGCGTAGCGACTTCGGATGGTCTGAGGTCGCCGCTGCCGTGCCCTTCTCGGGTCTCACGGCGGTGCTCGCCTTCGATGGGGATGTCGACCTGAGCGTCACCGACTACGGGACCACGGTGTCGGATCCGGAGGACTACCTCGAACATCTAACGGGGTTCGCCCTCTATACGACCGACGGCGGGCGCCTGGAACCGGTGGCCGATGGCGACCTGGTGGCCACTGCCGCAGTTGCGAGGTCCGTGCAGAAGGCGCACTACCGGTCCATCGTCGGCATGGACCGTGACGAGCAGGTCGCCTGCGGCGCCTACGTGTACTTCACGTTCCTGCGGCCGTTCGCCGAGATCGCCGGGGTGGCCGACCGGATCGACTGGACCTGCCCCCGTGACACGCCGGTCGACCTGTACCCGCTGGTGACCGCCGACGTCGAATCACCGGAACGGGACCCCGACGAGGATCCGTATCCCCTGTACGACTGACCGGCTGCCCGGTCAGGGGCGGCTGCGTGCGAGACGGTCGAAGGTGAGGACGACTGCGAAGGCGGTGACTGCCAACAGCAGCGGAACCGGAAGGTCGCCGGCCGGGGGCCACTCGAGGCCGGTGCCGGGGATCGACGTGTCGGCGGTGTCGCCGATGACGCCCACGCCGTCGGGCCAGGGCCAGAGCACCCGCAGCGAGCCGACCATGAGGCCGATCAGTGCCGCCAGCATCGTGTCGCGGTGTCGCTCCAGGAGTCGGGTGAGCAGCGAGGCGAACAGAGCCAGGCCGAGTAGGGCGCCCACACCGAAGATGATGGCGTCGCCGATCATCCGATCGTCGATCACGGTCAGGATGGCCTCATACATGCCGAACATCAGCAACAGGAACGAGCCGGACAGCCCGGGCAGGATCATGGCGCAGATGGCGACGGCCCCGGCCCCGAACAGCGCTAGCGGCGACGGGTCGGCGACCGGTCCGGTCTGCCAGCCGAGGGCGGCGAACAGGGCGACACCGACGGCAGCCATCAGGGCCAGTCGGGGGCCGTCCCAGTCCGGGAGCCGCCACGACACCACGATCGACGCCGCCACGAGGCCGAGGAACAGCCCGGCCATCGCCTCGGGGTGGTCTTCCAGCCCGGATTCGAGGAAGCCGGCCAGCACGACGACCGTGATGAGCGCACCACCCGCCAGCGGGAGCAGCAGGTCCCACTCGACCGACCTGAGGCGGTCGATGCCGCCACGTATGTCACCGCGGGCGAACCGTGCCAGCGCCCGGGCGCCATCGCGGATTGCACCGATGAGACGCTCGTAGATCCCGAACATGAGGGCGATGGTTCCGCCCGAGACCCCCGGCACGATGTTGGCCGCCCCCATGAGGGCACCCTGGGCAACGCGCGTGGCTGCCGCCATCAGCCGGCCTCCGACTCTTCGACGGCGTAGGGGGCGAGCGCATCGCTGATCAGGGCCGGGATGCGTACCGGCCTGCCGTCGGTGTCGGTGATCGCAACCAGCACCTCCTGGGTGGCGAGCACCTCGTCGTCGCGCACGATGCGTTGGCCCCACCGGGAAGAGGCCCGCCGGTTCTGGACCACCTCGGTCTCGATGACGAGGGAGTCGCCGCCTATGGCCGAGGCGAGGAACCGGGTCTCGATGCGGGAGACGATCAACCGGTAGCCACGGTCCTCGAGGTCCAGGAGTCCGAGCCCCACCGAGTCGAGCAGTTCGATGCGGCCGGTTTCGAAGAGCTGTACGTACACCGAGTGGTTGAGGTGACCATAGGGGTCGAGCTCGTAGAAGCGGACCTTGACGGGGTGTCGGTGGCACTCGGGCATCGGGAGGACGCTAGCCCTCGTCCCGCCGGGTCGGCGTGGCTACCCTCCCGAGCCATGGGTAACGGGACACCTGTCGAGTTGCACGTCGAGGCCTTCGGGCCGGTCGACGGCGAGCCGGTGCTGCTGCTGTCGGGTGCCGATGCCCAGTGCACCCGGTGGACTCCGGCGTTGGTGGATCCACTCGTCGACGCCGGCCATCGGGTGGTGCGGTTCGACACACGCGACTGCGGGCTTTCGTCCAAGTTGTCCTCTGACGACGGCTACACGCTCGATGACCTGGCGACAGACGCCTGCCGGGTGCTCGACGGCGAGGGCATCGAAGCCGCCCACCTGGTCGGTCGTTCGATGGGCGGGATGGTCGCCCAGGTCGTGGCGCTCGAGCACCCCGAGCGGGTGCATTCCCTGACGCTGCTGTGTTCCACGCCCGGCCTCGGCGACGAACGCCTTCCACCCCCGGATGATCGTCTGGTCGACCAGATGACCGAGCGCCTCTTTGCCCCACCGCCCGTCGACCATGTCGAGAAGGTGGCGTGGCTGGTCGAACTCGACCGTCTCTTCGTCGGCACCCGCTACCCGTTCGATGAGACGGCAGCAACGCTTGTTGCCGACGCCGACGTGACCCGCTGCTGGTTTCCCGAAACGGGGCACGGTCCGGCCGTCAACTCGTCCCCGTCGCGCCTCGACCGTCTGGGCGACATCGGGGTCCGGACGCTCGTGGTCCACGGCACCGTCGATCCTGTGTTCCCGGTCGAGCACGGCATCGCCCTCGCCGAGGGCATTCCGGGCGCAGACCTCTGGCTGGTGGAGGGTCTCGGCCACGAGGTCCCCGATGCCTGTCTGGCCGAGTTGCTGCCGAAGGTGCTCGCCCACCTGGCGGGCTGACGGGCTGGCCGATCGGTACACGCGAGACGGCGCCCTCCCTGACTGGGAGGACGCCGCTCGTTTACAAGGTCCGGATCGAGTCGTCTCGCGTCAGCCGTTCTCCGAGGCCCAGCAGGGCGTTGGTTGCGAGAACGTGAGGGGACCGGCTCGTTACCGGAACCTCGGGCTCACCCGCCGGGCGGGGCTCGACACCGTCCCTCGAACCGGTCGGATCGCACGTTCAGCCTCCCGTCACTCGTGGACATAAGACCGTGTCGATCAGCCCCCCGTCTCGTCGGCGGGATGACCAATGCCACTCTCGCGCCGCGGCGGTGGCTTGTCAATCGTGTATCGGCCGATTCCGCCCAATGGTCATTCCGGTAGCGGGCCTCATGCCTCCCCGACGATGAGGGCGGTGACCATGTCGAACATGCCGGAGTCGCGTTCGACGTGGTCGAGGATGTGGCAGTGCCAGACCCAGGCTCCGGCATCGGTCAGAGCCGACAGAAGGGCACCCCGATCAGGGGCCCAGGACTAGTGCTGGCCGGTGAGGGCCCGGTTCCTGACCTTGGCCTTCATGTAGTCGCGGTTCATGAGGGCGATGAAGTCGAGGCTGATCTCCTTGGGGCAGGCCTCGGTGCACTCGCCGTGGTTGGTGCACGACCCGAAGAACTGCTCCATGGTCTCGACCATGGCCTCGGTGCGGCTCCAGCGCTCGGCCTGGCCCTGGGGCAGCAGGCCGAGGTGGCCGACCTTGGCGGAGGTGAACAACTGGGCGGCCGAGTTGGGGCAGGCGGCGACGCAGGCGCCGCAGCCGATGCAGGCGGCGGCGTCGAAGGCCTGGTCGGCGGCGGCCCGGGGCACGGGGGTGAGGTTGGCGTCGGAGGCGGCGCCGGCGTTCACCGAGATGTAGCCGCCGGACTCGATGATGGCGTCCAGCGGCGACCTGTCGACGGCGAGGTCCCGGATCACGGGGAACCCGGCGGCACGGAAGGGTTCGACGACGATCTCGTCGCCGTCACGGAATTCGCGCATGTGGAGTTGGCAGGTGGCGGTGGCCTTCTGCGGGCCGTGGGCGCGGCCGTTGACCATCACGCCGCAGGTGCCACAGATGCCCTCGCGGCAGTCGCTCTCGAAGGCGATGGGTTCCTTGCCTGCGGCGTTGAGTTCCTCGTTGAGGAGGTCGAGCATCTCGAGGAACGAGGCGTCGGGGCTTATGGCCTGCCGGTGGACCTCGAAGTCGCCCGGGGCGTCGGGGCCCGCCTGGCGCCACACCTTGAGGGTGACGTTGATGGTCTCGCCGTGTGTTCCGGACATGTCGGTCCCTCGCCCTACTTGTAGGAGCGCTGCGACAGCGCCACGTTCTCGAAGACCAGTTCCTCGCGGTGTCGGGTCTGGGGAGTGCCCTCGCCGTTCCACTCCCAGGCCGCCACGTGGGCGAAGTTGTCGTCGTCCCGCTGGGCCTCGCCTTCCGGGGTCTGGTGCTCCTCGCGGAAGTGGCCGCCGCACGATTCCTCGCGTTCGAGGGCGTCGCGGGCCATGAGTTGGGCCAGTTCGAAGAAGTCGGCGACCCGGCCGGCCTTCTCGAGCGACTGGTTGAGCGTGTCTGCGCTGCCGAGCACCCGCACGTCGCTGTGGAACTCCTCACGCAGGTGGGAGATCTCGGACATGGCCTTCTCGAGTCCGGCCCTGTTGCGGGCCATGCCGATGTGGTCCCAGACGATGCGGCCCAGTTCACGGTGGAAGTGGTCGACCGATTGCGTGCCGTTGATGGAGAGCCAGCGGCAGGTCTCGTCCTCGACGCCGGCGACGGCGGCGGTGAACACGGGGTCGTCGGTGGGGACGACGGCGTTGCCGAGTTGCCCGGCCAGGTCGTCGCCGATGGTGTACGGGAGGACGAAGTAGCCGTCGGCCAGGCCCTGCATGAGGGCGCTGGCGCCCAGCCGGTTGGCACCGTGGTCGGAGAAGTTGGCCTCACCGATCGAGTACAGGCCGGGAACCGTCGTCATGAGGTGGTAGTCGACCCAGAGGCCACCCATCGTGTAGTGGATGGCCGGGTAGATGCGCATCGGCTGCTCGTACGGGTTCTCGCCGGTGATGCGGTGGTACATGTCGAAGAGGTTCCCGTACTTCTCCGAGATGGTGTCGAGGCCGCTGCGGGCGATGGCGGCGCTGAAGTCGAGGTAGACGCCGTTCCTGAGCGGACCGACGCCGTGGCCCTCGTCGCAGACGGCCTTGGCGTTGCGAGAGGCCACGTCACGGGGGACGAGGTTGCCGAAGGCCGGGTACTTGCGCTCGAGGTAGTAGTCGCGGTCACCCTCGGGGATGTCGGCGGCCGGTCGGGCGTCGTCGGAGGCGGAGGGCACCCAGATGCGCCCGTCGTTGCGGAGCGACTCGGACATCAGGGTCAACTTGGACTGGAAGTCGTCGCTGACGGGGATGCAGGTCGGATGGATCTGGGTGTAGCAGGGGTTGGCGAAGTAGGCGCCCCGCTTGTGTGCCCGCCAGGCCGCCGTGACGTTGCACGTCATGGCGTTGGTGGACAGGAAGTAGACGTTGCTGTAGCCGCCGGTGGCGAGCACGACGGCGTGTGCGGAGTGGGGCGTGACCTCACCGGAGAGGAGGTCACGGGTGACGATGCCGCAGGCCCGGCCGTCCTTGGTGACGACGTCGAGCAGTTCGGCGCGGGTGTGGAGTTCGACGGTGCCGACGGCCACCTGGCGCATGAGCGCCGAGTAGGCGCCGATGAGGAGTTGCTGGCCGGTCTGGCCGCGGGCGTAGAAGGTGCGCGACACCTGGGCGCCGCCGAACGAGCGGTTGTCGAGGAGGCCTCCGTAGTCGCGGGCGAACGGGACGCCCTGGGCGGTGGCCTGGTCGATGATGTTGACCGAGACCTCGGCGAGGCGGTGGACGTTGGCCTCGCGGGAGCGGTAGTCGCCACCCTTGACGGTGTCGTAGAAGAGCCGGTGGACCGAGTCACCGTCGTTCGTGTAGTTCTTGGCGGCGTTGATTCCGCCCTGGGCGGCGATGGAGTGGGCGCGGCGGGGGCTGTCGTGGAAGGTGAAGGCCTTCACCCGGTAGCCGAGTTCGCCGAGTGAGGCGGCGGCGGAGGCTCCGGCGAGGCCCGTGCCGACCACGATGATGTCGAACTTCCTCTTGTTGTTGGGGTTGACCAGGTTCATGGAGAACTTGTGGTTCTCCCACTTGTCGGCCATCGCCCCCTCGGGGACCTTGCTGTCGAGGGCGGTGCTGTCGA
>DCXR01000083.1:14025-23503 GCA_002329075.1 Candidatus Neomicrothrix sp. UBA2131
CTGTCGAGGGCGGTGCTGTCGAGGATGCTCATCGTCAATCCCCGTGTCCTTCGGCCTGTTCGGCGAGGCAGTCATTGCCCTCGACCTCTCCGACCGGACAGGTGCGGTTGTCCTCGTCGACGAGGCCTGCCTGGGTGAGGATCGGGAACGAGAGGTTGCCTACCAGGATCAGGCCGGCAAGCAGCGTGGCGAGGCTCCGTCGGAGGTGGTTGTAGTGGGGGTTGTTGACGCCGAGGCTCTGGAACATCGACCAGGCGCCGTGGAAGATGTGCCAGGCCAGGGCCACGTTGGCGACGATGTAGAGGATCGCCACGGGAAGGGTCGACAGCGAGGTGTAGACGTTGTGGTACGGGTCTCCCGCCACGAAGTCGTCGCCCAGCCACCAACCCCAGGTCAGGTCGGCCAGGTGGTAGAGGATGAACAGGGCGATGATCGGGCCGGTCCAGCGCATGGTGCGACTGGCGTAGGTGGCGGCGAGGTGTTCGCGACCGCCGGCGTACTTCTTGGCTCCGCTGACGAGGCCGGCGTTCTCGCTCGACGCGCGGCTCATGCGGCTGAGGCTGATGGCCGAGTGCAGGTGGAGGACGAACATGGAGAGCAGGCCGAGGCGCAGCAGCCAGAGCACGGTGGCCTTCGGAACGAGGCCGCCGCCGATGGTGCGCAGCGATTCGGCGTATTCGTGCATGCGGGCCGGACCCTCGTACACGTGGAGGTTGCCGACCATGTGGGCCAGGACGAAGCCGATCAGCCCGATGCCGGTGAGGGCCATGACCCACTTGCGGCCGACGGCGGTCTGGTAGAGGTTCAGCGGGAAGGGCCACTCCCTGCCGCGGCGGTGGACCGGGGCGACGCGGTAGCGCTCGCCGGTGGTCTGTGCCATGGGTTCCTCCTGATAGCGGTTGCCGGGTCGTCCGGCGCTGACGAGAAGGTAGTGGCCCCGTCGGGGGCGGGCCACCTATGGGCGCCGGGGTTTCAGACGCCCACGACGGTGGAGGCGTACCGGTTGGCGGCGGTGACGCCGCCTGCCGAGAGTACCAGTGTCAACTCGACGTCTCCCTCGGCGTTTCCGAGCGGCCACTCGATGCGGCCCACGTGGACGGACGAGTCGGCCCCTACCTCTCCCTCCCAGGCCCAGGTGAGGGTCTCACCGTCTATGCCCAGATGGGCGTCTACACGCGTCGTGCCGAGGTCTTCGCGGCCGTCGTGGACGACGGCCACGTCGGTGAGCAGCACGGCGCCCCGGCGGAGTCGTTCGGGCAGTGGGTCGGCGACGACGATGGTCGTGGCGCAGGAGTCGGCGACGGCGGCGTGGGCCGGCTTGGGCCGACGATCGTGGTCGAGGATCGAGCCGCTGATGCACGGCTCTGCGTCGAACAGGCGGTCGAGGGCGAAGCCGCCGCAGGGCTGGTACTTGCGCCGGCGCATGGCCTCGATCTGGAGGCGTAGCACAGCGGCCTGGTGGGTGCGGGTGGCGTCGGCCCAGGTGGCGAGGTCGGGGTGGTCGTCCGGTGGGAAGAGCCCCAGCAGTACCTCGATCTCGCTGTCGGGGTCGACGGTGAGCCGGCTCCAGTCGGGGTGTGGCCACCGGCCGGGGTTGAGCCCCAGGAGTTCCGGGTCGATGTCGGGCACCGAGTGGGAGCCGAACGCAGCAACGAAACCGCCGGCCCTGGGCGAGCGGCGAAGGAACTCGGTCAGGTCGCCGGCACGGCCGCCGTACCAACCGAACCGTAGGTGGGTGGCGGCATCCTCGACGACGGGTGGGCTGGGGAGCACACCGGTGTGGGCTACGACCGGTCGGGAGGGGTCGGCGCGGCGCAGGGCCCGGCGGATCGAGCGGTCCAGCACGGTGCGGTTCCAGTTGGGGCGCTGCTGTTCGAGCAGGCTGGGCGCCGGGCGGGTGGTGTCGACGGGGTCGGGTGCATCGTGGCCGCACCACACGATGACGGAGGGGTGGTGGCCGAGGAGGTCGACCATCTCGCGGGCCTGACGCATGGCCTGGCCGCGGACCGAGCGGTGGTACCCGCCCCGCATCGGCAGGTCCTGCCAGATGAGCATTCCAGCCTCGTCGGCCGCATCGTAGAGGGTCGGGTGCGAGACGTGGGCGCCGAAGCGCAGCAGGTTGATGCCGGTGTCACGGGCGAGGGCCACGTCGGCAGCGGCCGATTCCGGGGTGACGCTGGAAAGGTCTCGGCGTAGTGGTGGCACGATGCCGCCGCGCAGGAACAGTCGTTCGCCGTTGATCCGCCAGATGTGGTCGCGCATCCGGATCGAACGGAACCCGGTGCGACGGATGGCCCTGTCGCTCACGATGCTGTCCTCGGTGGTGACGGTGAGGGTCACGTCGAACAGGGGCTGGTCACCGAGTTCGCTTGGCCACCAGAGTCTGGGTCGGGGCACCCGCACGGTCCATTCGACACGGTTCTCGCCGGCGGCCAGGGGCTGCTGGTGGCGGTGGTCGACGCCCAGCACCGTCGTGTGGAAGACGACCTTCCTGGGCCGGTCGGTGTCGACGACGGCACGCAGGGCCAGCGTGGCGACGGTGGGGGACGCGTCGGTGCACACGGCCCGGACGTAGCGGAGGGGAACGGGTCCGGTTTCCCGGAGGCGGACCGGCTGCCAGATGCCGCCGGGGTTCCAGTCCCCCTGGGCGGCGCCGGTCAGGTTCCGCTGCTCGGTGCGGCCCAGCGTCGGCGGGCTGGTGACCTCGACGGCTAGGAGGTGCTCGGATTGTCTCCGGAGTTGCTGAGTCACCTCGAGGGCGTGGGTGAAGAAGTAGCCCTCGGTGGCACCGAGGTAGGAGCCGTCCAGCCAGACGTCGCCGAGGGCGAAGACGCCGTCGAGTTCGAGCCAGGTACGGCGACCCTCGTCGGGTGCCTCGGCCTCGAAGCGGGTGCGGTAGAGCAGCGGGCCGTCCTCGTCTGCGAAGTCGGGGTGCCGGCGCCAGTGGCCGGGGACCGGAATCTCGGGCCAGGCGCTGTCGTCGAGGTCGTCGTCGGGGAAGGTGCGCCTGAGGGCGTCGTCGGCGGGGTGGGCGAGCCAGAGCCCGGTCAGGTCCATCGGCGGGGACCGTACCGGCCGTACGGCCTGCACCACCCGCGGCTGGTAATGGCGAGCCGGCGCTGCGTAACGTGAGGTCGTGACGCTTCCCACGAAGGCCGGCGAATCCCGGGCCGGTGCCTCGACGAGGTTTCTCGCCGCCTTCAGGGGATCGAACGTCGAACCTGCCGCAGTTACGCACCCCACGACCCTCGGTCAACTCCGGGCTTCCGGCTGGGAGTCGGTGCCGGTCAAGGAGGAACTCCGGCGCAACGCCATAGTCCGCATCCGGGCGGGCGAGCCGTTGTTCCCCGAGGTGCTCGGTTTCGAAAACACCGTCCTGCCGCAGCTCGAGAATGCCCTGCTGGCCGGTCACGACGTGATCTTCCTGGGCGAGCGGGGTCAGGCCAAGACCCGTCTCATCCGCAGCCTGACCGGCCTGCTCGACGAGTGGATGCCGATCGTGGCCGGTTCCGAGATCAACGATGATCCATGGAACCCGGTGTCCCGCCACGCCATCGACCTGGTTGCCGAGCGCGGCGACGACACGCCGCTCGACTGGGTGCACCGCGATGCCCGCTACGGCGAGAAGCTGGCCACCCCCGACACGTCGATCGCCGACCTGATCGGCGAAGTCGATCCCATCAGGGTCGCCGAGGGCCGCTACCTGTCCGACGAGCTCACCCTCCACTACGGGCTGGTGCCTCGCACCAACCGGGGCATCTTCGCCATCAACGAGCTGCCGGACCTGGCGGAGCGCATCCAGGTCGGCCTGCTCAACGTGCTCGAGGAACGCGACGTCCAGGTCCGCGGCTACAAGATCCGCCTGCCGCTCGACGTGGTCATGTTCGCTTCGGCGAACCCCGAGGACTACACGAACCGGGGCCGCATCATCACGCCGCTCAAGGACCGTTTCGGCTCCCAGATCCGTACCCACTACCCGCTCGACGCCGAGGTCGAGATGGACATCGTCGAGCAGGAGGCAACGGTCCCGACCGTGGCCGACCTCACCGTGGTGGTGCCCGACTTCATGGCCCGGGTGGTTGCCATGATCAGCCAGGAGGCCCGCCGCAGCCCGCACCTCAACCAACGGTCGGGCGTGTCGGTGCGGCTGAGCGTCACGAACCTCGAGGCGGTCGTGGCCAACGCCGTCCGTCGGGCGCTGCGCTCCGAGGAGACGGTGGCGGTGCCGCGGGTGTCGGACCTCGACGCTGTGGCCGCCTCCATGTCGGGCAAGGTCGAGGTCGAGAGCCTCGACGAGGACCGCGATGCCGAGATCCTCCAGCGCATCGTCGCATCAGCGGTGTTGTCGGTGTTCCGGGAGCAGGTGCCGGGCGGCACCCATCGGGCGATCGTCGAGGCGTTCGACGAGCACGAGGGCGTCTCTACCGGCGAAGATGTGGGGTCGGCCGCCTATGCGGTGCTGGTGGCCGAAGAGATCCCGGCTCTCCAGCCGGCCATCGACGCCCTGCTCGCCGACGAGGACGACGCCGGCCCGGCCGTGGTCGCCAGCGCCGTCGAGTTGATCCTCGAGGGCCTGCACCTCTCCAAGCGCCTCAACAAGCACACCGCCGGCCCGAGGACCAGATACCAGGCCCGCACCTGATCGGCTCTAGCTGAGGGACGCGTCCGGGGGGTGGCCGGTGATTCTTTGGCTGAGGTTGCGGCCGCTCTCCTTGAGGCGGCGGTCCCTGGTCACGAGGCCCCGGGGGGCGTCGAAGCCGCGGGTCCACTCGTAGCCGTCGACCAGCGAGTCGTGGAACAGGCCGGTGACGGGCACGCCGTCGGCGACGGCTGATTCGACCTGGCCGACGGTGGCCGTGAGGAGTTCGTCGCGCCAGTCGTCGTCGGTGGTGCCGACGCCGGTGGCGGCGACCACGAGGTCATTGTCGGGCAGCACCTCGTGGACCCGACGCAGTACGACGCCCAACTCCTCGGGCACCGGGCAGAAGCCGCTGCCGTCGGTGCGACCGTCGGCCGGGTACGGGTGGAACGCCCCGTGCCGGTCGATGCCGACCGGGTGGTCGGCGACGACACCGACCAGGTCGACGACGTGCTGCAGGTCGGGACGGTCGACGGCCGCCTTCCAGGGCAGGGCGAACTCGCCGTCGCCGAGCGCCCGCAGCCACGTGTCCCAGAGCACCGACTCCCACAGGCGGGCCTCCGGGCGGGCCTCGGCATCGACCGGCACCACACTCGGCAGGCCCAGCACCGCCATGACCGGCTGGCGACCCGAGGACAACAGCCGCCAGGCATCGAAGGCCGCCTCGACGATGCCCTCGACAGCCTCCCGGGCCCGCTCCGGGTCACGCCTGCCGGGTGGGCGGGCGCCGAGCAGGAAGCCCCGCAGCGCCCAGCCGATCGGGTCCTCGATGGGTGCCCAGCCGGTGGCCAGGTCGTCGAACTGCTCGGCGGTGCGGTCGACGTGACGGGCCCAGAAGCGGGTGCGTGACGAGGCGTCCCGGAAGCCCCGCTCGTCCTCGGCGAACCAGCCGGGAAGCGACGTGTGGTGCAGCGTCACCCATGTGTCCAGGCCGGCCTCGCCGGCGGCGCCCAGGACCTCGCGGTAGTGGTCGACTACGCCCGAGTCGACGACCCCGGGGCGTGGCTCGACCCGGGCCCATTCGACGGTGACCCGGACGTCGGTCAACCCGATCCTGGCCGCCAGATCGAGGTCGTCGGTGTAGTCGCTGGTGAAGCCTCCTCCGGCGCCGGAACGGGGCACCAGGTCATCGCGTTCCCAGGTCGACCAGTCGGCGGTGGGGGCCACGCCGTCGGCCGACACCGAT
Source organism: Candidatus Neomicrothrix sp. UBA2131 (assembly GCA_002329075.1). GTDB lineage: Bacteria > Actinomycetota > Acidimicrobiia > Acidimicrobiales > MedAcidi-G1 > S20-B6. The sequence goes on from DCXR01000083.1 coordinate 19,851, forward strand.
GAGGCGGTGGCGCCCCAGCGGAAACCCTCGGGCAGCGGCATGGTTGCTGCCGGGATCAGTGCCTGGTGAGCACGCCGCCGTCGAACACCACGCGGTCGTCGGTGGCCCGGGTCTGGAACAGGACCTCGTCGCCCTGGTCCCAGACGTGCACCTCGAGGGTCTCGCCGGGCACCACGGGCGACTTGAACCGGCCGCCCATGCTGGCAAACCGGGCAGGATCCGAGTCGCACATGGCGTGCAGCAGCGCCCGGCCCGTGAACCCGTAGGTGCACAGGCCGTGGAGGATCGGCGCATCGAAGCCGGCGCCGGCGGCGAACGTGGGGTCGGAGTGCAGCGGGTTGCGGTCGCCGTTGAGCCGGTAGAGCAGCGCCTGGTCGGCGCGGGTGGGGTACGACACCACCTGGTCGGCGGCACGGTCGGGGAGTTCCCAGGTGTTGGCCGGGCCGCGGTCGCCGCCCCAGCCGCCCTCGCCGCCGATGAACAGGCCGGAACGGGTGGTCCACATCGGGTTGCCGTCGGCGTCGGCCACGTCGGACTCGAGGTAGACCAGCGCCGCCTTGCTCTTGTCGTAGATCTCGGCGACCCTGCCGGTGGCGATGGCGGTGCCCTCGGCCGGCAGCGGTCGATGGAGGGTAATGTGCTGTTCGGCGTGGAGCAGGAACATCGGGTTGAAGTCTCCGAAGCCCGGGGTGCGACCACCGCCCATGACGACCACCTGAGTGGGCAGCGCCGCCTGCGTGACGCCGTTGCTGTTCTCGGTCGTGAACTCGAGTTCGAAGCCGGTGGGGTCGGCGACGCCGGCGCCGACGCCCAGGGCGTAGAGCAGGCTGTCCTTCGAGGTCCAGGAGACCTCGCTGGGTTCGCCGACGGATCCGGCGGCATCGGGGTTGATCGGCATGGGAGGCTCCCGGTCTGGGGTACTGGCGTGTCCTGAGACGCTAAGGGGCGAGGTGTGGTCACGGCCAACCGGAACCTTGAGCCCGGCCCTCGCTACGGTCGCCTACGGTCGCGCCGTGAACGAGGCCGACGGCACCAGTCCCGGGTTGAACCCCGACCCGTTCCCGGGCCTGCTGCACATCGAGCCGTTGCGGCGCTGGTTCGACGAGGTCGACCTGGGTAGAGGTGCCGACCTGTACTTCGAGCGCATCGCCATGGGCGAGTCCAACGAGGTGTTCGTGGCGCACCGGGGGGAGCAGCGGTGGGTGCTACGACGGCCGGCGGCGGTGCCGTTGTCGGTCGACGGCGCCAACCGGATCATGGAACGCGAGTTCCGGTTCCAGCGGGCGCTGGCGGGCACCGGCGTTCCGCACGCCGAGCCGTTGGCGCTGTGCACCGACCCGGAGGTCACCGGAGCCGTCTTCTACGTCATGGAGTTCGTCGACGGCCGCATCGCCGGCGAACCGATCCCCGAAGAACTGGGTGGCCCGGCGGCATCCCTTCGGATCGCCGAGGAGATGCTCGACGCCCTCGGTGCCCTGGCCGCCGTCGACCACGAGGCGGCGGGAATCGCCGACCTGGGTCGACTCGAGGGGTTCCTGGAGCGCCAGGTCGACCGCTGGCGGGGCCAGCTCGAGTCGTACCAGCAGCGGGAGATTCCCGGCGTCGACGAGGTCACCACCTGGCTGGCCGCCAACCGGCCGTCGAACACGGTCCCCGGGATCATGCATGGCGACTACAACCGCCACAACATGCTGTTCGCCCCGTTGGTCGGGCAGGACGCCCAGACCCGGCTGCTGGCGGTGCTCGACTGGGAGAACGCCACCGTCGGCGACCCGCTGATGGACCTCGGCTACCTGCTGGCCGGCTGGGACGACGCTGACCCCGACCTGCCGACCCGTGCCGAGGCCGTGGCCCGGTGGTCGGAGCGTTCGGGTCGGCAGCCCGCGGCGCTGGGGTGGTACGCCGCCATGACCACGTTCAAGCTGGCCTGCATGCTCGAGGGGGTGTATGTGCGCCAGTCCGAGGACCCGACCCGCGAGGCCAGCGAGTTCATCGCCCAACTGGTGCTCGACCTGATCGGCCGGGCCCGCCGCCTGGCGGCCGAGGGCGCCGACTGGTGAGCGCGGACAGCAGGACCGGTCCCACGGTCGGGCGATGCGAGTGAGGGGCGAGAGGCCGGGGCGTCGACGCCGCCGGGAGCCGAGGCGCTTCACCTACTCGCGCTGGGACGGCACCCAGTCCGGGCCGGACCTCGACGCCGATGCCCTGCTCCGGGCCATGGGCGACGAGCTGATCGAACACGGAGACCCCAACGACGCCCTGCGACGCATCCTCCGCGACGGACTCGAGGTCGACGGTGAGCGCCTCCAGGGCCTGTGGGAGATGCTCGAGCAGTTGCGCCAACAGCGTCAGGAGATGCTCGAGTCGCACGACCTCGGTGGCGTCTACGACGAGATCCGCGATGCGCTCGGCGAAGTCATGGAGACAGAGCGGGGTTCGTTGGGCGAACTCGAAGGCAGCGACGACGAGGTGGTGGCGGAATCTGCAGAGCGCCGCCGGCAGGACCTCGACCTGATCGAGCACGAGAACCTCGCCGGCCAGGTCCGCGGCCTGACGGACTACGACTTCACCTCGGCCGAGGCCGCCGAGCGCTTCGAGGAGCTCCTGGAGGAACTCCGCAGGCAGTTGATGCAACAGGCGGTCGACCAGATGGCCGGCGCCATGGAGAACCTCTCGCCTGAGGACCTGGCCCGGATGAAGGACATGCTGGCCGAGTTGAACCGGATGCTCGAGCAGCGCCGGGTCGGCGAGGTACCCGACTTCGACGGGTTCATGGAGCGCTTCGGCGACTTCTTCCCGGAGAACCCGCAGACCCTCGACGAGCTGCTCGAGGTGATGGCCCGGCGGATGGCGGCGATGCAGCAGATGATCAACTCCATGACCCCGGAGCAGCGGGCCCAGATCCGGGAACTGTCCGAGCAACTGCTCGAGGACATGGACCTGCAGTGGCAGATGGACCAACTGGGCGACAACCTGCGCGAGCTGTTCCCCCAGATGGGCTGGGAGCAGCAGCGTGACCTCACCGGCCAGGACCCGCTCGACATGGGTGAGGCGATGGAACTGTTCGAGGACCTGGCCGACCTGGACCAGTTGGAGCAGATGCTACGGGGGGCGTCGAGCCCCGGGGCGCTCGCCGAGGTCGACATCGATCGGGTGCGCGACCTGCTGGGCGACCAGTCTGCTGAGAGCCTCGAACGGCTGTCCGAACTGGCCCGGATGCTCGAGGAGGCGGGCCTCGTCGACAACGACGAGGGCCAGTTGACCCTGACGCCCCGGGCGATACGCCGCCTCGGCCAGAACGCCCTCGGCGACCTCTACCGCCGGCTCCTGCACGACCGGGCTGGACGCCACGACATGGAACGGACCGGCGGCGGCCATGAACGCGAGTACACGACCAAGCCCTACGAGTTCGGTGACGCGTTCAACCTTCACATCGAGCGCACCCTGCGCAACGCCGTCACCCGCAACGGTGCCGGCACGCCGGTGCAGCTCACGCCCGAGGACTTCGAGGTCGAGCGCACCGAAGCCACCGTGCAGGTCGCCACCGTGCTGATGCTGGACCTGTCGTGGTCGATGTCGATACGCGGCAACTTCCTGCCGGCCAAGAAGGTGGCGATGGCGCTGCACTCGTTGATCTCGACTCAGTTCCCCCG
>DCXR01000007.1:0-17415 GCA_002329075.1 Candidatus Neomicrothrix sp. UBA2131
GTGGACGTCGATGCCGATGGTGTTTGTGCCGGCCTGTACCTCCTCGACGGACGCTTCGGCGTGAGCGGGGGGTACCGGCTCGGCCGGGGGGGTTGGGTCGACGACGAACTCCCGTACTCCTGGTTCGCCGGAGGCGCCAACCACCTCGACCCGGTCAACCGCAGGTGGGCGCTCCGGCATGCCGACGACCTGGGGGTCGACGAAGCCACGTTCGAGGCCCCCGGTTCGTCAGGCGGCTGAACCTGCCGCCACGGCATGGTCGGCGAGAGCGTCGATCGTCGATGCACCGTCACTGGCTGGCGACGACTGGATGGTGCTGCGGACCCGGCTCTGCGGCATCTGCGGCTCCGGCGCCGTGATGGGACACGGCGGACATATCCCTGTCAGAACCGTAGGACTCCACCCGCTGGTCGCGCCAACGCGGCGTAACGCGGTCAGCCCCTGCGAAAGACCCATCCGGGGGGTTCGGACCAGCCCGGCCAGACCCTGTGTTGGAGACGGTGGAGAGAAGGCCCCACGAGGAGGGCGAACATGACGGTACCCACGCCCACCGAACCACCGAGGGCGAGGCCACCGACCAGCACGGTCACCTCGAGCAGCGTCCGGGCCGCCCGCGTCGAAAGCCCGGTGTCGATCAGCGCCGTCATCAGGCCGTCGCGCGGACCCACCCCGATCCCCGCCCCCAGGTAGACCATCGAGCCCAGCGCCACCAGCAGGGGCGCACCCGACACCAGGACCAGTCGGGCCACATACGTCGACGGCGTCTCGAACACCCCCAGGAGGAGGTTCAACGTGGTTCCGATGATCACCACGTTGGTGACCGTCGCAGGGCCGATGGGTTGCCGGAACAGGACCAGGAGGAGGAGGAGGATCGCCCCGAGCCCGATGATCACAGTGCCCGGAGCCCGGTCCAACCGTCCCGACAGGCCGTCGTGCAGCACGTCCCACGGACCTACGCCGAGGTCGGCCAGGAACAGCAGGCCAATACCGATGCCGAAGCAGACCTGGCCGACGACGACCAGGGCAAGGCGCGCCACAACTCCGGACATGCCGGCGGGCGGCCTGCGACTGTCACTCACCGGACGGGCGGTCCGACGCATGTGCGTCGGACCGCCCTGTGTCCGATAGGCGGAACGGGAGTTACTCGCCGCCCTCGTTGAGCGTGACCTCGACCCGCTGCCAACTCGTGCCGACCGTGTCCATGCCCCGGCCGTTGAGCGACGCAAGCGCCGCCTCGACGTACCCGGTGGTGTAGGCACCGGCGTCGGGTGCCGCCGTCAGGATCGGCTGGCTGGTGGCAACGGCGACGGTCTGCGCCCAGAGGTCCGCATCCATCATGCCGACGCCGTTCGGCGACGGCCAGATGAGGCCGTTGATCTCGTTCATCTGCCACGCCTGGTGCGAGGCACCCAACGCCGAGCCGTTGGCGAGCACGATGTCGACGCAGTTCGAGCTGTTGTCCCTGCAATACGCCCAGCCCTCGAGCGAGCCGGCCACGAAGCGCTTGGTCAGGTCCTGGTAGCCGGCTTCGGTCAGGCGGGCACCATCGGCCCAGATGGCGTCCTGGAGCATCGCCGTGCCGACGTCGTTCCAGTCGATGACCGAAAGGTCGGAGGCCACATAGAGTTCACCGGTGTCCGGGTTCACGGCCTCCAGGACCTGGGCGTACTCGTTGTAGATCATCGCCTGCGAAGCGTCGATCTCGCCCTTGAGCAACGCCAGCATGTCGAATGACTGCTGCACCAGCTCGAAGTCGGTCGACGGGTCGAGGCCGGCACTCCCGGCGCCGGCGAGGAGCTCGAACTCGTTGCCCCAGCCCCAGTTGCCGACGACCTTTCCGGCCAGGTCGGCGGGACCGTTGATCCCCGAGTCGGCCCACGACACCTGCAGGGTGCCGGACCGTTGGAAGATCTGGGCCACGTTGACGATGTTGGCGCCCTCCTCGCGCGAAACAAGGGCCTTGGGCACCCACGACACGGCGAAGTCGACAGCCCCGGAGGCCAACTGCTGCTGCGGCACGATGTCGACGCCGCCTTCGAGGATGGCCACGTCGAGGCAGTACTTGTCGTAGATCTCCTTGTCGACGGCAGCGAAGTAGCCGGCGAACTGGGCCTGGGTGACCCACTGCAACTGAAGGCTGACGCTGTCGACGGTGTCGCAGTCGCCGGTGGCGGCGATCCTCTCGTCCGAGCCACAGGCTCCGGCGAGCAGCATCAGCGCCATTACGGCACATGCCACTCTGGTGAATTGTCTTGCCTTCATGTTGTCCTCCTCAGAGCTTGGTTGTTGACTCGCCCTCCACACCTGCAAGGCGCCAAGGCATACTTACACGTTCGAGGAGCAATGCCGAAGCGAAGAGTGCAAGGCCCACCGCCGATGCGACGGCGATGGCGGCCCAGGCGGCGTCGTAGCGGGCGAATCCCGCATTGGACGTGATGACGTTGCCGATCCGATCCTGCGGGCCGCCGAAGTATTCGGCAACGATGGCGGCGATCACGGACAGGGGCGCCACCAGGCGCAGGGCGTTGGCGAAGAACGGCAGGGCGTTGGGGATGCGGACCTCGCGCAGGATCGTCCACTCGCCCGCGGCGTAGGAGCGCATCAGCTCGATCTCGTCGGGGTGCACCTCGGCGAGGCCCTTGGCGGTATTGATGAAGACGGGGAAGAACACCACGGCAACCACGACCGCCTGGTTGCTGAGCGTTCCCGTGATGCCGAACCAGGCATTGAAGATCGGCGCCAGGGCGACGATCGGCGTGGCGTTGACCGCCACCGCCAACGGGGTGAGGCCCTCGTTGACGGTGCGAAAGCGTGTGGTGAGAACTGCCAGGAGTACGCCGGCGATGATGCCGACGACGAGCCCGCTGACGGCAATGCGACCGGTTTCCCAGCCGGCGTGCCGGAGCGTCGGCCACTGGCCGGTGAGTTGCGCCCATATCGACGTCGGCCGGGGCAGCAGAAACTCGCGGATCCCGAGCAGTCGTACGCCGCCCTCCCATGCCCCGAGGAACATGGCGCCGGTGGCCAACGGGGGCACCAGGGCACGGAGCCTGCCGGCGCTCACGATCCGTCCTCCACGGCACGCAGGGCCTCGCGAACCTCGGTCGAAGCCTCGAAGAACCTCGGGTCCTCACGGGTGTCCTCGTTGCGCTCACCGAGGTCGACCTCGACGATCGAGTGGATGCGTCCCGGCCGGGGCGACAGCACGACGACACGATTCGACAGGAACGCCGACTCGGAGATGGAATGCGTGACGAAGACGACGGTCGTGTCCGTCTCGCTCCAGATCCTCAGGAGTTCGCCCTGCATGTGCTCACGGGTCATCTCGTCGAGGGCTCCGAAGGGTTCGTCCATCAGGAGCAGGCGGGGTTCGAACGAAAGCGCCCGGGCGATGGCGACCCGCTGCTGCATGCCGCCTGACAACTGCCGGGGGTAGTGGCCTCCGAAGTCCGGCAACTTGACTAGGTCGAGCATCTCCCGTGAACGGGCCGCCCGGTCGGCCTTCGACCAACCCCTGAGCTCGAGCGGCAGTTCGATGTTGGCCACCACCTTGCGCCAGTCGAAGAGCCCGGCGTGCTGGAAGACCATCCCGTAGTCCTGGTCCATCCGGGCCTGGTGGGCCGACTTGCCGAAGACCTCGACCGATCCCGCCGTCGGCTCGAGCAGGTCGCCGATGAGGCGGAGGAAGGTCGACTTGCCACACCCCGAGGGGCCGATCAGGGTGACGAACTCTCCGGGTGCGATGGTGAGGTCGACTCCGGAAAGGGCCGTGACCTCTTCGGCGCTGCCCCGGCCGAAGACCTTCTCGACTTCCGTGACGACTACGGCGTCACCGTTCATGTCGAGGCCTCCCTGGTCCTGCCGACGAACATCCGCTCGGCCAGCGTGATGAGGCCGAAGACCGAGAGGCCCAGGGCCGCTGCTCCGATCACCGAAGCGTAGAGGCGCTCGGGGAACACCGCATAGCGCTGGGCGAACTCGAGTATCGCCCTGCCGAGACCTGTCTTGGTGCCGATGGAGATCTCGCCGACGATTGCTCCGACCACGCTGAGGGTGGCGGCGATCTTGAACGCAGGAAAGAGGTAGGCCCGGGCCGCCGGAAGCCGCAGCTTGAACAGCGTCGTCCGCCAGGACGCCGCGTAGCTGCGCATCAACTCCACATCGGCGGCATTCGGAGACTGGAGTCCACGCAGGGCGCTCACGGCGACCGGGAAGAAGGTCAGGTAGGCGGCGATGAGCGAGATGCTGAGCAGGTCCGGCAGGTCGTTCAGGCGTCCCCATGTGACGATGATCGGCGCCAGGGCGATCAGCGGCACGGTCTGCGAGACGTTGATCCAGGGCAGCAGCCCGCGTTCCACGACACGCCAGCGGAGCATGAGTACCGCCAGCGCCAGGCCGACGACCAGGCCGAGGAAGAAGCCGATCGCCGCCTCCTGCAGCGTGAACCAGGCCTTCTTCAGGAGGTAGAGCGACATGGGTAGCGTGCTGCGCCCGTCGCGGACATCGACCACGAACTCACCGAGGATGTCCTTGGCGTGCGGCATGGTCAGGTCATCGGTGTCGACCAGGAGTTCGATGTCCGTGCCGGGTACGCGGTCGCCGGTCTGCTGGCCGACCCACTTGTAGCCCTCCCAGTGCAGGACGACGAGTACGACGGCGGCAAACGCTGTTGCAAGCATTCGCAAGGCTCGTCCACCGTTCATCGTCTCACCGACCGTCGGCTTCGCCCGGCGGTGCAATGCCGGGGCCGAACCGGCGCTGCCTCTCCATGAGGCTGCACCAGTCCCAATCGGCTCCACCCATTGCGTCGACGTCTGCCAGGAACTGGCCGACGAGTGCCGTGACGGGAAGGGAGATGCTCATTGCCGAGGCCTCGTCGAGAACGAGCCCGATGTCCTTGCGCATGAGGGTGGTGGAGAACCCGAAGTCATAGTCGCCCGCCGACATCTTGTCGGCTCGATTCTCCATCTGCCAGGACGTCGAAGACCCCTGCAACATCGCCTGAACCACGTCTTCGACATCGAGCCCGGCCCGGGAGGCAAAGTCGAGTCCTTCGGCAAGCGCCTGGCAGAGCCCGACGACACAGATCTGGTTCGTCATCTTGGTCAGTTGGCCCGCACCCGTGTCACCCATGCGTCGAACCCGCGCTGCGTACGCCTCCATGACCGGTACGGCCCTTGAGAATGCGTCCTCATCGCCTCCGGCCATCACCGTGAGCGATCCCTTCCGCGCCCCGTCGACACCTCCCGAGACCGGTGCATCCAGAAAGTGTGCGTCGACTGCCGACATGCGGTCGCCGACTTCCCTGGCGATCCGTGCAGACGTAGTCGAGTGATCGACCCAGATCGCCCCACCTGGGATCGCAGGGACCAGTTCGTCGGCCACGACCTGCAACTCGCGATCCGAGGGCAGCGAGGTGATGACGAACTCTGCGTCGGCGACCGCTGCTGCCACTGAATCGGCCGCCCTGCCCCCGTGCTCGGCGACCCACCGAGGTCCGTGGTCTTCGACGACGTCGAAGACCACAAGGTCATGCAGGTCATCGTGACCCGCCAGGTGCGCTGCGATGTGCCAACCCATGCGCCCGAGGCCCATGCACGAGATCCTCATGCCGGGACACCGGGTTGGCCACGATCATCGAGGCCGAAGCCGCCGACCAGTCGGGCATTGACCCGTCCGCCGATCGCCATGGCCAGGATGAGCACCAACTCATGCGGGCGTGGTGCGTCGGGAACCCCCACCTCGATGGCGTCGTAATGGCTACCGACATAGGACCATTCGAGGTGGGTCAGGGGGATGTCGATCCTCGCACCGAGCGGTCCGACCTTCTTGGTGGAGGCGACGATGGCCTCCCCCTTGCCGAGGGCGGCCCGCATCCCGCCACCGCCGGGGATGTGCCACATGGCTCCGTGTTCGATCTCACCCGCTGCACCGACAATCGCCCCCTTGCCGTAGCCATCGATTGCATCGGGGTCCCCACCGAGGTGGCCGATGAGCAACTCTCCGAGTTCCAGTCCCAGCGCCCGCAACTCATCGGTCGCGGGGCTCAGGTCCGCCACGTATTCCCCGACGAAGGGGTTGTCCACGACCGCCGCGACCGCTCCCTTCCGGGAAGGGCTGCCTGGAGGTGGTCCGAAATCGTGGTGGGTCTCCACGATGGTCACGCTGGTCTTGCGGGTTGTGAACAGCGAACTCATCCTGTCCTCTCGGTTCGGTCTCGGAACGGGCGGTGGGGGAACGGGTCGGCCGGGAGCCACCGACGACCGGTCGGCGTTTCCTTCAGTTGCCGGAGAGCGCGGGCATGACGTGTCGACCGTAGGCGTCGAGCGTCTCGTCCTGCTGGTCGTGCATCAGGTAGATGGCGAACTGGTCGACGCCGAGGTTGCGGAGTTCCTCGAGTCGGGCGATGTGGGCCGCCTCGTCGCCGAGGATGCAGAAGCGGTCGATGACCTCGTCGGGCACGAACTCGGTGTGTTCGGCGCCGGCCCGGCCGTGCTCGCTGTAGTCGTAGCCCTTTCGACCCTCGATGTAGTCGGTGAGCGCCTGCGGGATGGCCGTTCCGTCGGTGCCGTAGCGGCCGACCAGGTCGGCTACATGGTTGCCGACCATGCCGCCGAACCATCGGACCTGGTCGCGCTGGTGGGCGATGTCGTCGCCGACGTAGGCCGGCGCCACGACACAGATCGTGATCGAGTCCGGATCGCGTCCGGCCTCCTCGGCGGCGCGACGCACGGCTCCGATCGTCCACGCCGCGATCTGCGGGTCCGCCAATTGGAGGATGAAGCCGTCAGCCTTGCGGCCGCAGAGAGCGAGCGCCTTCGGACCGTAGGCGGCCATCCACATCGGGAGCGAGCCGCTGTCACACCACGGGAAGGTCTGGCGGGTGCCGTTGTAGTCGACCTCGCCACCCTCGGCGAGGCCCTTGATGACACCCATGGCCTCCTCGAGCGTGGCCAGGTTGCACGACGGATAGCCGATCACGCGCATGGCCGAGTCGCCACGGCCGATGCCACAGACCGTGCGCTCGCCGTACATCTCGTTGAGGGTGGCGAAGACCGATGCGGTGACGGTCCAGTCCCGGGTGCCCGGATTGGTCACCATCGGTCCGACGACCATGTCTCTGGTAGCGGCCAGCATCGCCGAATGGATAACGAACGGCTCCTGCCACAGCACGTGGCTGTCGAACGTGTAGGCGTGGGTGAAGCCCAGTTCCTCGGCCCGCTGGGCGATCTCAACGACCCGCATCGCCGGCGGATCGGCCTGCAACACCACTCCGAAGTCCATGGCTCTCGCTTTCCCTGTTCTCCGGCCTTGGCCCGGTCAGTCGTTCTGCGGGAACCCGAGGTCGACCGTGCTGGTAGACGGGTCGGGCCACCGGCTGGTGATCACCTTTGGTCGGGTGTAGAACCGCAGCCCTTCAGGGCCGTACATGGTGGTGTCGCCGAACAGCGAGTCGTTCCAGCCACCGAACGAGTGGTAGCCGACCGGCACCGGGATCGGCACGTTGATGCCGACCATGCCGGCTTCGGCGTCCCGCTGGAACCGGTGTGCCGCGCCACCGTCGCGGGTGAAGATGGCGGCTCCGTTGCCGTACTGGTTGTCGGCGATCATCTGCACTGCCTCGTGGTAGGTGTCGCTGCGGACCACGGACAGGACCGGACCGAAGACCTCGTCGCGGTACACCTGCATGTCGGTGGTGACGTGGTCGAGCAGCGACACCCCCAGGAAGTAGCCGTCACCGTCGAAGGCCTGCTCCCGACCGTCGACGACGACGGTCGCCCCCTCGTCGGCACCGCTCCCTACGTAGCCGGCCACCCGGTCACGATGTTCACGGGTGATGAGGGGTCCCATCTCGGACGCCGGGTCGTCACCGGGGCCGATCACGAGCTTGTCCATTCGGACCCGGATGCGTTCGACGAGGTCGTCTGCGATGTCGCCCACGGCGACGACCACCGAGATCGCCATGCACCGCTCTCCGGCCGAGCCGTAGGCGGCCGAGACCGCCGCATCGGCTGCCAGGTCGAGGTCGGCGTCGGGCAGGACGACCATGTGGTTCTTGGCACCGCCCAGTGCCTGGACGCGCTTGCCGTTGGCGGTACCGCTGGAGTACACGTAGCGGGCGATCGGGGTCGAGCCCACGAAGCTGACGGCAGCCACGTCCGGATGGTCGAGGATGCGGTTGACCGCCACCTTGTCGCCGTTGACCAGGTTCACGACGCCGGGCGGGAAGCCGGCCTCCTGCGCCAACTCGACGATGAAGCGTGGCGCCGAGGGGTCGCGCTCTGAGGGCTTCAGGACGAAGGTGTTGCCGCATGCCACGGCGTTGGGCAACATCCAGAGCGGCACCATGGCCGGGAAGTTGAACGGGGTGATGCCGGCGCACACGCCGAGCGGTTGGCGCACGGTGTAGACGTCGACGCCGGAAGATGCCTGTTCGCTGTAGGTGCCCTTGAGGGCTTCGGCGAGACCGCAGGCGAACTCGATGTTCTCGATGCCCCGGGTGACCTCGCCGCGGGCGTCGTCACCGACCTTTCCATGCTCGGCGGTGAGCCGCACGGCGATCTCATCGGCGTTGGCGACGACCAGGTTGCGGAAGTCGTGGAGGAACCTGGTGCGTCGGGCGATCGAGACGTTGCGCCATTCATCGAAGGCCGCCTTGGAAGAGGCGACCGCACGATCGACCTCCTCGACCGACGCGAAGCCGACCTCGCCGGTCTGGTCGCCGGTGGCGGGGTTCGACACCGGGCCGGACCGACCGGACCTGGTGGGGACGTCCTCACCGTCGATCAGGTGGTGGATCTGCTGCATGTGTGCTCCGGTCAGGTCAGGTAGGTCGACAGGCCGCGGCGCAGGTAGGCGCCGTCGCCCTTCGTGCCGTGGTAGGCGTCGTCGTCGATGAGGACCTTGCCCTTCGAGAGGACCGTGTCGACCTTGCCGTCGATCTGGATGCCCTCGTAGGCGGAGTAGTCCATGCTCATGTGGTGGGTGTCTACCGAGATGTTCGTTGTGCCGTTGGGGTCGTAGAGGACGATGTCGGCGTCGGCGCCCGGGGCGATCACGCCCTTCTGCGGGTAGAGGCCGAACATGCGGGCCGGAGTCGTCGAGCAGGTCTCGACCCAGCGTTCCAGCGTGAGCTCTCCCATCACGACGCCCTGGTAGATGAGGTCCATGCGGTGTTCGACGCCGCCTATGCCGTTCGGTATCGCCCGGAAGTCGTCGAGGCCGAGCTCCTTCTGCTCCTTCATGCAGAAGGGACAGTGGTCGGTGGACACGATGGCCAGGTCGTTGGTGCGCAGGCCCTGCCAGAGGTCGGCGTGGTGGTGCTCGTGCTTGGTGCGCAGTGGCGGTGAGCAGACGTAGCCGGCGCCGGCGAAGCCGGGGGCTCCCAGGTGGTCCTCGAGGTTGAGGTACAGGTACTGGGGGCAGGTCTCGGCGTAGACGTTGTGGCCCTGGTCGCGGGCCTCGGCGACGCGTTCGAGGGCCTCGCTGGCCGAGAGGTGAACGAAGTAGACGGGCGCCCCGGCGACCAACGCCAACTGGATCGCCCGGTTGGTGGCCTCGCCCTCGAAGCGCGGGTGTCGCGTGATTCCGTGGAAGATCGGGCCGGTCTGTCCCCGGGCGGCCGCCTGCTCGCCGAGCACGTCGATGGCGATCCCGTTCTCGGCGTGCATGCAGATCATGGCGCCGTTCTCGGCGGCGACCTGCATGGCCCGGAAGATCTGGGCGTCGTCGCTGTAGAAGACGCCCGGGTAGGCCATGAACAGCTTGAAGCTGGTGATTCCCTCGGCGACGAGGCTGTCCATCTCCTTGAGGGCGGCGTCGTCGACATCGCCCAGGATCATGTGGAAGGCGTAGTCGATGGCGCACTCGCCCTCGGACTTGGCGAACCAGGCGTCGAGGCTCTCACGCACGTTCTCACCGACCCGCTGGACGGCGAAGTCGATGATCGTCGTGGTGCCGCCCCACGCTGCCGCCCGCGTGCCGATCTCGAAGGTGTCGGACGCGAACGTGCCCCCGAACGGCAGTTCCATGTGGGTGTGGCAGTCGATGCCCCCCGGTACGACGTACTTGCCCGTGGCATCGATGACCCGGTCGGCGCCGCCTGCCGCTGAGGCGGCGGCATCGGAGCCGGGTTGGAGCACGGCGGCAATCGTGGTGCCGTCGATGAGCACGTCGGCCTCGTGGCGGCCCGTGGCGGTGACCACGGTGCCGTTCTGGATCAGCGTCGTCATGGCGACCCTCGCTTCCCTGTCTCTTGTGTGATTCGGGTGTTTCCCGTCGTTCCCGACCCGACTTCAGTCAAGTCGTCCGATGATGCCGGTCAGGACCTCACCGGCCGTATCGATCTCGGCCTCGGTCACGGTCATCGGCGGTGCGATGCGCAGCACGTTGCCGTACAGCCCGCCCTTGCCGATGAGGAGGCCGGCCGCACGCGCTTCTTCCATGATCCGGCCGGCGGCATTCGCGTTCGGGGCGATGCCACCGGGCTGCACGGTTTCGAGCGCCAGCATCAGCCCCCGTCCGCGCAGTTCGGCGACCGTGGACGAGGAATCGACGGCGGGCTGCAGGTGGCCTGCGAGGCGGGCGCCCATCCGCTTCGCGTTGCCCTGGAGGTCGTGGTCGAGCATGTACCGGATTGTGGCCAGGGCACCTGCGCTGCTCAGCGGGTTCCCGCCGAACGTGGAGATGGAGTTCCCCGGCAGCGAATCGAGCAGTTCGGCCGATGCGATCACGCCACCGAGGGCGAGGCCGTTGCCGACTCCCTTGGCGAAGGTCATGAGGTCGGGGGTGATGCCGTGTGCCTGGTAGCCCCAGAAGTGGTCGCCGGTCCGGCCCCAGCCGGTCTGAACCTCGTCGCTGATGAAAAGGACGCCGCGGTTGTCGAGCTCCTTCTTCATGGCACCGAAGAAGCCGTCTGGCGGGGTGGCGAAGCCGCCCACGCCCTGGATGGGCTCGGCGATCATGGCGGCCACGTCGCCCGAGGTCATCATGTCGAAGACCTGCTCGAGGTCGGCGACACAGGCGTCGGTGAAGGCGTCGTCGTCGAAGTCGCGGAACGGGCTGCGGAGGCGGTAGCCGCCGTGCACGTAGTTGACCGAGAGGCCGCTGACGCTGGTCGGCGACCAGGCCCGCTGGGCGGTGATGGCGATGGTCGTGAACGACCGGCCGTGGTAGCTGTTGCGCAGTGCCAGGATCTGGTTCGAGCGTCGGGCCGAGGTGGCGAGCAGCAGGGCGGCGTCGTTGGCCTCGGTGCCCGAGGTCGTGAAGAACACCTTGGCGTCGGGAATGCCCGACAGCCCGCAGACCAACTCGGCCAACTCGATCATCGGCTCCGAGAGGTAGAGCGTGGACGAGTGCAGGACCTTGGCGGCCTGCTCCCGTACGGCTTCGGTGACCTCGGGGATGTTGTATCCGAGGCTGGTGGTCAGGATGCCGCCGAAGAAGTCGAGGTAGCGGTTGCCTTCGACGTCGAATACGTGTCGACCCTCGCCACGGTCGAGCGAGATGGGCGGGTCGTAGTACTGCGCCAGCCATGACGGCAGCACCGTCTGGTGCCGGTCGAGGAGTTCTGCGTTCGTCGTCATCCGGGGTGCGTTCCTTGGAGGTCGGAGGTTCAGGGCGCGACGAGGCCGTCGTACATGTCGGGGCGGCGGTCGCGGTAGAAGGCCCACTGGTTGCGGACCTCGTCGATCCGGTCGAAGTCGAGGTCGCGAACGATCAACTCCGGGTCCTGGTCGGAGCAGACGTCACCCACGTACTGTCCGCGGGGGTCGACGAAGTAGGTGGTGCCGTAGAAGTCGTTGTCGCCGAGGTCCTCGATGCCGACCCGGTTGATGGCACCGACGTAGTACATGTTGGCGACGGCCGAGGCCGGCTGCTCGAGTTGCCAGAGGTAGGAGGAGAGGCCTCGGCTGGTGGCCGACGGGTTGAACACGATCTGGGCGCCGTTGATGCCGAGCGCACGCCATCCCTCGGGGAAGTGGCGGTCGTAGCAGATGTACACGCCGACCCTGCCCACGGCGGTCTCGAAGACCGGGTACCCCAGGTTGCCCGGTCGGAAGTAGAACTTCTCCCAGAAGCCCTTGACCTGCGGGATGTGGGTCTTGCGGTACTTGCCGAGGTAGGAGCCGTCGGCGTCTATGACCGCTGCCGTGTTGTAGAGGTAGCCCTCCTGCTCCTTTTCGTACATGGGCAGGACGAGGACCATGCCGTGCTCGGCGGCCAGTTCCTGGAAACGCTTCGTGGTCGGGCCGTCGGGGATGGCCTCGGTGTAGCTGTAGAACTCGGCGTCCTGGACCTGGCAGAAGTAGGGCCCGTAGAACAGTTCCTGGAAGCACATCACCTGGGCGCCGGCCTCGGCGGCCTCACGCAGGTACTTCTCGTGGAGGTCGATCATCGACTCCTTGTCGCCGGTCCAGGCCGTCTGGACCATTGCCGCCCGTACCTCGTTCGCCATCGCTGCTCCCCTCCCTCGATTTCCCTTGTTGCCTCGATGCACGCCTCCGGGAATGGTGCCGTCTGACGACGGGGCCTACCGCCCCCTGTGCATGCGACAGTATGCCCCCGACCGGGCAGGGTTCGTCATCGTCCGGGGTCCGCTCGTAACGTCACCGGGATGCAGGCAGGGGAGGGGACGGCGGTCGAGCGGCGGGCATGGCTTGCGCTCGCGGTGTCGACCCTCGCCGCGCTGATCACGGTCATAGACGTCTCCATCGTGAACGTGGCGTTCCCGTCCATCCGACGGGACTTCGGAGCATCGGAGGTCGGGTTGTCGTGGGTGCTGTCGGGCTACTCGGTGGCGGTCGGCGCCTTCCTGCTGATCGCCGGACGGCTGGCGGACCAACGTGGTCGCCTGCGGATGTTCCTGATCGGTGTGGCCGTCTTCGTCGTGGGGTCATTGTGTTGCGGGCTGGCACCCACGACCGGATTCCTGATCGCTGCACGCGTCCTCCAGGGGATCGGCAGTTCGGTGATCGGCCCCACATCGCTGTCGATGGTCCTGCCAGACTTCCCACTGGAGCGCCGGTCGATGGTGCTCGGCATATGGGGGGCGTCGGCAGCCCTCGGGGCAGCGCTGGGTCCCTCGGTCGGCGCCGTTCTCCTCGACCTGCTGTCCTGGCGGTGGGTGTTCCTCGTCAACGTCCCGATCGGCGCCCTGCTGCTCGTTCTCACCCCCCGGTTCGTCCGGGAGAGCCGGGACCCCGACGCCACCGGACGGTTCGACGTGCTCGGAGTACCGGCCGGCACCCTCGGCGTGGCGCTCGTGCTGGTGGCGGTCGTGCAGGGCGGCAGTTGGGGCTACGGCTCGGGAGCGACCCTGGCGTCGGCGCTGGTCGGGGTTCTGCTCATGGGCGTTGTCGTGGTCCGCTCGATGGCGCATCCGGAGCCGCTGCTCGACCTGGACCTCTTCCGGATCCGGTCGTTCTGGTCGGCAGCATCGGGGCAACTCTTCTTCACCACCTCGTTCATCTGCATCGTCCTGTTCAACACGCTCCTCCTCCAGGAATACTGGGGTTGGTCCCCTCTGGCCGCCGGGTTCGGGGTGGTTCCGGGACCGTTGCTGGCGGCATTCCTCGGTGGTCCCGTGGGGTCGATCGCGGACCGGGTCGGCCACCGGAACCTGTTGGTGTTCGGATGTACGGTGGCCGGGCTCTCACCGACCTGGCTGTGGCTACGCGTGGGAGCAGAGTCCGACTATGCCGCCGACGTCCTGCCGGCACTGCTGTTTCTGGGCGTGGGCGTGTCGTGCACGTTCGCGACTTTCAGCTCACTCGGCCTCCGGGAGGTGCCGTCGGCGCGATTCGGTACGGCAAGTGCCACGCTGCGCACGACCTCGACCCTCGGATTCGCCGTCGGTGTGGCTGTCGGGATGGCGGTCTTCGCTGCGGCACTTCCCCTGGGACGCCCGGCCGCCTTCGACCGGGCGTGGGCCTTCATGGCCGTCACGATGTTCGTCGGAGCGGCCTTCTGTGCGATCGCCTGCCCCGGGCGCATGGTGACGGCGTCGTCGAAGGCCCGGGTCGGATCCTAGGCGGCGGCTCCCAGGCCCACCGGAAGGGTGCTGCGTCCCCGCAGGATGATCCGGGCGTTGAAGGTCGGCTCGGAGGCGAGGGACAGGTCGGGGAACCGTCGGACCAGGCGGGTGATGGCGATTTCCCCCTCCATGCGGGCGAGAGCGGCGCCGAGGCAGTGGTGGACGCCGCTGCCGAAGGAGACGTGGCGGGCGGCGTCCGTCCGGGTCACGTCGAGCCGGTCGGCTGTGTCTCCCCAGAATCCGGGATCGCGGTTGGCGCTTCCGAGTGCGGTCAGCACCATCTCGTCGGCGGCGACCTGGACACCCGAGATCACCGTGTCGTGCAGGAGGCGTCGCCCTGAGGTCTGCACCGGGCTGTCCCAGCGGAGGAGCTCGTCGGTGACCGTGGCATCCACCGATTCGTCGTCGCGGACGAGGGCCAGTTGGTCCGGGTGCTCGAGAAGGGCATGGATCCCGTTGCCGATCAGGTTCACAGTGGTCTCATGGCCTGCCACGAACAGGAGCGAGACCATCGAGAGGAGCTCCTCCTCCGTCATGCGGTCGTCCTCCTCCTCGGCCTCGATCAACTTCGTGAGCAGGTCGTCGGCAGGTTCCCGGCGCTTCTTCGCGATGGCGTCCATGAGGTAGGCATCCATGAGATCACCGCCCTCGAGCGCCGCGTCCACCTGTTCGGGGGTGAGGAAGGGCTCGAGTGTCTGGGTGAGGGCGTGGGACCAGGAGCGGACCATCGACACGTCGGTCTCCGGCAGTCCGAGCATTGCGTGGATCACCGAGAACGGGATCACGAAGGCGTACTCGCCGATGAGGTCGATCTCGTCCCGTCCGGAGAGCGCATCCAGCAGGTCGTCGACGATGGCCGTGGTCTGGTCACGCATCCGGCCGACTGCCCGGGGCGTGAAGGTCCGCTGGACGAGGCCACGGAGTCGGGTGTGGTCTGGCGGGTCCAGTCCGAGGATCGAGGGTGCCCGCTCCAGGCTGCGCTGCCGGAGGGCCTGCATGTGCGCCGACTCCTCGACGTTGGTCTCGAAGCGGCGAACCGAGGTCTCGGTGTCGCGCAGCACGCTGTGGACGTCGTCGTAGCGGGACACGATGAGCGTGCCGATCGGCGCCCGGTGCACGGGGTCCTCGTCGCGGAGCCGCGCATAGGTCGGATAGGGGTCGACGAGGAAGCCCGGGTCGAACGGGTTCCAGGACGGAGCGGTTCGGATATCGGTCACGGCCGGACGCTACCGACGGCCTCCGCATCTGTGCGAGGTGGGCTCAGAGGGCGGCACCCACCCGATGGCCGCTGCGCACCGCACCCTCGATGTACCACTCCTCGGCAGCGTCGCCGACCACGTGCACCTCGTGTCCTTCGGCCAGGAGGGCGTCGGCCAGGGAGCGGTCGGCCCGGACCCCTCCGGCGATGACCACGGTGTCGGCCTCGAGCAGGAGGGACGATTCACCCTGCTGATACTCGACGTGGGTCGGCGAGATGGCGGTCGCCTCAGCCTCGGTGTGGAACACCACGCCGGCGTTCCGGGACTCGTGGAGGGCCCGCCACCGTCGGGGGTGGGCCATTGCCAGTGCCGGTTGTGCGCCGGGTTCCAGCACGTGGACGGTGCGGCCCCGCTCGGCGAGGAAGTGCGCCAGTTCGGTGCCGACCAGGTCGCCGTGGATGATCACGATGTTCCGGCCGATGGGCATCCAGAGCCGGGAGAGTGACCTGACACGGTCCATGTCGCCGGTGAGCCCCAGGAGGTGACCTGCGCCGAGGGCCAGCCTCGTCGGGAGTCGGGGGCGTTGGGCGCCGAGGTCTCCGTCGCCGGTGAGAAGCACACGGAGGTCGTCTCCGGAGAGCACGTGGGGGAGGTCCATCCCGGGCAGCCGTGGTCGGTCACGGCGGGCACCGGTTGCGACCACGACCACGTCGGGTGTGAGTGCGGCGATGGTGTCCGCATCGGCCCGCACGCCGGTCCGGACGTCGACGCCGGCCTCGGCGATCGCTGATCGGAGGAAGCCGACGAACTCGCCGTTCAGCGGGGTGGTCAGCGATGAGAAGCGGGCGGTGCCGCCGAGCCGGTCGGCGGCTTCCAGCAGGGTCACGCTGTGCCCCCGTCCGGCGGCGATCCGGGCACATTCCATGCCACCAGGACCGCCCCCGACCACGACGACATGGCGTGTAGAACCCGCCACCGGTGGGTCGGGGGCGTCGTAGTGGCCGAGTCGTGCGTTGACGGCGCAGACGGGCTTGGCACTCCAGAAGTTCTGGGCGACGCAGACGAAGCAGTTGATGCAGGGTCGCACCAGGTCGGGTCGACCGTCGCCCAGGCGGCGGACCAGGTCGGGGTCGGCCAGGAGTTGGCGGCCCATCGACACGAAGTCGGCGCCGCCGTCGCCGAGGATGCGTTCGGCATCCATGGGCCGGATCCGACCGACGGCGAGCACAGGGACGTCGACCGCCGCCTTCACGGCCCTGGCCAACCCCTCGTACTGGTTGGGCTGCCAGGGAAGGGGTGCGTCGGTGAACCCGACACCCGTTCCCGCCGAGGACGTCGCCGACACGTGGACGGCATCTGCGCCGGCAGCGACTGCTGCCCGGGCGTGGTCGGCGGCGTCACCGATGGTGATGCCGCCCTCGACGCCGTATTCGTGGCCGTCCAGGCGCACGATGACCGCGAAGTCCGGACCGCACCGGTCGCGTACTTCCGTGATGACCTCGGTGAGGAGTCGGGTGCGGCCCTCGAGCGAGTTCCCGTAGGCATCGTCCCGTCGGTTCCATGCCGGGGAAAGGAAAGTGGAGAGGAGGTAGCCATGGGCGGCGTGGACCTCGACGCCGTCGAGCCCCGCCTGCTGCACCCGTGCGGCGGCGTCGGCGAAGGCGTGGACGATGCCCCTGAGTTGATCGACCGTCGCCTCGGCGTAGGTGGGCATCTGGCCGCCGGTGAGCGTCGCCATCCGGAGCAGTTCGTCCATCGTCGTGTCGGCCATCATTCCTGCAGGGTCCGACGGCGGCGGAGGGACCGACGGAATCAGCGCCGGCCTCCCCTCGGAGACATCTACGCTCGACGTCTTGCCGTGGTGGCAGGCCTGCACCACGATCTTCGCCCCGTGGGCGTGGACGGCGTCGGCGAGTCGCCGCAGGTCGGGGATCACCCCGTCGTGGGACAGCGCAGGCTGGTGGCGGGCGGTCGCACCGTGCGGATACGAAACGGCCGACGTCTCGACGATCAGGAGCCCGACGCCGCCCCGTGCCCGTGCCTCGTAGTGGGCGATGGTCTCGTCGGTGACCAGGCCCTCCTCGGTGCAGTTGTTCTGGTCCATCGCCGGCAGCACGACCCGGTTGCGGAGTTCCATCCCCCCGATGCGCCCGGGAGCGAGAAGATTCGGAAACGGGTCGG
>DCXR01000007.1:17790-35528 GCA_002329075.1 Candidatus Neomicrothrix sp. UBA2131
TTCCTGTCTGCAAGGGGGACGGGCATCGACAGGCGCCTGCTCGCTCGCAAGCATCGCCGAACTCCCCGACCCGACACCGGTACGTGGTGCTCGAGCGCTTGCGGGCCTGCGGTGGTGCTGGAAGCGCTCAGTCCCTGCCGTTGGGGGCGAGCTTCCTGAGGCTCTTCTGGCGCCAGTCCTCGGTGGTGTCGACGGCGTTGAAGGTGAAGCAGTGGATGCCCACGATGTCGAGTTCGTCGGCGACGGCTGACAGGGGGGCGATCAACTTGTTGGAGTTGTACCCACCGGGGGAGAGCAGGCGGATGACCGAGGTCCGGTTCTTTTCCAGGTAGCGGGCCGAGTGGCCGATGCCGAGCCGGATCGAGATGGTCAGCAACTTGGTTCGGTCGATCGCTCCGGGCACGCCGAGGTGGCAGGGAAGCGTCACGCCGGCGGACCGACACCCGGACAGCCAGTCGCGGATCGTTCCGGCGTCGAAGCACATCTGGGTGGCCATGTATCCGTCGAGGCCGGCTGCGGCGATCATCTCCTGCTTTTCGGCGAGGGCGTCGGCCAGGGCCTGGTCGGGGATGCTGGAGTGTCCGTCGGGGTACGAGCCGATGCCCACCACGTCGATGCCGGGCCGACGATCCAGGAACGACCGGAGGAACCCGGCGGTGTCGGTGAAGGGGCCACGGGGATCGGCGTCACCTCCGACCACGAACACCTTCCTGATGTCCTGCTCGTCGACCCTCCTGGCGATGCGGTCGACGTGCTCCTCGCCCTCGCACATGCGGGCGGCGAAGTGCGGGATGGTGGTATGGCCCAGTTCCGCGAATGTGGCGCACAGGTCGAGCGTGTCGTCGATCGTCCTGGCAGGGGAGCAGGTCACCGAGACCGTCGAGCCTGATGGCAGGAACCCTGCCTGGTCGTGGACGTTCTTGAGCGGTATGACCTCATAGGCCATGCCTTCGAGCAGTCGCCGATGCGTGGCCTTCTCAGCCCTGGAGCGGATGGGACCCTTGTGGGAAGGGGTGGATTCTGAAGCATCGCTCATCGGGGCGCTACCTCCTCGTGGCGCCGTGGCCGGGCGGCGAAACGTCGCCGGGCCGATGTCCAGGGCATCCCCCCGGGTCGGTCGATACGGACGTCAAGGTCAACTGAGGCCGACGATCTCGCCGTGCTCGTCGATGTCGATCCGTGCGGCGCCGGGCGTCCTGCCGAGTCCGGGCATCGTGCGCATGTCGCCGCAGATCGGGTACACGAACCCGGCGCCGACCGCGGCCCGCACTTCGCGCACGGGAAGGGTCCAGCCGGTCGGCGCTCCCTTGAGGGCCGGGTCCGACGAGAGTGAGAGGTGCGTCTTGGCGATGCAGACGGGCAGGTTGCCGAATCCGTTGGCCTCGTAGGTGTCGATCTGCTTGTCGGCAGTCGGTGAGAAGTCGACGCCGTCGGCGCCGTACACCTTGTCGGCCACGGTGCGGATCTTGTCGCGTAGAGACATCTCGTCCGGGTAGAGCACCTGGAAGTCGGACGGCTCGTCGGCAGCCTCGGCGACCGCCTCTGCCAACTCGGCGGCACCTGAGCCGCCGTCGGCGAAGTGCGTGGTCACGGCGGCGCGGGTGCCGTACTCCTGGGCGATCTCGTGGATGGCCTGGATGTCGGCGTCGTGGTCGCCCGGGAACACGTTGATGGCGACCACGGGGGAGACGCCGTGGACCTGCATGTTCTCGAGTTGCTTGCGCAGGTTGTCGCCGCCCTGGTGGACCTCGTCCGGGTTCTCGGCGAGGAGCGCCTCGGGGAGCGGCTTGCCGGCGACGATCCTGTGGTTGCCGGAGTGGGCCTTGAGGCCGCGCACCGTGGCGACCAGGACGGCGGCGTCGGGGGCGATGCCCGAGACGCGGCACTTGATGTTGAAGAAGCGCTCGGCGCCCATGTCGGCACCGAAGCCCGCCTCGGTGAGGAGGAAGTCGCCGGTGTGGATGCCGACCTGGTCGGCCACGATCGACGAGTTGCCCGTGGCGATGTTGCCGAACGGGCCGCAGTGCACCAGCACCGGCGTGCCTTCGAGGGTCTGCATGAGGTTCGGCTTGATGGCCTCCCGAAGGATGACGGTCATCGAGCCGGCCACCTGCAGGTCCTCCGCGGTGATCGGGGTGCCGGCCTTGCTGTAGCCGACGACGATGCGGCCCATGCGCGCCCGCAGGTCCTGGAGGCTGGTGCAGAGGGCGAGGGCCGCCATGACCTCTGAGGCGGCGGTGATGTCGAAGCCGGTCTCGCGGGGGATGCCGTCGAGGCGGCCACCCAGGCCGACCATGATGTTGCGCAGGGCCCGCTCGTTGATGTCGAGGACCCGTCGCCAGGTGATGTTGTCGAGGTCGAGGTCGAAGTCGTTGCCGTGGAAGAGGTGGGCGTCGAGCATTGCCGAGCACATGTTGTGGGCGGCGGTGACTGCGTGCATGTCGCCGGTCAGGTGGAGGTTGAACAGCTCCATCGGGACCACCTGGCTGTAGCCACCGCCTGCGGCGCCACCCTTGATCCCGAAGGTCGGTCCCATGGAGGGCTGGCGGATGGCGATGGTGGCCTTCTTGCCGATGTGGCTGAAGCCCTGGCCGAGGCCGACCGTCGTGGTGGTCTTGCCCTCGCCGAGCGGCGTGGGCGTGATGGCCGAGACGACGACGTAGCGCGCCTTCGGTCGGCCACCCATGGTCTCGATGGCGTCGAGCTTGATCTTGGCTGCGCCATCACCGTAGGGCTCGAGGTGTTCGCGCGGGATGCCGGCCGTGTCGGCGATCTCGTCCAGCGGGCGGATCGTGGCGGCACGGGCGATCTCCAGGTCGGAGGGGAAGGACATCGTTGGTTCTCTTACCTTCTGGTTGGCTCGATGGGAGAATGAGGGTGGGGTTCTGAGGTGGATCGCCGACCCGGAGGGGCGGTTCGGGCCGGGCGAGTGTAGTGAGGTGGAGGTGATCCGTCTATCAACAGGAAAGAACCTCCCCTGAGGAGGCAGGTCACCGTGGATGTAGGACCTAGACGAATGAGTCGGGCAGGACGTCCTTTCTCCGGGCGATGAAGTCGAGCAGGGCCTCGTCTACGACCTCGTCGAGGGCCGGTGCCTCATAGTCGACCAGCATCTGCTTCCAGATCCGGTTGGCCCGCTGGGCGGTGTCGAGGCTGCCGTCCTCCTCCCACCGTTCGAAGCTGTCGTTGTTGGCGACCTCGGAGCGTGCGAAGGCGGTTTCGAAGTTGGCGTAGGTGTGGGCGGTGCCGAGGAAGTGCTGGCCCGGGCCGATCTCGCGGATGGCGTCCATGGCCTGGCCGTTCTCCGACAGGTCGACGCCGCCGACGAACCTGGCCATCAGGCCGCACTGGTCGGCATCGATGACGAACTTCTCGTAGCCCATGGCCAGGCCGCCCTCCAGCCAACCGGCGGAATGCAGCATGAAGTTGACGCCGCCCATCAGCGACGGGATCAGGGTGGCCATGCTCTCAGCGGCAGCCTGGGCGTCGGGGACCTTCGAGGCACAGAGGTTGCCGCCCGACCGGAACGGGATGCCGAGACGACGGGCCAGCGCCGCCACCGTGTAGAGCACCAGCGCCGGCTCGGGTGTGCCGAAGGTCGGGGCACCGGTCTGCATCGACATGGACGAGGCAAACGAGCCGAAGACCATGGGGGCGCCGGGCCGGACCAGTTGGACGAACGTCATCCCGGCCAGCGCCTCGGCGAGGGTCTGGGCGGCGACGCCGGCGACCGTGACGGGTGCCATGGCACCGGCGAGGATGAACGGGCTGATCATCGTCGCCTGCATGTTGCGCGCATAGACCTCGGCGGCTCCGAGCATCGTGGCGTCCCAGGCCATGGGCGACGAGGCGTTGATCAGGCTCGTCATCACCGTGTTCTGTTCGACGAAGTCGTCACCGAAGGCGATCCTGGCCAGGTCGACCGAGTCCTGGGCCCTCTCGGCAGTGGTGACGGACCCCATGAACGGCTTGTCGCTGTAGCGGAGGTGGGCGTACACCATGTCGAGGTGTCGCTTGTGGACCGGGATGTCGACCGGCTCGCACACCGTGCCCCCCGACACGTGCATGTGTGGACTCTGGTACGCCAACTTCACGAAGTTCCGGAAGTCGTCGATCGTGCCGTAGCGGCGGCCCTTGTCGATGTCGTGGACGAAGGGCGAGCCGTAGGCGGGCACGAACACGGTGGCGTTGCCACCGACCTGCACGCTGTGTTCCGGATTGCGTCCGTGGTGTGTGTAGACGGCGGGAGCGTTGGCTGTGATGATCTCCCGGCACATGCCCCGGGGGAACCTCACCCTCTCGCCGTCCACCTCGGCACCCGCCGACCTCAGGAGTTCGAGGGAGCTCGGGTAGTCCCGGAAGTCGATGCCGAGTTCCTCGAGGATCGTGTCGGCGTTCTCCTCGATCAGGGCCAGGCCGTCCTCGGACACGACCTCGAACGGCGGCATGGTCCGGATCAGGTACGAGTGGACGCCCGCCGCAGCGGTCTCCGCCCGGGCAGCCTGGCGCGCTGCCCGACCTCCGGATCGGCGATGGGGTGCATCGCTCACTGGCCGGCCTCTTCTCGTGTGGGGCGTCGGCGTCGGCGCCCCGAGTCGTCGGCACTGCTGCTGGTCGCCGAGGGGCGTTCGGGAAGCGTCAGGGCGGTCGAGAGCCCGGGATAGTCGGCCGTGCGGTGGGGCACGGCCATTGCGTCGACGAAGTGCGCCTGGAAGGCGGGTTCCGTGGCGGTCTCGATCTTCTCGATGCCTGTGACCACCCGCTGGATCTCGCGACGGGCGGTTCCCGAGAGAAGGGCGATGGCAGCGCCTGCTCCTGCGGCATTGCCGGCGGCGACCACCTCGGAAGGGGTGCAGTCGGGGATCAGGCCGAGGACCGTGGCCCGGACGGTGTCGATGTGGCTCCCGAAGGCGCCGGCGAGGGCGATGCCGTCGAGCCGGTCGACGGAGAGGTGGTCCATCAGCAGCCGGATGCCGGCGTAGAGGGCCGCCTTGGCGAGCTGGATCGCCCGGACGTCGTTCTGGGTGACGAGGATCCGGTTGTCATCACCGGAGTCGTGGAGCAGGTAGGCGAAGGTGCGGCCATCGGGCTGGATGCGCGACGAGGGTCGGGTGTCGAGTCCGCCGATGACGCCGTCGGCGGTCATGAGGCCGGCCAGGTACAACTCGGCGACGCTCTCGATGATCCCCGAACCGCAGATCCCGGTGACGCCGGTCCGGGCCACTGCCTCGTCGAAGCCGGGCTCGTCGGACCACGGCTCGACCCCGAGCACCCTGATGCGGGGTTCGCCGGTCTCCGGGTCGATTCGGACGCGTTCGATGGCGCCCGGCGTGGCCCGCTGGCCGGCGCTGATCTGGGCTCCCTCGAAGGCCGGTCCGGTGGGGCTCGAGGCGGCAAGGATGCGGCCGTTGCCCGAGAGCACGATCTCGGCGTTCGTGCCGATGTCGACCACGAGCCGGACGCCGTCAGCCTCGTGGGGCCGGGTGGCGAGGACCACGGCGGCCGTGTCGGCACCGACGTGACCGGCGATGCAGGGCAGGATGTGGGCGCGGGCGGCCGGGTGGGCCTCGAGGTCGAGTTCCGCTGCCGACCGGTCGACGGCCTCCGAGATCTCGAGGGTGAACGGGGTGACGCCGAGTGGGGTCGGATCGAGGCCGAGTAGGAGGTGGTGCATGACCGGGTTGCCGACCAGGACCAACTCGAGGACCTCGTCGCGTGTGGCACCACCTTCCCCACAGAGCCTGCCGATGAGCTCGTCGAGTGCCTCGCGTACGGCCCGGGTCAGCTCGACTTCGCCGCCGGGGTTCATCATCACGTAGGAGACCCGGCTCATCAGGTCCTCGCCGAAGCGGATCTGGGGGTTCATGGCCCCGGCCGTGGCGAGTGCTGTGCCGGTAGCCAGGTCGAAGAGGTGGCCGGCCAGGGTGGTTGAGCCGATGTCGACCGCGATGCCGAGTGCCCGGTCGCGGAGCCCGGGCCATGCGGCGACGACCAGGTTGTCGTCCCGGACGGCCACGGTTGCAAGGCGTGATCCGTCGGCCACGACGTTGAGGCCGGGCGACAATTCGAGTCCGGTGAGTCCCCACTGGCTGTCCAGGGCACCCAGCAGGTCGTCACCCTCGTCGAACTCGACCAGTCGGAGTACCAGCACCGGGTCGAGCCCGATGTCGCCCAGGTCGATGTCCTTGCGGATCACCTGCTGGTGGACCTGGCTCTCAGCGGGCACGTCGATGACGAGGTCTCCGCAGATCGTGGCGGTGCAGCCCAGTCGCATGCTCCCGGCCAGCGTTCGTCGCCCCGTGTAGCCCCCTTCGACGGCTCCCGGGGGGGAGAGGTGCGAGGCATCGACGCTGATGCCGTGCTTGGCGAACTCGCCGAACATCGGCTCGACCTGGCATCGGCCACAGATGCCGCGGCCACCGCAGACCGAGTCGATGTCGACGCCCAGTTGGCGGGCGGCGTCGAGCACCGTGGTACCGGATGAAACATCGCCACGGAGTCCCGAGGGCGTGAACACCACGAGGTGGTCTGTGCTGCTCATCGGGCGCTGTCCACGAGGTCGAGGTGTCGGGTCTCAGGCCTGGCGGCGGCGACGGCCGCGGCGTTCGCGGTTGGCACCGACCGACGGGTCGCGGTGGGCGCTGATCCAGGTGGCACAGTCGGCGTCGTGCCCGGCGAGGACATCGGCGGCCTGGATTGCGACCTTCACCTCCTCGTGGAGTGGGTTCATGATCGCTGAGGTCATGCCGGCAGCGATGGCCATGGCGAGGAACGTGCCGGTGATGTGGTGCCGGTTGGGGAGCCCGAAGCTGACGTTGGAGGCTCCGCACGTGGTGTTGACACCGAGTTCCTCTCGGAGCCGTTGTACGAGGGCGAACACCTGCTGGCCTGCGGTCCCCATGGCACCGATTGGCATCACCAGGGGGTCGACGACGACATCGGATGCCGGGATGCCGTGGTCGGCGGCACGTTCGATGATCCGCTTGGCGACAGCGAAGCGGACGTCGGGGTCCTCGGAGATCCCGGTGTCGTCGTTCGAGATGGCGACGACGGCAGCCCCGTGCCTGGCGACCAGGGGAAGCACCCGCTCCATCACCTCGTCCTCGCCCGTGACGGAGTTGACGAGCGGCTTGCCTTCGTAGGCGGCGAGGCCGGCTTCCAGCGCCTCGATGATCGACGAGTCGATCGAGAGCGGCACGTCGGTCACGGACTGCACGAGTTGGACGGCACGGGCAAGCATTGCCGGCTCGTCGGCCAGCGGAATTCCGGCGTTGACGTCGAGCATCTGGGCGCCCGCCTCGACCTGGGCGAGGGCATCTGCTTCGACCCGGCTGAAGTCGCCGGCCTTCATCTCCTCGGCGAGCGCCTTGCGGCCGGTCGGGTTGATGCGTTCGCCGATCATGACGAAGGGTCGTCCGAAGCCGATCACCACTTCCCTGGTGGCAGAACTGAGAATGGTTTCGGTCATTGTGAAATCTCCTGGGGTCAGAGGGGAAGGTGGGTCAGGGAAGGAGCGTGTCAGCCGGCCTGGTCGAAGCCACTGGCGCCTACCAGGCGTTCAAGCCGTTCAGTCGGGTACTCGGCGTCGATTCGTGCCACCTCGGTGGCGACTGATGCAGCGAGGTCGCCGTTGCAGTTGCCGTCCTCGCGTCGCCATTCGGCGACGTAGCTGTTCGTGTCGGTGCAGCCGGCGACCATGGCGGCGCGGTCGATCGCATGCTGGAAGCGGGCGTCGAGCAGCGCCCGCTCGCGGGTCCTCCCCTGTTGGGCGGTGATCTGGGCGGGAATGTCACGCCAGTAGATGGTGACGATCTTGGCGGCCACGGATCAGGCGATCTGTTGGAGGGGGGTGGCGGAGCGGTTCGTGGTCAGGGCGACGATGCTGGTCGCCAGTTCGCCGTAGCCAGTGGGACGGTTCTCGAACCGCAGGCCCAGGCGGTCGGCGGCTGCCTCGGCTGCGGTGACGAGTTCCGGATCGTCGACCTGGGACAGGTACACGAGCCGGGTGTAGTTGCCGAAGTAGTCGTTTCGCAGTTCGGGATGGAGGTCGAGGCCGAGGAGCCCGATCACGAGCCGGTCGAAGTGCCGGACCAGGTAGTCCGTGAGGTAGAAGGTCCCGATCTCGGAGTCCTGGAGTTCGGTGAAGGCCGTGGAGCCGGTGAAGAACTGGTAGCAGTGGGCGCCGGGCAGTCGTTCGACGCCGAGCTCCCCGCAGACGGCGTTCAGGCGGCCGCCGGTGCCACAGTCGGCGTAGCCGACATAGACCTCGTCATACCGGTCCATGGCAGCACGGACCCGCGTGGCGACGGCGTCGGGGATGAGGTCCGGAGTGTTGTGGTACGAGGCTGGTAGGCACTCGATGTCGATGCCGTGCAGGCCGTTGGCCCGAACGACCTCGAGGAGTTCGCGTGCGAGGGCTCCACAGGCCACGACGAGGATCCGCCGTTCGGTTGCCGACATGGTGTCGGTATGGCCGGCCATGTGGGTTCAGGCCGCGGCGCGGCGCTCGGCGACGAGGCGCTCGGCGGTTTCTGCTGCGACGGCGGCGTCGCGGCAGTAGGCGTCGGCGCCGATGGCCTCGCTGAACTCCTCGTTCAGCGGGGCGCCGCCGACGATGATCGTGTACTCCTCGCGGAGGCTCTTCTCGATCAGGGTGTCGATGACGACCTTCATGTAAGGCATGGTCGTGGTGAGCAGGGCCGACATGCCGAGGAGGTCGGGCTTGTGCTCGTCGAGTGCGGCGAGGAACTCCTCTACGTCCGTGTTGATGCCGAGGTCGAAGACCTCGAAGCCGGCACCCTCGAGCATCATCCCGACCAGGTTCTTGCCGATGTCGTGGATGTCGCCCTTGACGGTGCCGATTACCACCTTGCCGATCGGCTCTGCACCGGTCTCGGCGAGCAGCGGACGGAGGATGGCCATGCCGGCCTTCATGGCGTTTGCCGCCAGCAGCACCTCGGGGACGAAGAGGATGCCGTCCCGGAAGTCGATGCCCACGATCCGCATGCCGGCAACCAGGGCGTCGTTGAGCACGCGCGAAGCATCCCAGCCCCGACCGAGCAGGATCTCGGTCCCTTCGACGATCTCGTCGGCGAGGCCGTCGTAGAGGTCGTCGTGCATCTGTGCCGTCAGGTCTTCGTCGGAAAGGTCGGCGAGGATGATCTCCTCGTCGGGAAGTTCCTCAGCCATCGTCACACGCTCCATTGCGGGTCGAGGTCCCGTCTCGGTTGACCGGGACAACGTTTGTGGCTCCCACAGACCGGGATGGCTCCCCCAAGCAAATGTTGGTGAACACCTTCCCGGGATGTGGGAAGGGCCTGTATCGTGAAATACTATCGCCAGCGTAATCCGCGAACCACCACCCTGAGGGCCGGTATTTCCACCGAACGGAGCACACGATGACAACCGTCCAGAGCATCGACCGGGCCTTCGGTCTGCTCGAAGAACTGGCGCTCCAGCCGGGTGGAATAAGCGACCTGGCTCGCAAGGTCGGCCTTCCGACCAGCACGGTCGCCCGACTCCTCGCCACGCTCGAGGGATGCAATGCCGTGGAGCGCGACCCCGACGGCACCGTCTATCGCATCGGTCCGTCGATCGTCACCATGGCGGTGAGCGTGGACCCGACCCAGAGCCTCCTCGCCGTGGCACAGCCGCACATGTTCGACCTCGTCGACGCAGTCGCCGAGGCGGTGGGCCTGGCCATCCCTGCCGGCTACGACGTCCAGTACGTCGGACAGGTCGACTGTGCCAACCCGGTCCAGGTCCGGGACTGGACCGGAGCCAAGTTGCCGATGCACGTCGTGCCGTCGGGCCTGGTGATCCTGGCCCACTGGCCGGAGGAGGCGATCGAGCGGTTCCTCACCCGGCCCCTCGATCGCTACACACCCAATTCGATGGTTGATCCAGATCAACTTCGGGAACGCCTGGCGAAGATTCGATCGGACGGGTTCGCCTGGGTGTTCGAGGAGTTCTCCGAGGGCATCAACTCGGTGGCGGCGCCCCTTCTCAACAGCACAGGAAGCGTGGTCGGCGCACTGCACAGCCATGGCCCGAGCTACCGGTTCCCCATGGAGTCGATGGACGACGTCATCGCCGGTCGGATCGCAGCCACTGCCGGAGCGGTTTCGGAGGCACTCGGCCATCTGGCCTGAGCGGCCCACATCTGCTGTAGCGGGCGACCGGTGGCTTGATCCTGGCCGGTTGAGCCCGGGAATGGCCCGGGGAAAGTAGGTTTCGTCGCCGTGGGCCGGATGCCGATCAAGCAGCAGCACGGGCAGCAACGCGTCGTGGTCACGGGAGGTGCGTCGGGGATAGGGCGCGCCATGGTCGACGCCTTCCTCGAGTCCGGTGCGCTGGTGCATGTGGCCGACCTTCCCGGACACGGCGACGACCTGCCGGACGGCGTCGGCTCCACCGCTTGCGATGTCTCCCTACCGGAGGACGTTGATCGTCTCTTCGATGACGCCGCGACCTTCCTCGGATCGGTCGATGTGCTCTGCAACAACGTCGGCGTTGCCGGCCCTACCGGCCCGGTCGAGGAGGTCGACGTCGAGGCCTGGGACAAGACGATGGCCGTGAACGTGCGGTCTACGTTCCTGTGCTGCCGTCGGGTGGTGCCGTTGATGAGGGAGGCGGGTGGCGGGGTGATCCTCAACACCTCGTCGACGGCCGGGGTGGTGGGCTTTCCGTTGCGTTCGCCCTATGCGGCGTCGAAGTGGGCGGTGGTGGGCCTGGGAGCGACCCTGGCGATGGAGCTCGGTGAGTTCGGCATCCGGGTCAACACCCTGTGCCCCGGTTCGGTGGGCGGCGACCGCATGGACCGGGTGATCGCCGCCGAGTCGGCGGCAACCGGTGTCACCGCGGCGGATGTCCGTGGCTTCTACGAGGACCAGGTCTCCATGCGGACGTTCGTAGACGGCCGTGACATCGCCGCCATGGCGGTGTTCCTGGCATCACCGGACGCCCGCTACGTGAACGGCCAGGTCATCGCCGTCGACGGCGGCCTCGAATCCCTGCGCACCACGTTCCAGACCTGATCGGTACGACACCCGCTCGTTGGTGCTTCTCATGGAACACCTCCTTACCGTGTGGTTGCCCACGTCGCTCGGGAAAAGCCTTCCCGTAATGCGGTTGCCTTTCCCGAATCGTGGATAGTCTCGCGCGTGCGCGGCCCACGGCGGTCGTCTACGGTCGCGCCGTTTCCTCGACGTTCATCCGGGTCGTCCCCTCGGGTCGGCCTCATCTGTGAAATGGAGCACCCCGATGAGTGACTTCCCTGAACGCGCCAACGCTGTCGTGATCGGAGCCGGCATCGTCGGCAACTGCCTGGTCGGCCACCTGGCCCGTCTTGGCTGGACCGACCTGGTGCTGATCGACAAGGGCCCGCTACCCAACCCGGGCGGCTCCACCGGCCATGCGTCCAACTTCATCTTCCCCGTCGACCACAACAAGGAAATGGCCCTGCTCGGCGAGCAGAGCGCCAACCAGTTCCGCGACATGGAACTCTCGGTCGACTCCGGCGGCATCGAGATAGCCCGCACCGAAGAACGCATGCACGAGCTCGCACGGCGCATGACATCGGCCAGGGCGTGGGGCATCGAAGCCCACATGCTCAACCCTGCCGAGGTCAAGGAGCTCGTCCCGTTCCTCGACGAGGACGTGATCCTGGGCGGCTTCTACTGCCCGACCGTCTCGGTAGTCGACTCGCTCGAGACCGGCACCACCATGCGTAGGGAGGCCATCGAAACTGCCGGCTGCCGGGTGTTCGCCAACACCGAGGTACTCGACATCCTCACCGAAGGCGGTCCCAACCCCGGCGACAGGACGGTCACCGGGGTTGTCACCGACAAGGGCACCGTAGAGGCCGGGTACGTCGTCATCGCCTGTGGCGTCTGGTCGAACCGCATCGCCAACATGGCCGGTGCCATGATCCCCCTCGTGCCGACCGTCCACCAGATGGCCGACGTCGGCCCGTTGGACATCCTCGCCGAGACCAACAACGAGATCGGCTACCCGGTCGTCCGCGACATGGACACGTTCTGCTACGAACGCCAGTCGGCCGGCTCGATGGAGATCGGTTCCTACGGGCACCGGCCGATCCTCCACCACCCGGACGACATTCCCTCGAACGAGGAGGCGGCACTCTCGCCCACCGAGATGCCCTTCACCCCCGACGACTTCGACGACCAGATGGAGACCGCCATCGAGTTGATGGACATGCTCGGCGACGCCGAGATCAAGTACGCCATCAACGGCCTCCTCTCGCTGACTCCCGACGGAATGCCCTGCCTTGGTGAGACCCCTGAGGTCCGCAACCTGTGGTCGGCCGCAGCCGTCTGGGTCAAGGAGGGCCCGGGCATGGCCCAGGTCGTTGCCGAGTGGATGACCTACGGCTACCCGAGGGTCATCGACGTCCACGGCGCCGACGTCGCCCGCTTCTACGAGGCCGAATGCAGCGACGAGCACATCTGGTCCCGCGCCGAGGAGAGCTTCAACAAGGTCTACGGCATCGTCCACCCACAGGAGCAGTGGGGGGAACGGCGCAACCTCGAGGTGAGTCCCTACCTGTCCCGCCACGAGGACCTGGGTGCCATGTTCTTCCAGGCCCGCTCATGGGAGCGTCCGCAGTGGTTCGGGTCCAATGCCGACCTGACCGAGCGCTACGGCCTCGAAGAGCGCGAGGTCGAATGGGACAACCGCTGGTGGAGCCCCATCACGATGGGCGAGCACCTCAACCTGCGCGAGAACTGCGGCGTCGTCGACCTCAGCTCGTTCCAGATCTACGAACTCGAGGGTCCCGGCGCCGTCGAGTACGCCGACTACCTCGCAGTGAACAAGGTCGACGTACCCGTGGGTCGGTCGGTCTACACGCCGTGGCTGACCATGGACGGTGGCTTCCACTCGGACCTGACGATGATGCGAATGGCCGAGGACAGGGTGCGCATCGTCACCGGGGTCTTCGACGGCGGCCGTGACTCGTTCTGGGTCCGGCGTCACCTTCCCACCGACGGCTCGGTCTCGTTCCGCAACATCACGAGGGCCGTCACCACGCTCGGCCTCTGGGGCCCCAACGCTCCGGCCGTGCTCGCACAGTTGACCGACCGCGACCTCGGCCAGGGAGGCTCCCCCTACGGCTCGATCATCGACATCGACCTGGACTGCGGCGGCACGAAGGTGCCCATCTCGCTGTTTAGGATCTCCTATGTCGGCGACACCGGCTGGGAGATCTACACCGAATGGGACAACGGCCCGACGCTGTGGGACAGCCTCATGCTCGCCGGTGCCGACCTCGGCATCCGACCCACGGGCGGCGGCGTCTACGGCACATCGGGCCGCCTCGAGAAGGGCTACCGACTCATGGGCGCCGAGCTCGAAAGCGAGTACAACCCGCTCGAGGTAGGCCTCGCCCGACCGAGGGTCAAGGCTGCCGACTTCATCGGCAGGGAGGCCTATCTGGCCGCCCGCGAGAAGGGCGATCCCGAGATCGCCGTCTGCACCCTCACGGTCGAAGACCACACCGACGGCCAAGGTCGCCAGAGGTTCATGATGGGTGGTAACGAGCCGATCCTGACCCTCGACGGCGATCGGATCGTCGACTCGCATGGCCGCGTCAGCCGGGTCACCTCGGCTGGGATGGGCCCATCGGTCAACAGGTTCCTGCTCATGTCGCACCTGCCCACCGAACTTGCCGCCCCCGGCACGGACCTGCAGGTGATGTACCAGAACGAGTTGTATCCGGTGAAGGTCGCCTCCACCGGAGCCGTGTTCGATCCGGACGACTCGCGGATGAAGCGCTGACCCCGGTCGGTCCCGTGAACCCGGAACAGGGAACCCAAGCATGAGAGTTCTCGTCTGCGTCAAGCGTGTGCCCGCTCCGGGCGCCAGGATCAACGTCACAGCCGACGGCCAGGCCATCGACACAGCCCACCTGGGGTTCACCACCAGCCCCCACGAGGAGTGTGCCGTCGAGGAGGCCATCCAGATCGTCGAGGCAGACGGAGGCGAGGTCACAGTGATGACCCTCGGCCCTGCCGAGGCCGAGGAGCAGCTCCGCTATGCGGCCAGCGTCGGCGCCCACAACCTGGTGCTGGTCCCGATCGAGGATGTCGACTGGGACCCGCAACGGACAGCTGCTGCCCTCACCGCCGCCATCTCCGGGATCGAGGCTTCCGATGGCGCCTTCGACCTGCTGCTGTTCGGAAACGAATCCGCAGACGCCGGCGGCTTCCAGGTCGGAGTCCGAGTGGCGCATGCGCTCGGTCGCCCGATCGTCAACGGCATCAAGGGTGTCGACGTCGGCGACGGGTCGGTTTCCGCCCGTCGTGAGATCGACGGAGGCTTCGAGGTCTACGAGGTCCCGACGCCGGCGGTGCTGGGGATCAAGGAGGGCATCAACCTGCCCCGCTATCCGACCATGAAGGGGAGGCTGGCCTCGAAGAAGGCCGGGGTGGCGGTAGTTGCCCAGTCGGTAGACGCAGGCGGCCAGAGCCGGGTGCACCTCCACCGTCCGGTCGAACAGGTCAGCGAGACCGCCATCCTCGGAGAGGGGCCGGAGGCCGCCGCCGCCGTGGTCGACGTACTCGAGGAACTGGGGGTGCTCGCATGACCCTGCTCGTCCTCTGCGACCACGACCGGGGCGCCCTGGCCGATGCCTCTCTCGAGGCCCTCACCTTCGGCCGCGATCTGGCTGCCCGCTCAGGCGTTTCCTGCGATGCGGTGCTGATCGGAAGGGGCGCCGAAGAGGCAGTCGCACAGTTGGCTGCCCACGGCGCCGACGTCGTCCATCTGGCTTCGCACGACGTCCTCACCGACTTCGGGCCCGAGGCGTGGGGCGAGACGCTCGCACAACTGGTTGCCTCGACCGGGGCATCGATCGTCGCCGCCTGCGGCACCGATCGGGGCAACGAGGTCCTCGCCCAGGTGGCGGCCCGACTCGATGAGCCGTTCGTCGCCAACTGCCGAACAGTCGACCCCTCCGGCGACGCCTGGTCCATGACGCGGGTCCAGTGGGGGGGTTCCCTTCTGGAGGACGCGACCCTCACCGCC
This sequence comes from Candidatus Neomicrothrix sp. UBA2131, assembly GCA_002329075.1. Lineage (GTDB taxonomy): Bacteria > Actinomycetota > Acidimicrobiia > Acidimicrobiales > MedAcidi-G1 > S20-B6. The sequence continues at coordinate 32,836 of DCXR01000007.1, forward strand.
GGTCGCAAGATCGTCTCCGTGGCACACCATGCCGTCGAGGCAGCCCCGGCGCCGACACCTGCCGCCGGGATCGTCGTCGAATTCTCACCAGACCTGGACGTATCGCTCGCCCGGACGGTCGTGACCGACCGGGTCGTGCTCACCCGGGGCATCACACTCTCGACCGCCCCCGTGGTGGTGGGCGGTGGTCGCGGCGTGGGATCTGCAGAGGCGTTCGCCCCGCTGGAGGATCTGGCAGCCGAACTCGGCGGCGTCGTCGGTTGCTCACGTGCGGTCACCAACAACGGCTGGCGGCCGCACTCCGATCAGGTCGGCCAGACCGGCACCCGGATCGCACCGCAGGTCTACATCGCCAGCGGCATCTCCGGTGCCATCCAGCACTGGGTGGGTGCGATGGCTTCCAAGCACATCCTGGCCATCAACACGGACCGCGAAGCCAACATCGTCACCAAGGCCGACTGGGCAGTGATCGGCGACCTGCACACGGTGATCCCGGCGATCACCGAGGAGGTCAGGCGCCGGAAGGGCTGACCCAGGCGGCCATGGTGGCCTGGTCCACCTCGATCGGCACCCAGCCGCGTACGGAGTTGACCATCCACACGGCGTCGACACGGGGGAGGTCGTCGCGCCGGACGACGCGTTCCACGAGGTCCCCGGTGTCGAGCAGTTCCGCCCGCAGCGTCCCGGGCAGCAGACCGCAGGAGACAGGGGGTGTCACCAGGTCGCCGTCGAGTTCGATGACCAGGTTGCCCGTGGTGGTCTCGGTGAGTTCACCACGCTCGTTCCAGAGCACGACGTCGGGGGCATCCGGGAAGCGGTGCCGGGCCTTGTCATAGACCTCGCGGACGGTTGTCTTGTGGAAAAGGAACTCGTGTTCGCTGGGTACAGGCTCGATGTCGAGCGGCACCAACCACGGGGTATCGCCATTGTCAGGCTGATCCAGGACCTGGAGTCCCGCTGTGCCATCCGATGCAACCAGCAGCCGCAACCGTCTCGGACAGTCTGCCTCGACGCCATCGAGCAGGTCTTCGATCTCCAGGAGGTCGATGTCGATGTCGAAGTGGTCGGCCGATGATCCCAACCGTGCGAGGTGTCGCTCGCGGAGGTGGACTCCACCTTCGGGAGTCCAGGCCATGGTCTCCAGCAGGCGGAAGTCGGATCTGGCACGACCGAGGACGCGACTCTTGTGCTCGACCTCCCGCCACTCCTCGTGCGGATCGGAGTCCCACACGATGCCGCCGCCGACGCCGTACTCGGCCTGTCCCCGTTCCCGGTCCACCCAGACGGTGCGGATGGCGATGTTGAACTCCATGGAGCCGTCGGGTGCCAGGACTCCTATTGCTCCGGTGTAGATGCCGCGTCCGTCGCCCTCCAGCGCCTCGATGATCTCGGATGTGCGGACCTTGGGTGCGCCCGTGATCGAGGCGCCCGGAAAGAGAGCGTCGAAGACCTCACAGAGGCCGGCATCCGAGTTGGCGACGACGGTGGAGGTCATGGTGTGGAGCGTCGGATAGGTCTCGACCGTGTAGAGGGCGGGCACCTTCACCGAACCCAGGTCGGCGATGCGGCTCAGGTCGTTGCGGACCATGTCCGTGATCATCGCGTTCTCGGCCAGGTCCTTCTCTGAACGGGAAAGGTGCAGGGCAGCCAGGGCGTCCCATTCAGGGTCCGGGTGGCGCCCGATGGTGCCCTTCATCGGCTTCGAGACGAACCGACGCCCCTTTCGCCGGACGAACAACTCGGGTGAAGCGGAGCACACTGCCCTGTCGCCGAGGTCGAGGTAGGCGGCATGGTCCGCCTGCTGTGCCCGGACCAGGTCGGCGAACAGTCCGAGCGGGTCGCCGCTGAACGGGGAACGCAACCGGATGGTGTAGTTCACCTGGTAGGTCTCCCCGGCGGCGATCAACTCCCGGATGGTCCGGATCGAAGTCAGGTAGGCGGGGTACGAGCGATTCGCCACCCAGGGGCCGACGTGGTAGCCACCGCTGACGCTGGGCCTGGTTGCGGGCAGCGGTGCCTCGAAGACCCCGAACGAGACCAGGGGCACCCGGCGGACCCGAGCTGCGCGGACCGCCTCGTCGAAGGCCGGGCCGGCGTCGTATGAGACCATCCCGACGACCCAGAGCCCCGAGGCGGCTGCGCCTTCGGCGGCACGCATTGCGTCGGGGACCTCGTGCAATTCCTCGGCCACGATCGTGTCGAGGGGAGCATCGAAGGCCACCCACTGGCGCTCACCCCCGAGTTGATACTGGAGGAGCGCACGACGGACGCCCGACTGGTTCACGATCCGGGTTCCAGGCGGGTGGATTGTTCGCGGTCGAGTCTGCGGATGAAGACCCCGGACCGGGGCTTGGGTTCGAAATACGAGGACTTGGGCGGCATGAGGTCGCCATCGTCGGCTACGTCCATGAGGTCGGTCACCGATGTGGGGTACAGCACGAAGCCGACGCGGTTGTCCTCGTCGCAGCGTTCGACCAGTTCACATATGCCGACGGGGTCGGGGACGTAGTCGATCATCGGGTCACTGCCCGGGTCTATGACTCCGAAGACAGGCCCCAGGATGCCGTCCTGGAGCCTCGACACGTCGAGGGAGTCCACGACACGATCGCCTGCGGCCTCGGGTAGTTCGAGGGTGTACCAGCCACCGCCCAGATAGATGCCGACAGAACCCGGGTACTGCGGTCGTGCGGCGT
>DCXR01000007.1:35896-85498 GCA_002329075.1 Candidatus Neomicrothrix sp. UBA2131
CAGTTCGTCGGCCCTGCGGCCGGCGCGATCGCCCACCCTCCGATGGAACGGAAGGATGAGCATCTGCTCGTCGGCGAACAGAACGGCCTGGATCCACTCGAGGGGGCCGTCATCGGGTCGTTCGGGAACCCGGGACCGGGCATCGACGGCCGCCGCCAGACGATGGTGGCCGTCGGTCACGTAGAGCGTGCGTCGTCCGAAGGATGCGATGAGGGAGGCGGAGTCGTCACCGCCGACTGCCCAGACCGTCTGGTCTACGCCTTCGTGGTGTGCTTCGAGTACCGGCGGCGTTTCGCAGCAGCGGGCGATCGTCGCCTCGAGTTCCTCGTCGGAGCGATACGTGAGCGAGATGGGGCTCGAAGAAGAACCGACAGTGAGCAGGTGCCGGGCCAGCAGGTCGGTCCGACCGGGTCGAACCGCCTCGTGGCGCAGGATCCGTCGGTCGTCGACCTCGGTGACCGGCACGAGGCCCATGATCCCCGTCTGGACGTGGTGGCCGTCCGGGGTGCAGATTCCCATGCGGTACAGGAAGAGCACGGGCTCGTTGTGGCTCCGGTACGCACCTATGTCGAAGAGCCGGTCCATGGAGTCGGTGCAGTAGTCGATCAGGGCGTCGATGTCGTCGCGTTCCTCAGGCGGGACATCCTCCCGCGAACGGGTGACATGGAGGAAGCTGTACTGGTTCTCGGCTGCCATGGTTGCCCGCTGCGCCGGCGAGTAGGCGTCGTAAGGGCCGGAGACGACGCGGTCCGCCCAGTCGGGATCTACAACCAGCCCGGGAAAGGGCCGGAGGACCTCCTGGTCACTCATGCGTCGCGTTCCGAGGCCTGTACCTGGATGACGTGCTCGATCCCGGCGAGCTTCCGGACGAGTTCCTCGGTGACCTTGCCCGAGACATCGATGATGCCTATGGCGGAGTTGGAGCCCTGGAAGACACGGTTCTCCATCGTCTGCACGTTGATTGCGGCGGCGCGTAGCACCTCGAGGGCGCTGGCAAGCACACCGACCCGGTCGAAGTGGCGGATGGTGATCGTTGCGGTGCCGATGCGGGTGGGGGAGACGTTGACACAGTTCATCAGGTCGCCCGCCCGGTAGGCCTCTATGACGTCGATCGAGCCTGAGGCCGTGGCGTCCTGCGCCTGTTGCGTAGATGCACCGATGTGGTGGGTGCCGACCACGTTGGGATGCTGCGCCAGTGCCGACGTGAACTCGGCGGTGTCGCTACCGGGCTCGTTGCAATAGACGTCCAGGCCGGCGCGGATGCCCTTGGCATCCATGGCCGCGATGAGGGCGGCCTCGTCGACCATTTCGCCGCGGCTGGTGTTGAGCAGGATGGCGCCCGGCTTCATCCTGTCGAGGAAGTCGCTATCGACCAGGCCGGCCGTGGAGGTATCGCCGGGTACGTGGATGGAGACGATGTCGGATTCACGAAGCAACCTATCGAGGCCGTCGATGAGCTTCACGCCGGCTGCACGGATGCGGGCCTCGGTCTCCGGCGTACGGTCCGGCTTGCGCTCGGCGATGACGGTGAGTCCGAAACTGCGGGCCCGTTCGGCCACCGCCATCCCGATTGCCCCGACGCCGATGACGCCGAGGGTCCTGCCGAAGATGCCGTCGGACCGGCTGTATGCCTGCTTGTCCCAGATTCCGTTGCGGAGGTCGGCGGTGGCGTCTGCGATGTGCCGGTCGATGGCGAGGAGCAGGCCCATCGTGAGCTCTGCGACGGCCAGCGAGTTCGTGCCGGGCACGTTGCAGACGTAGATGCCGGCGTCGGCGGCGGCCTTGCAGTCGATGGTGTTGGTGCCGGCCCCCGATCGGACGATCAGGCCGAGCCTGTCGGAACCGGCGATGGTGTCGGCAGTGACCACGGTGCTGCGGACGACGAGCACGTCGACGCCGCCGATCGCACCCGGTAGGTCGTCGGCAGTGAGGTCGCCACGGACCTCGCATTCGTCGCCCCGGGAGCGCAACTGGTCGACGAATTCCTCGGGAAGGGAATCGGCAAAGAGAATCCTCATCTTGTTGCTCCCTGGGCACGTCGACGCCGGCATCTGTAATGCGGGCACCGGGGTAGCCTTCGCGGACCGGTGCCGAAGCCTACGCAGGCGGCCCCGGACTGGCAATGGAGAAAGCAGCAGCACCGGCCGTTGAACGGGTGCAGAGAGCACAGGGGGTCCCTGGATGACCGTGCGTGGGATGAACCGGAACGTCATCATCAGTTGCGCCGTTACCGGTGCCGGAGACACCGCCGGACGCAGCGAACACGTGCCGGTGACGCCGCAACAGATCGCCGAGGCGGCCCTCGATGCCGCCAGGGCAGGAGCGGCGATCGTGCACTGCCACGTCCGCGACCCTGAGACGGGCAAGGGCACCCGGACCGTTGATTACTACCGGGAGGTGGTGGAACGCATCCGTGAACAGGACGATGAGGTGGTCATCAACCTGACGGCCGGGATGGGCGGCGACCTCGTGGTCGGCCCCGACGACGATCCGATGGCCTGGCAGGACGGTACCGACATGGTCGGTGGCATCGAACGCCTGGCACACGTCGAGGCGATCCGGCCGGACATCTGCTCGATGGACTGCGGGTCGCTCAACTTCGGCAACCACAACGAGGTCTACGTATCGACTCCCGACATGCTCCGCATCATGGCCGAGAGGGTCCGGGAACTCGGCGTGCGCCCGGAGCTCGAGATCTTCGATACCGGCAACTTCTGGTTCGCCGAGACCATGATCAGCGAAGGGCTGATCGACGCCCCGTACTGGTTCCAACTCTGCCTCTCGATCCCGTACGGCACGCCGCTCGACATCGGGCTCCTGATCGCCATGGTGAACCGCCTTCCCGCCGAGGCCGAGTTCACGTCGTTCGCCCTCGGTGCGATGCAGATGCCGATGGTTGCCCAGTCCGTGATGCTCGGCGGCCACGTGCGGGTAGGCCTCGAGGACAACCTGTACCTCGAGCGGGGCGTGCTGGCCACCAACGCGCAGTTGGTGGACAAGGCGGTGAAGATCGTCGAGTTGATGGGTGCCTCGGTCCAGACACCGGTCGATGCCCGCAAGACCCTCGGGCTGGGCTGAGCAGCACCACCACGTCGGGGAGGGGCACAACGCACATGACCGACGTGACGCGAACCATCGGGGTCGTGGGAACCGGTGTCATCGGCGCCGGCTGGGCGGTCCGGTTGTTGGCCCGGGGTCATGATGTCGTGGCCTGGGATCCCGCTCAGGGGGCTGAGGAGCGCCTGCGCGCCGCCGTGGAGTGGGCGTGGCCCTCGGCCACAAGGCTCGGCCTGTTCCCCGGTGCCGACCGGTCCCGCCTCGAGTTCGCGGCGACCGCCGAGGAACTGGCCGCCGGGGTCGACTTCGTCCAGGAGAGCGCACCCGAGAGGGAAGAGGTCAAGCGACCCCTCATCCAGGCCCTGGCCGCCAACTCGGGCCCTGAGGTCGTCATCGCCTCGAGTTCCTCCGGCCTGCTCCCGACCCGCCTTCAGGAAGGCTGTGAGCATCCCGGCCGGATCCTGATCGGCCATCCCTTCAACCCCGTCTACCTGCTGCCCCTTGTGGAGATCGTCGCCGGAGAGCAGACCTCGCCTGAGGCGGTGGAGGCGGCCCGGTGCCACTACGACGACCTCGTGATGTACCCGCTTCTCGTCCGCACCGAGATCGAGGGCTACCTCGCCGACCGTCTCCAGGAGGCGCTCTGGCGCGAGGTGCTGCACCTCGTCAACGACGGGGTCGCATCGACGGCCGAACTGGACGATGCCATCACCTATGGGCCGGGGCTGCGCTGGGCCGGCATGGGCACGAACCTCACGTTCCACCTGGCCGGCGGCGAGCAGGGCATGCGGCACATGCTCCGCCAGTTCGGTCCGACCCTGAAGTTGCCGTGGACGAAGCTTGTAGCCCCTGACCTCACCGACGAACTGGTCGGTGCGATGGCCGACGGCTGCCTCGCACAGGCCGACGGCCGTTCGATCGACGACCTGGATCGCCTGCGCGACGACTACGTCATCAACGTGATGCGCTCCCTGCGTCCGCTCGACCTCGGGGCGGGACGGATCGTCGCCGAGCGGGAGGCCCGCATCCACGCAGCATCGCTCACGGACCCGTGGGCCGAGGGCGACGACGTGGCTGCTCCGCTGGACCTCTACCGGGGCGAGGTCGAACCAGACTGGGTCGACTACAACGGTCACATGTCCGAATGGGCGTTCCTGACCGCCTTCGGATGGGCGTCCGACAAACTGTTCCGTTACATCGGCATCGATGAGGACTACCGCGCCTCTGGCAACACCTTCTTCACCGCCGAGACGCACATCAACTTCGTGGCCGAGGCGGCGCTCGGCGACCCGCTCCGCATCACCACCCAGGTGCTCGGCGTCGATGCAAAGCGGCTTCACATCTTCCACTCCATGGAGCATGCGGAAACCGGCGAACTGTTGGCGACGACCGAGCAGATGCTGCTCCACGTCGACACCGGTGCCGGCCGAACCGCTCTGATCCTCGACCGACCCGCAGCCGCCCTGGCTGCACTTGCCGCCACCCACGGCGACCTTCCCGTTCCACCCCAGGTGGGGCGCGTGATGTCGTTCGGCTGACAACGGGAGTCCCCAATGGAGTTTTCACCCACCGACGAACAGGAGATGGTCGTCGATACGGTCCGCACGTTCGTCGAGCGCGAGCTCGTCCCGTACGAGGATGAGGTCGAGCGGCTCGGCGACGTGCCTCGGGAACTCGTCGAACAGATTCGGGAGCGGTCGCTGGCTGCCGGCATCTATGCCGCCAACATGCCGGCCGACCTCGGTGGCGGGGGCCTCGACAACGTCACGATGGCGATGGTCGACCGTGCGTTCGGTTGGACGCAGTACGCCCTCCACTACATCGTTGCCAGGCCGTCGAACATCCTCCAGGCCTGCATCGGCGACCAGGTCGACGAGTACCTGCTGCCCACGATCCGGGGAGAGCGGGTCGACTGCCTGGCCATGAGCGAGCCAGGGGCCGGATCCGATGTCCGGGGCATGACCTGTCGGGCAGTTCGGGATGGCGACGACTACGTCATCAACGGCACCAAGCACTTCATCAGCCACGCCGATCTGGCCGACTACACGATTCTCTTCGTCTCCACCGGCGAGGAGGAGACATCGAGCGGCCCGAAGAAGTTGATCACGTCGTTCCTCGTCGATCACGACACTCCCGGGCTCGAGGTCGCCCCCGGCTACAACTGCGTGTCCAACCGCGGCTACCACAACATGATCCTCAACTTCGACGACTGCCGGGTTCCGGCGTCCAAGGTCCTCGGCGAGGAGCACCGAGGCTTCGAGGTGGCCAACGAGTGGCTCGGGGCGACGCGCCTGCAGGTGGCTGCGATCTGCCTGGGTCGGGCCGACCGGGCATTCCGGGTGGCGCTCGAGTGGGCGGCGGACCGGGAGCAGTTCGGTCAGAAGATCGGCAGGTTCCAGGGTGTCTCGTTCAAGCTCGCCGACATGCAGACCAAGCTCGTAGAGGCAGAGCTCATGACCTATCGGGCGGCCTGGCTGATGGACGAGGGCCGGATGACCGACGGCGATGCCGCCATGGCGAAGATCTCCGCGACCGAGATGCTGCAGTTCGTGGCCGACGAGGCCATCCAGGTCCTAGGCGGAATGGGCCTCATGGACGAACTGCCTCTCGAGCGCATCTGGCGCGACGCCCGGGTGGACCGCATCTGGGACGGCACCAGCGAGATTCAACGGCACATCGTCAGTCGGCAACTGCTCCGACCCCTCGGGTCCTGAGCTCCCATCCATGATGGTCCGGGGCCCGCTCGAGCGGCTGCTCGCACCACGGTCGCTCGCCTTCGTCGGCGGCCGTCCGGCGGAGATCGCCATCGAGCAGTGCCGGGCGCTCGGCTTCGAGGGCGACCTCTGGCCGGTGCACCCGACCAGGGCCGAGGTGTGCGGTCTCCCGGCATTCCCGAGCGTCGACGACCTTCCGGGCGTCCCGGATGCCGTCCTCGTAGCCGTGAACCGGGTTGCCACGGTCGAGGTGGTTGCACGCCTTGCAGCGATGGATGCAGGTGCCGCCGTCTGCTATGCCTCGGGATTCGCCGAAGTGGGCGACGAGGGCGTTGCTCTCCAGGAAGCCCTGGTCGCCGCCGCCGGCGACATGCCGCTGGTGGGCCCGAACTGTTACGGCACGTTGTCGGCGACGACAGGTGCCGCCCTGTGGCCCGATCAGCAGGGTCTGTCACGCACCGGGAAGGGCATCGCCCTGGTCACCCAGAGTGGCAACATCGGCCTCAACCTCACGATGCAGACGCGGCCGATGGCGATCGCCCACCTGCTCACCCTGGGCAACCAGGCGATGGTCGGCATCGAGGACTGTGTCGAGGCGTTGGTCGCCGATGGGTCGGTGACCGCCATTGGGCTACACATAGAGGCGTTGCACGACGTCGGACGGTTCTCGGCGGCCTGTGCGGTGGCTGCGGCTCGACGCCTGCCGATCGTCGCACTCAAGACGGGAACATCGTCGACCGGTGCCGCGATCGCCATCTCGCACACGGGATCGATGGTCGGCAGCGACTCCGCCTACGGGACGCTCTTCGAGCGACTCGGCATCCACCGGGTCCGGTCGATCCCCGAGTTCCTCGACACCCTCCATGTGCTCGATTCGGTGGGTCCGCTCCCGGGAAATCGACTCGTGAGCCTGAGTTGCTCCGGCGGTGAGGCGTCCATCGTCGCCGACCGGGCCGAGGCGCTCGATCTGGCATTAGCGGCGTTCGACGCCGGACAGGCCGAGCGGATCGCCGGCACGCTGTCGGAGTTCGTCGCAATCTCAAATCCACTCGACTACCACACCTTCATCTGGGACGACGAGGAACGCCTGTCAGGTTGCTTCACTGCAGCGCTCGACGGGCCGTCCGACGCTGCGATGCTGGTGCTCGACTTCCCGAGTGAGGGGCTCGACGATTCGAGTTGGTGGCCAACTCTTCAGGCCTTCGGCGCCGCCGCACGGGACACGGGCACTCCGGGGCTGGTGGTCGGGTCGATGGCCGAGAACCTCCCTGCAGTGGTCGAGGCGGCAGCCGTCGAACTGGGCCTGGTACCGGTGCGCGGCATAGATGCGGCCCTGCTCGGCCTCGAGGCGGCTGCCCGCTGGGGCCGTCACGTGCCGTCGGGCATCCCCGATCCGGTTCGCCGGTCGACCGGAGGGCTACGGGTGCTGCAGGAGGACGAGGCGAAGCGCCTCCTGGTCGCTGCAGGCATCCCGATTCCCGTCGGCGAGGAGGTCGAGGCGACCCGTGCTGTCGACGCTGCGGACCGAATCGGCTTCCCGGTCGTGGTCAAGGCGACCGGGGTTGCCCACAAGAGTGACGTGGGCGGCGTCGTCCTGGACCTGGGTGACGGACCTGCAGTGGCGGAGGCTGCCGGACGGATGGGCGGCACGGTCCTCGTCGAACGACATGTGGGTGACATCGTCGCCGAACTGCTCGTCGACGTTCGCCGCGAACCCCCGGTCGGATGGCTGCTCACGTTCGGTGCGGGTGGCACACTCGTCGAACTCGTGCGCGACACGGTGTCGCTGCTTCTCCCCGTCGAAGCCGACGACGTACGTCGTGCGCTCGGTGGGCTCGGCATAGCCCGGTTGCTCGCCGGGCACCGTGGTCGACCACCTGCCGACATCGATGCGATCATCGAGGTCGTGGAACACCTGCAGCGACTCCTGTACGAGCATCCAGAACTCGTAGAGGTCGAGATCAATCCACTGCTGGCCCGCCCGTCGGGGGCGGTCGTCGCCGATGCGCTCATCACCGTCGAGAGGGGAGGGGCATGAGCGGTTCCGTCACCACAACCCGCAACGACGGGGTACTCGAGGTCGTGCTCGACCGACCCGGGGCCAACGCCATCGACGCTGCCACCAGTCGTGAACTGGGCGAGGTCTTCGCCGAGTTTCGCGACGACCCCGTGTTGCGTGTCGCGATCTTCACCGGCGCCGGGGAGCGCTTCTTCTCCGCCGGATGGGACCTCACCGCCGCAGTCAGTGGCGAAGCGTTCGAGGCCGACTACGGCATCGGCGGCTTCGGCGGTTTCCCGGAACTGCCCGGGAGGAACAAGCCGGTGATCTGTGCCGTCAACGGCATGGCCGTGGGCGGAGGTTTCGAGATCGCCATGGCCGCCGACCTGGCGGTCGCCGCCGACCATGCCACCTTCTTCCTTCCCGAGACCGGGCTCGGCATCATCCCGGATGCCGGAGCGATCCGACTACCGCGGATACTGCCACCGGCGGTCGCCAACGAGGTCCTGTACGCAGGCCGTCGACTCGATGCCGCCGAGGCGCTGCGATGGGGTCTCGTCAACGCAGTGGTGCCCGCCGAACGACTTCTGGACGAGGCCCGTGAACTTGCCGGTCGCATCGTGGATGCGGCCCCACTCGCGGTGGAGGCGGTCATGGCGGTCGATCGGGAGACGAACGCACTCACCCTCGACGAGGCGTTCGCCCACCTGCGGTCCGGACAACTCGACGCCTACGAACGCATGCTCTCCTCCGAGGACTCCGAGGAGGGGCCACGGGCCTTCACCGAGAAGCGCGACCCCCACTGGCAGGGCCGGTAGGACCACCAACAGGAAAAGGAAATCGGACCTGCTGCGCTAGGTTTCCGTGGCACAGCGCATCGGGCGCATGTCGCCAGATGACCAATCATGGGAGACACGATGAGCCAGCGCCTGACGACGCCGATGGTCCGGGAGGACGGTCGCCTACGCGATGCCACCTGGGACGAGGCCCTCGAACGGGCCGCTGCCGGGTTCCGTAGTGCGATCGACGAACACGGTCCGACGTCATTCGGCATCTTCAGCTGCTCGAAGACGACCAACGAGGTCAACTACGCAGTCCAGCGCTTTGCCCGGTCCGTCGTCGGATCGAACAACATCGACAGCTGCAATCGAACTTGACATGCTCCCAGCGTCGTCGGTCTGGCGACGGTCTTCGGAGCAGGCGGGGGGACATCTTCGTACCAGGAGGTCGAGGAGACCGACCTCATCCTCATCTGGGGTTCGAATGCACGGGCCGCCCACCCCGTCTACTTCCACCATGTCCTGAAGGGTCTCCGCAACGGCGCCCGGATGTGGGCGGTCGATCCTCGGCGTTCGGCATCGGCCAGGTTTGCCGATGCGTGGCTGGGACTGAACGTCGGCACCGACATCGCACTGGCCAACGGGGTCGCCCGGGAGATCATCGCCGCCGACATGGTCAACCGTGAGTTCGTCGACAGGGCCACCATCGGCTACGAGGAGTTCGCCGCATTCGTCGACGAATGGACCCTCGAACGCACCGAAGAGGTCACCGGCGTGCCGGCCCGGGGCATCCGCGAAATGGCACATGCCTACGCCACGGCCCCGACGGCCCAGATCCTCTGGACGCTCGGAATCACCGAACACCACACCGGCGTCGACAACGTGCTTTCGCTGTGCAACCTGTCCCTCCTCACCGGCCACATCGGCCGCTGGGGATCGGGCCTCTGCCCGCTGCGCGGCCAGAACAACGTGCAGGGCGGCGGCGACATGGGCGCACTTCCCAACAAGCTGCCGGGCTTCCAGGACATCGGGGATGGCGAGGCACGGGCCAGGTTCGAGGCGACCTATGGCACGGCGATCCCTGCGGAGAACGGCTGGAACCTCACCGAGATGTTCGAGGCCATGGGTCGCGATGAGCTCAAGGCCCTGTGGGTAATCGGCGAGAACCCGGCCGACTCGGAGGCAGACGTCAACCACGCCCGCCGACTGCTCGGAAGGCTCGACGTAATGGTCGTCCAGGACGTGTTCATGACCAGGACCGCCGAGATGGCAGATGTCGTACTGCCGGCTGCCCTCGGGTGGGTGGAGTCGGACGGCACCGTCACCAGCAGCGAACGCCGTGTCCAGCGCACCCGGGCAGCGATTCCGCCCCCCGGCCTGGCCCGTCAGGAGATCGACATCGTCGCCGAGATGGCCGAGCGCATGGGCGCAACTGGCTGGGGCCGCCCGACCGCCGGTGAACTCTGGGAGGAACTCCGCACGCTCTCGCCGATGCACGCCGGCATGTCGTGGGAACGGATCGAGGTCGAGGGCGGCATCCAGTGGCCATGCCCCGACGACGACCACCCCGGCAGCCCGTTCCTGCACGGTCGCCTCTGGGAGAACCCGGTTGGCGGGCGACCCGCCCCGTTCTCGTGCGTGCAATGGAGGCCGCCGATTGACGAACTCACCGAAGAGTTTCCGCTCCGGCTCACCACCGGCCGGGCCCTCGATTCGTACAACACCGGGGTCCAGTCCGGAAGGTACAACTCGCCGATCCGCTCCGGCGAGGCGCTCGAGCTTTCGACGGCGGACGCCATCGCACTGGGTGTCCAGGCCGGTGAGCTGGTCAGCGTCTCGTCACGCCGCGGATCCATCGAGATGACCGTGGCGATCGACGCCACCCTGCAGGCCGGCCTGGCGTTCACGACGTTCCACTTCCCGGACCTTGCCGACGTCAACCAGCTGACCTCGGATGCCTACGACCCGAAGTCCGGCACCGCCGAATTCAAGGCGGCGGCCATCCGGGTCGACAAGTTGGAGGCGAGGGCCGATGCCTGACCTGCGGTTCGGTGATGCCGGACCCACCGACGAAGAGCGCATCGCCGTCGACGATGTCGTCGCCGACCTCGGCGCCGTGTTGGTCGTGGAGGGCGAGCGCCTCGTGTACGCAGGACGGGCACGGACCGCCGAGCGCCGACACCTGCTGTTGCCGGCGCTCCACGCCATCCAGCGGGCCTCGGGCTGGATCAGTCCCGGCGGGCTCGACTACGCCTGCCGGCAACTCGAGGTGCCGCCAGCCGAGGCCTACGGCGTGGCGACCTTCTACCACCTGTTCACGCACGAGGTGCCGACGGCCACCGACGTGGTGCACGTCTGCGACGACGTTGCCTGCCGGCCGGTTGGTGCACTCGACCTGATCGACGAACTGCGTGCCGCCGGCCACCACGTGAAGGCCAGCCCGTGCCTCGGACAATGTGAACGGGGACCGGCCGTGCTGGTCCAACGCACCGGCGGCCACGACCTCACGATCGCACCAGGTTCCGTCGACGGGGTCGCCGTGGCGATCTCGGGCCGCACCTCCTCCGCCTCGGTCACCCTGCACCAGGCGGGCTCGCCCGGCCTGCGGCTGCTCGCCCGGGTAGGCGTAGTCGATCCCGGGAGCCTCGATGACTACCGGGCCAACGGTGGCTATCGGGCGCTCGACGCAGCGCTGGCCATGGGACCGGACCGGGTCATCGAGGAGGTGACCACCGCCGGCCTCTCCGGCCGTGGCGGCGCCGCCTTCCCGACAGGCGCCAAGTGGCGTGGCGTGGCCGACCAGCAGGGCCGACCCCGTCACCTGGTCTGCAACGCCGACGAGTCCGAGCCCGGGACCTTCAAGGACCGGGTTGTCATGGAGGGCGACCCGTTCTCCCTGGTCGAGGCCATGACGATCGCCGGCATCGCCATCGGCGCCGAGCAGGGTTGGCTCTACCTCCGCGGCGAGTATCCGGTGGCCGCCCACCGCCTGCGCTCCGCCATCGAACAGGCGCGGGTTGCCGGCCTGCTCGGTGACGATGTCGCCGGGTCCGGGAAGCGCTTCGACATCGACCTGCGCGTCGGCGCCGGCGCCTACATCTGCGGTGAGGAGACGGCCCTTTTCAACTCGATCGAGGGCTTCCGGGGCGAGCCCCGCAACAAGCCGCCGTTCCCGACGACGCACGGCCTCTTCGGCCAGCCCACGGCGATCAACAACGTCGAGACGCTGGTCAACGTGCTCCCGATCATGGTGGATGGTGGCGAGGCCTACAGGGCCACCGGAACCGAACGCTCGCCGGGTACCCGCCTCTTCTGCCTCAGCGGCAGGGTGGCGAACCCCGGCATCTACGAGCACGAGTTCGGGATCACCCTGCGCGGCGTCCTCGAGGCGGCCGGTGGTGTGATCGGCGCCGACGAACCCCACGCCGTACTGCTCGGTGGGGCGGCCGGCTTCTTCGTCCGTTCCGGACAACTCGACCTCCCGCTGACCCTCGAGGACACGCGTGCTGCCGGCGTGTCGCTCGGCTCCGGCGTCGTCATGGTGTTCGGCGAGGAGGACGACATGGTCGACACGGTGCGCCGCGTGGCCGAGTTCTTCCGCGACGAGTCCTGCGGCCAGTGCGTGCCCTGCCGGGTCGGCACGATCCGCCAGGAGGAGGTCCTGGTCCGACTCCGCGACGGGGCGACCCTCGATGCCGAGCGTGACCTCCTCGACGACCTGGCGGCGGTCATGGGCGACGCCTCGATCTGTGGGCTCGGCCAGATGGCGTCCGGCGCCGTCCGTTCCGCCCTGGACCTCGGCCTGCTGGAGGGTTCCCGATGAACGACATCCCGGTTTCCACACCTCGTCGCCTGGTCGAGTTGACCATAGATGGTGGGACCGTCCGGGTTCCCGAGGGGTCGACGATCCTGGACGCCTGCCGGCAGGAGGGCATCGACACGCCCACGCTGTGCTGGGCCGAGAACCTCACGCCCGTCAACGTCTGTCGCGTCTGCGTCGTCGAGGTCGAGAACTCCCGGGTGCTCGTGCCTTCGTGTTCGCGTGCGGCGGAGGACGGAATGGTCGTGGCCACCGACTCCGAGAAGGTTCGCACAAGTCGGAAGATGGTCTACGAACTCCTGGCCTCGTCGGTCGACCTGGACCGGGCGGACGCCGAAGTCCACGCCTGGATGGACCACTACGGCGCCGACCCCTCACGAATGGGGGACAGGGGTGACATCGCCACCGTGGCACAGCGGCCAAAGGTCCAGGATGACCTCTATGTACGCGATTACGAGCGCTGCATCCTCTGTTACAAGTGCGTCGAGGCCTGCGGGGAGGACGCCCAGCACACCTTCGCCATCGCCGCGGCCGGACGGGGTTTCGACGCCCACATCTCCACCGAGTTCGACGTCACGCTGCCCGACTCCGCCTGCGTCTACTGCGGCAACTGCATCGGCGTGTGCCCAACGGGTGCGCTCGTGTTCAAGACCGAGCACGACATGCGCGAGGAGGGCTCATGGGACGAGGAAGCCCAGAGTGTCACCACCACGGTCTGTACGTTCTGCGGCGTGGGCTGCAACCTCGAACTCCACGTCCAGGAGGAGCAGATAGTCAAGGTGACCTCGCCGACCGACCACTCGGTCACGAACGGCCACCTCTGCATCAAGGGCCGCTTCGGCTGGCAGCACGCGCAGTCGTAGCCCCGGACCCTTCCGTCAGGCGTCACCTCCGGTCTTGACGAGGGTGACCACCCAGCCTTCGATGCCCGCCCCCGGCAGGTGCTCGCCGTGCTGGCGGAACGTGGTGGTTGCGAGGCCGTCCGCCTCCACGGCGTCGAACTCGGCCGGCATCGAGCCCTCATCCCAGAAGTGGTCGTTCAGGCCGACGACGACCACCCCGCCGGGGCGGACGGCGCGCAGCACATCCCGGAGGGCGTCGGCCCGGATGTGCCCGAACGAGAACACGCCGACGGCCGTCGCCGCGTCATAGGTGGCATCGGCGACGTCGAGGCCCTGGTTCAGGTCCGCTTCGAAGAGGGTTTCGTAGGCACCGGTCTCGACGGCCAGGGCGAGCATGGAGGGGGAGAGGTCGCAGCCGTCGATCAACGCATAGCCGCCCCGGGCCAGTGCCACTCCGGAGAGGCCGCTCCCGCAACCCACGTCGAGGACCCGGGCATCGGGACCGACGCCCGAGGCCAGGAGGGCGCGGGTGCAGCGTTCGGGCTGGGCATACCGGTTCTCCTCGCCGATCTCGGTGTCGTAGGTCCCTGCCCAGGCCTCGTAGTGCGCCAGCGTGGCCTCGGTCGTCCCGAGGCCGTAGGAGGAAGGGAGGAACTTCTCGTCGCCCAAGGTGTCGTCCTCCTGTCGTGGCCGGTCGCAGTGCCCCGGCAGGTTAGGGTCCCGCGGCAGATTTCGTCCCGGACCGGAGGACCCTCGATGGACAGTGATGCGAGGACGGCGTCATCTGACCACCCAGAGGTGGCCCACCTCCCACAACGCAAGGCGGTGAGGGTCAGGGACGAACGGCCCTGGTGGGACACCTTCCCCTGGTGGGGCGTCATCATCTCCGCCGTTCTCATCTGGATGGCAGTCCAGATCGTCCAGAACGACGATTACAACCTCGCCTGGGAGCGGATCTACCCCGGCCTGCGCATCACCGTCAGGACGACGTTCCAGGCGTTCGGAATTGCCCTCATCATCGGCCTGGTCACCGGCGTCGGGCAGATCTCGCGCAACGTTGTCGTCCGTAACCTGTCACGCACCTACGTCGAGTTCATCCGGGGCATTCCGATCCTGCCCCTGATCTTCACGGTGGCGCTGATCGTCGTGCCGTGGGCCCAGGACCGCATCGGTTACAAGATCGGTTTCGAGATGCGGGCGACCGTGACCCTGGCCCTCATCTACGGCGCCTATATGGCGGAGATCTTCCGCGGCGGCATCCAGTCGATCCCACCCGGCCAGACCGAGGCTGGTCGGTCACTCGGCCTTTCGGGGCGCCAGACCATGCGCTCCGTGGTACTCCCGCAGGCCATGCGGGCGATCATCCCGCCGCTCGGCAACGACTTCATCGCCGTGCTCAAGGACACATCGCTGCTCTCGGTCCTCGGCGTGCTCGAGATCACACAGAAGACCCGTCAGTTCTCAGCGAGCACCTTCAAGTTCCGGGAGGGCTACTTCGTCGTTGCCTTCATCTACCTCTGCCTCACCCTCGGCCTGTCGATCCTGCTCGGGGTGCTCGAGCGCCGGATGACCAGGGACCGGAAGGGAGAGCGCTGAGATGGACGTACACACCGATTCCAGCACCACCTCGATGATCTCCCTCCGGGGGCTCACCAAGACGTTCGACAAGACCATCCACGCCGTGCGCGACTTCGACCTCGAAATCGTCGAGGGCGAGGTGGTCGTCATCGTGGGCCCCAGCGGCTCCGGCAAGTCGACGGTGCTGCGCTGCATCAACCTCCTGGAGATACCCACCGAGGGCTTCGTCACGGTCGACGGCTTCGAACTCACCGACGTCAGGACCGATATCGACCACGTACGGGCCGAGGTCGGAATGGTCTTCCAGCAGTTCAACCTCTTCCCGCACCTCACCGTCCTCCAGAACATCACCCTGGCGCAGCGCAAGGTACGAGGGCGTGGCAGGGCCGAGGCCGAGGAGGAGGCGGCCCGCCAGTTGGCCCGGGTCGGGATTCCCGAGAAGGCCGACGCCTATCCCCGCCAACTCTCGGGAGGCCAGCAGCAGCGCGTCGCCATCGCCCGGTCCCTTGCCATGGACCCCAAGGTGATGCTCTTCGACGAGCCGACCTCGGCGCTCGACCCGGAGATGGTCAAGGAGGTGCTCGACGTCATGCTCGAGCTCGCCTCCGAGGGAATGACGATGGTGGTGGTCACCCACGAGATGGGGTTCGCCAAGGCCGCCGCCGATCGCCTCGTGTTCATCGACGAGGGTGAGGTCGTCGAGGTCGGACCTCCGGAGGAGGTCTTCTCCAACCCGAGGCACGAGCGCACCCGGGCGTTCTTCGACAAGATCCTCTACTGACCCGGCGGAGCGGGCGGGCACCTACGCTGCGCAGGTGGCCCTCCATCTGACCGACGAAGACGCCCGTCGCCTGGACGGGGGCGACGGTCCGGCCATCCGACTGGCGATGCGCGTGGTGGTCCGCCTGGCGGAGGCCCTCGGTGCGGAGGAACTGCTCGACATCTCCGCTGCCCATGTCGACTCGTGCATGTACCACGGGCGGGCTCCGCTGGAATTCGCCGAACGCCTGGCCGCCGACGGGGCGACCGTCGTCGTGCCCACGACCCTGAACGCGTCGTCGCTCGACCTCCTGCACCCCGACCTGTACCGGGGGGATCCCGAGGAGGGTCTCCTGGCCCGGCGCCTCATGGATGCCTACGTCGGCATGGGTTGTCGGCCCACCTGGACATGTGCCCCCTACCAACTGGAGGAACGCCCCGCTTTCGGGGAGCAGATCGCCTGGGCCGAGTCGAACGCCATCGCCTTCGCCAACTCGGTGCTCGGTGCACGCACCGACCGCTACGGCGACTTCGTCGACATCTGTGCGGCTGTCACAGGCCGGGCGCCGGCGGCGGGCCTCCACCTCGACGAGAACCGCCTAGCCACCATCGTCTTCCGCCTCGGCGAGCTGACGCCCGAGTTGTACACCAGCTCGTTGCTGCCGCAGGTTCTCGGAACGCTCGTCGGCTCGGTGGTCGGGAACCGGGTTCCGGTCATCGATGGCGTGCCCGACCCGCCGGGGGAGGACTGGTTGAAGGCGTTGGGATCTGCCGCCGCTTCTGCCGGAAGCGTCGGGATGTTCCACGTCGTCGGGGCAACCCCCGAGGCGCCGACCCTGGAGGTAGCACTGGGAGGCCGGCAACCAGACGAGGTGGTCGTCGTGAGATCCGATGACCTGCGCCGGACCCGAGACCTGTTGACCACGGCGGTCGGTAGCGACCTTGCGACCGTCAGCCTCGGGACACCGCACTACTCGGTCGCTGAGATCGGCCGCTTCGTCGAGGCACTCGCCGGCCGCAACGTGCACCCGGCGGTCGACGTGTACATCTCGACGGGCCGGGGAGTGCTCGACGAAGTCGAGGACCGTGGGTGGGCAGAAGGCCTGCGGTCCGCCGGCGTGACGATTGTGACCGACACCTGCACCTACGTGACCCCGATTCTTCGCGAAACCTCGAGGCCGGCCATGACCGACTCGGCAAAGTGGGCCTACTACGCCCCGGGCAACCTCGGCGTCGATGTGGTGTTGGCGAGCACACGGGAGTGCGTCGAGTCGGCGGTCGCAGGCAAGGTGGTTCTGGACGATGCGATCTGGACCGAAGGTCACTTCGATGGCTGAGCCACCGCAGGTCCAGGTCGCAGGTCCGTCTTCGGGTCCGGTCGAAGGCGTGGTGCTGCACCTAGACGAACCGCTCAGCTTCTGGGGCGGCTTCGATTCTGCGAGCGGTGAGATCATCGATCGCCACCATCCCCAGTTGGGCCGCTCGGTCGCCGGCCGGGTGCTCGTCATGCGCACCGGCCGCGGCTCGAGCTCGGGAAGTTCGGTCCTCCTCGAGGCGGTCCGATGCGGTACGGCGCCAGCGGCGATCGTGATGGTCGAGGCGGACGCGATCGTGGCGTTGGGTGCGATCGTTGCGGACGAGTTCTACGGTGTCGCGTTGCCGGTTGTGCTGGTGAGTGAGGCGGAGTTGGCTGGCTTGTGCACCGGGATCCGAGTGGGCATTGATCGTGACGGCACGGTCAGAACGATCAACGCTGACTGACCAACCGGCTTCTCCACGGTGGCGGGCGTCGCCGGGCACGGTTCGGTCGCCGGGGTACGGCTCCCTCATCCGTACCCGATGCCGCCCTCCTCGAGCCACCTCCGGTGCTCATCACCCTCGACCACGTCTTTCACCAGGCGGGGGACCCCATCGTCCTTTCCGGGGGGAGGGGGGTGGTTGGGAGTTGGCCAAGGGTCGGGGCTGACCGGTCTTCAGGGCTTGTCGGGGATCCAGGGCTCTGTGGTGATGCCGAGGCCGTCGGCGATGCGGTTGGCGTATGCGTAGTAGGCGGTCACCTCGGCGATGTCGAGGATGTCGCGGTCGCTGAACCCGACAGTTCGGAGGGCGTCGATGTCGGATTCGGCAACTTCGCCCGGTGCGGTGGTCAGTCGGATCGCGTACCCGAGCATTGCCCGGCGCTGGTCGGAGATCGGTGCCGAGCGCCAGTCGGCTTCGACGGCAGCCACAAGATCATCATCCCGGAGAAGCCGGCGCAGACCGCGCCGGTGGTGGGTCACTCAATAGTGACAGTCGTTCTCGAGGCTGACCACGAGAGCAATGAGCTCCCGCTCGACCTTGCGCAGTGTGGCGGTTCCCGCCATAGCCGACGCGTAGAGCCCCAGGTGGGCGCTCAGCCCCCGGGGATTGAGGGAGTGGACGGCCATGATGTGGTCGACGCGTCCGTGGACGGGATCGACGACCTCGGCATACAGGTCTGCAAGGGATCCTCCTCCGTCCTCCCAGTCGCCGTCGGGAACGGTCCGGATCCATGCCATCAGGTGAGTCTCGCACAGCATCCCGAGGGTGTCGGGAGCTCGGTGGCTCCGGGATGTAGGTAGTCGTCGATACCCGATATCTCGATCCTCCAGGTCGGGCAGACCGCCGGTGGCGGTTCCGAGGCCCACGTCCGGCAGTTCGCTGCCGGATGGGTGGCCGACAATGCCGACATCGTCACCGACCGGCGCGAAGTCGCCACCGCCGGTTGACCCGGTGACAGGCTCTTGGCCGACATGTGGGACGGGGGAGGCCGGTAGTTCCCGAAGTGATACCTTTGCGCCCGGTGCTGGGGGAGTTGGTGGGCAGCCCAGTCTGAGACACCCGGCCCGATCAGAAGGGGATCCGAATGACCGAACAGGGCGAGTCGATCGTCTCGCTGCAGAACGTCTACAAGATCTTCGGTCCGGACCCCGGAGGCAGGGCCTACGACCTGTCCAGGGCGGGCGTGCACAAGGACGAGGTCCAGCGCCTGTCCGGCCATGTCGTGGGCATGAAGGACGTCTCGTTCACCGTGAACAAGGGCGAGATCTTCGTCGTGATGGGCCTGTCGGGTTCCGGAAAGTCCACGGCGATCCGAACCGTCAACAAACTCCACGACATCACCGCTGGAAAGGTGACAGTCGACGGTACCAATGTCCAGGAACTCCGTGGCTCGGCTCTCCAGACGTTCCGGCGCGAAAAGATGGGGATGGTCTTCCAGCACTTCGCTCTATTCCCCCACCGGAACATCATCGACAACACGGGCTACGGCCTCAAGGTGCAGGGCGCCCCCAAGAAGGAACGTGATGCTGCCGCACTGAAGGCGTTGGCAATGGTCGGCCTCGAGGCGTATGCCAACAACGCCGTCGGAGAACTCTCCGGAGGGATGCAGCAGCGTGTCGGCCTGGCCCGGGCGTTGTGCAGCGATCCACCGATCCTGCTCATGGACGAGGCGTTCAGCGCCCTCGACCCGCTCATCCGTCGCCAGATGCAGGACGAGTTGATGATCATCCAGGAGAGGCTCCACAAGACGATCCTGTTCATCACCCACGACCTGAACGAGGCCCTACGTATCGGCAACCGGGTGTGCATCCTGCGCGACGGATACGTCGTCCAGATCGGCACCCCCGAGGAGATCCTGACCGAGCCGGCCAACAGCTACGTCGCCGAGTTCACCCAGGACGTCGATCAGGGCAGGGTCATCGACGTCGTCAACGTCATGCAGGATCCGGTCGTCATCGAAGCATCCGACACCCTTGCATCGGCGGTCGACCGACTCGGTGAGCGGGGAGGCGGCTTCGTCGTCGACGACGCCGGCCGCCCCACGGGGATGCTCGCGGTGGCCGATGCCGGAAGCGCCCTGGCCCACGGCACCTCCCTGTTGGCCGATGTCCTGCGTGCCGACTTCGCCACGACGACGGCCACCGCGCGGCTCAACGAGGTGTACGCGGCGGCCGGCCTCGGCTTTCCGATCGCCGTGCTCGACGACGCCGGGTGCCTCATCGGCGAACTCGAGCCCCGCGAGATCATGGAGGAGATGGGCCGCGTCGAACAGCTCATAGACGGCTTCGAGCGGGAGGTGTTCCTGTGAGTAGCGTGCTGGCCCAATCCGGCGTCCAGGGCGACAACGTCGGCATCTTCGACCCCACGATCCTCGACCAGTGGGAGGTACCGTTCGGAGACTGGGTCGACCAGATGGTCGACTGGATCGACGGCAACCTCGCCTGGCTGCTCGATGCCATCCGTTGGCCGTTCGCCTTCCTCCTCGAGAACTTCGTCGACAACATCCTGTCTGAACTCCCGTGGGTCTGGGTGGTTCTGGCAACAGCGGTCATCGGCGCCCTGGTACGTACGCCGAAGGTCGGGGTGGCAGCCGGCCTCGCCATGGCCTTCTGTGGCCTCCTCGGAACCGCCTACTGGATCGAGACCGTCAGGACGGTCGGCATGGTCCTGGTTGCGGTTGTCCTGTGTGCCATCGTCGGCATTCCCCTCGGGATCCTCTGCGGTCGCCTGGACTCCGTCTGGAACGTGGTCCGTCCCGTACTCGACGCGATGCAGGTCGTCCACGCCTTCGTCTACATGCTGCCCGTCATCTTCTTCTGGAGCATCGGCGTGGTGCCCGGGACGATGGTGACAATGGTGTTCGCGCTGCCACCGCTGATTCGACTCACCAACCTGGGCATCAGGCAGGTACCAGAGGACGTGGTCGAGGCCAGCCGGGCCTACGGCGCCACGGAGATGCGCGTCCTCATCGATGTCCAGCTTCCGCTGGCACGTCCGGCGCTGATGACCGGCCTCAACCAGACGCTGCTCATGTCGATCGCCATGATCGGAATCGCCGCCATCATGGGCGCCGGTGGTCTCGGGCGCCTCGTCTACAAGGCCGTCCAGAACTTCGACATTGCCGCTTCCGCCTCATCCGGCCTGGCACTCTTCCTGGTGGCAGTGGTGCTGGACCGCCTCTCACAACCCGAGGTCTCCGACGGTGGCAACATGTTCGCCAGGATCCATCAGGCCTGGACACACCGCAGGGATCCGGAAGCACTGCTCGAAGGTGTCGACGATGCATCACCCAGGTCGGAAGACGCGGATGAGGGTGAGAGCTTCGCTCCGTCGATCGGCCGGGAACGGACCGGAATGCTCCTCGTCGGCATCGGTGGAGTAGTGGCGGTCCTGTCGCTGTTCATGACCTGGACACAAGATGCCGGTCACCTCAGCGGACACGCCCGTTTCGCCGACAACGACCTGGCCGGGCAGACGTTCGATGGGTTTGCCGCCTCCGGGGGTTCATGGATCGGCTATTTCACCCTCGGCATCGGCCTCTTCCTGGTGATCTCCTCCGTCGTGTTCCTGCGACGCCCCGGCAGCGGGTCCCGGTGGTTCAGTCCCGATGGGGCGACCATGGCATCGATCGCGATGTTGCTCACCGTGCTGACCCATATCGTCGCACGCTCGGCCCCGCTGACCGTGTCCTACAGCCACGGGACCGGGGCGTACCTGGCGCTTGCCGCGGCGACCGTGGCGACCGTCGGATCGGTCATGGCCCTGATGGTCGCCCCGTACTCGCCGTTGAGGCCGATCAGCCTCAGGATCGGATGGTCCCGGGTCTTCTCTGCATCCGTGGCACTCGTAGTCATCGGGGTCGGCGCCATATCCGGTTGGACCTTCGATGAGCGACTCTCCAACCAACTCACCGACGAGCAGCAGGCCGAGGTCGAGCGCCTCCAACAGGAAGCCAGGGACTTTCCGGAAACGGCCGCGCTGAACACCCTCGCCGTCGGTCGGATCCACAACACTGCCCGCCTCTCGAGCAAGGTAATCCTCGACGGTGTCACCGAGGATGGCGCCGGCCTCGGTCGGTTGGCCCTTGTCACCGGAATGATCGGTGCGGTCTTCATGCTTCCCGCTGCGGGTGTCTTCGGCCACGGTGACCGTTGGAAGTGGCGGTGGAGTGCGGTCACCGGCGGCCTCGGCCTCGGCACCCTGATGGTTGGCATGTCGTGGGCCGCAAGCGTCATGCGCGTCAGCCCGCCGTTGCTCGTCAGCGGTGCAGGTGTGCTGCTCACGATGTGCGGCGGGTTCTTCCTGTTCGCTTCGTCGCGGCCGATGCTGATCGAGTTCCACCGGAAGAAGGTCTACGACGACGACCCGTCGCCAGAGGCTGAGGCGGTGCTCGCCGCCGAGTAGCGGTCGGACCCAGCCGACCGGGGCGGGGTCGCTCTTGGCGGCCTCGTTCGCCGTCTGCCTAACCCGGTGGTCAGGTTGCCGAGCAGTTCCCGGACCTCGGGTACCTGCTGTGTGGGCCCCTGCAGGTCGGGTACCGAGCGGATGGCGGTGCGGGCACCCACCACCTTCATGGTCCTGTGCACCCAACGCCCGTTGATCGACAACAGGCCGGTCGGCACCCCGTAGCACCGTCGCAGGAACGGTGCCGTCCCGGTCGGCTGCCTAGAGGGCGGTGAACAGTTCGGCCCGGAGGGTATTGTCCATGGCGTTGCGCTTCCCGGGCCGGTTCAGGGTGAGGCGCCGCACACCGGGACGGGGGTCGTCTGCAGGGACGAGTGTTTCGGTCATCGTGCCCGGGGGAGGCCGAGGTGCCGCTCGGCGACGTTGTTGCGGTTGATCTCGGTGGTGCCCCCGTAGATGGTGGTCACCGGCGAGTGGCGGGCGTCGTAGTCGATCCACCCATCTGCGGCTGCCCCGGCGGTGTCGAAGCCGAGCAGCCCTTCGGCTCCTGCCATCTGCTGGAACCAGCCCACGGCCTGCTGGTAGCGGTCGGTGGCGTACAGCTTGGCCATCGAGCCCTCGAGGCCGGGAAGTCCCCCGGTGGCGGCGATCCACGCCGCACGAAGGGTCAGCAGTTGGCCGACCTGGTTGGCGATGGCCGTGCGTGCGATGCGCTCGCGCAACAACGGGTCGTCGATCATCTGTCCGCCGTCGGGCGACGGTGCATCGGCCGCCCAGTTCCGGACATGACGGAGGAGCGGGACGGCCGGGTTGGTGCCACCCATGACACCGCGCTCGAAGGCCAGCGCCACGCCCATCACCGACCAACCGCCGTTCACGTCGCCAAGGCGCCACTCGTCCCCGATCCGGACCCCGTCGTAGAAGGTCGCATTGGTGCGCTCGGTCGCCATGGTGGGCACGGGCTGGACCTCGATACCCGGCGAGTCCATCGGGACGAGGAACATGGTCAGGCCCTTGTGCTTCGGCACGTCGGGATCGGTGCGTGTGAGGAGGATCGCCCAGTCGGACTCGTGGGCCATCGTGGTCCACATCTTCTGGCCATCGATCACCCACTGGTCGCCGTCGCGCACCGCCCGGGTAGCGATGGCGGCCACGTCGGAACCGTGGTCGGGTTCGCTGTAGCCGAGGCAGCAGTTGAAGCGGCCGGTCAGGAGCCTGTCGAGCACCTGTTTGCGGTGGAAGTCGGTGCCGACGGCGTTGATGACCCCGGCCACCAGCATGGTGACGGCGAGTCCGTCGTAGGGAGCGCCGGCCTTCTCGAGTTCGTTGAACAGTATGTAGAGCTCGATCGGGTCGCGGTCGCCGTAGCCGGGGACCGCCCCGGCCAACAGGCCGGCCTCGGCGAGGGCGGCGTTGAAGTCCTTGTCGTTGAACGTGCCGGTCCTATGCATCGTGGCGACCACCTCTTCGGTGAGGTTGGCGTCGAGGAAGGCACGGACCTCGCTGCGGAACTCGGCGGCGCGTGGAGAGAGGGAGAAGTCCATCAGGCGGCGTGCTCGGATGGTTCCAGAAGCAGGTCGGCGATGCGACGGCACTCGCGGGACGGGTCGCCCAGGGTCAGCGCCCATGCCCTGGCCCGCCGGTAGAAGAGCTGGATGTCGTACTCCTCGGCGAACCCGTAGCCGCCGTGCACGTGGAGTGAGCGGTCGGTGGCGGTTGCGGCGGCCTCGCCGGCGAACACCAGCGCCATGCCGGCCAGGGTGGCGAAGTCGGTGACGTCGTTGTTGTCGAGGTCGTTGATGCCGTTGATGCCGGGACCGCCGTCTCCGGCCCAGGCTGCCTTGGCGGCAAGTAGCCGCGCTCCCTCGATGAGGCCGGGGAGGTCGGCGAGGAGGTGCTGGACCGCCTGGAAGGAGCCGATGGGCTTCCCGAACTGTTGGCGTTCCTTCGCGTAGTCGACCCCCAGGTCGAGGGCGGTGCGCCCGATCCCGACGAGCGCTCCGGCGGTGAGGGTGCGCCATTCGTCGAGCGCCCGGGCGTGGGCTGCATGGGCCTCTGTGCCTTCGAGCAGGATCATGGCATCCCCGAGGGGGCGGTCGGCGAGCGGCAGGCAGCCGTGGTTGTCCAGGGCGACCCCGGGTGCGTCACCGGAAGCCAGCACCAGTCGGTCACCGTCCAGACCCGCGACGTGTTGCGCCACGGCGCCGGCGGGGACCAGCCGACTGATGCCTCCCTGCGCCGGGCGCAGGGCCAGCGTGGCGATCTCGGTTCCCCCGACCACGGCGTCGGGGCATGCGCCGGTGGCGAAGAGGAGTCGGGCAGCGACCGCATGTTCGATGAAGGGGACTGGTGCGATCGCCGCACCGAGTTCTTCGGCAACGACGGCCAGGTCTGTCAACGAGGCGCCGCCGCCACCCGCAGATTCCGGCAGGCCCATGCCGGGCGCACCGGTCTCGAGGAGACGATTCCAGGCCGGACCGTCGACGCCCAGGGGTTCGGCGGCGCGGGCGCGATCCGGGCCCGCCTCGGCGGTGAAGAAGTCGGCGAAGACCCCGCGGATCGTCTCCTGGTCGGCCGTGAGGGCGAGGTCCACGACCTGACCCTACCGACGGCCCGCCATGGCTCCGGAACCGGGCCCCCGGTAGGGTCCGGACATGTCAGATGGAAGCGCTGAACTCCTGATCGAGCGGGACGGTGATGTCGTCACCCTGACCCTGAACCGGCCCGAGGTCATGAACGCCATGACCTCGCAGAACTTCGCCGACTTCGGCGACGTCTGTCGCGACCTCGACAGGGATGAGACCGTGCGAGCCGTCGTGGTGATGGGCGCCGGGGGCAACTTCTGTTCGGGTGCCGACGTCGGACCACAGGCGGCCCGGGCCACCGGGGCAAAGCCGACAGTCCCGCTCCGGAACATGCGACGCATCAAGGAGTCGGCAATGGCCCTGCACGAACTCCAGCACCCCACGGTGGCAAAGGTGCGTGGTGTAGCCGCTGGCGCCGGCCTGAACCTTGCGCTGGGCTGCGACCTCGTCTATGCGTCCGACGATTCCCGCTTCTCCGAGATATTCGCCCGAAGGGGGTTGACGATCGACTACGGAGGCTCGTGGGTGTTGCCGAGACGGGTGGGCCTCCATCGTGCCAAGGAACTGGCGCTGCTCGCCGAGGTGATCGACGCCACCGAGGCGGACCGCATCGGACTCGTCAACCGGGTCCTCCCCGCCGCCGACCTGGACGCCCATGTCGCCGACGTGGTCGCCCGGATCGTCGCCGGCCCGCCGTTGGCGCTGTCGATGTCGAAGGCACTGCTGGACAACGGGGCGCAGACATCGATGAGCCAGGCGCTCGAGGCCGAAGGCCAGGCCCAGTCCACGAACTTCGCCACCCATGACGTGCGCGAGGCAGCCAGGGCCTGGATGGAAAAGCGCACAGCAGGATTCGAAGGGCACTGAACCCGGCTCACAGGCCTCGCCGAACTCCCGACCCGACACCCCTCGTGCCCCCGCGTGTGCTCCCGGACTGCCGCGACCGGCGTCACCAACTCTGGCGGCACCACTGCTCGCCTCGGGGAAGGGGCGATGGCCCCCACGGTGCGAGATGCGAACTGCCGGCGATGGGATGCGATGTCCGGGCCGGGACCGGACGTACCGGTTCGGGTCGGATGGCTAGTGTGCCGCGATGTCGGCCACTGCCAACAGGACGCGTATCGACGAGGTCTATGACTCAGCGTTGGTCTGGGACGCCCATGCGGGGGTGTATCCGGACCCCGGGACCGACCTGTCCGGCCTGGAGAACTGGCGTCAGGCCGGCGTGAGCTTCGTCTCACTCAACGTCGCCTACGACATTCCGTCGTGGGAGCAGGCGTTTCGGGTGCTCGCCACCTACCGACGGTTCATCGGGTCACATCCCGACCGCTACCTCATCGCCGGGACGGTCGACGACGTCCGCGGGGCGAAGGCCGAGGGGCGGCTGGCGGTGGCCTTCGACCTCGAGGGGATGTGTGCCCTCGACGGGGACCTCGGCATGGTCGCCCTGCTCCACGAGTTGGGGGTGCGGCAGGCGTTGTTCGCCTACAACCTCAACAATGAGGCGGGCGGTGGCTGTCATGACGAGGACACCGGCCTGACCGAGTTCGGTCGAGCGGTCGTGCACGAGATGAACCGCGTCGGGATGGTCGTGGACTGTTCGCACTCGGCCTACCGGACCACGATGGAGGCGATGGAGATCTCCGTCGACCCCGTCGTCTTCTCGCACTCGAACGCGAGGGCCCTGTGGGACCATGAGCGCAACATCCACGACGATCAGGCCCTGGCGTGCGCGGCTACCGGCGGCGTGGTCGGTGTCACCGGCGTCGGCATCTTCCTCGGCGACAACGACAGTTCGACCGATCGCCTGGTCGAACACATCTGCCACTACGTCGACCTCCTCGGACCCGACCATGTGGGCATCGGCCTCGACCACGTCCACGTGGCCTTCGACCTGGCCGACGAGGTCAGCGGCAGGCCTGACTACTGGCCGCCCGGCCAGCAGTACGACACCCCCGGAATCACCTTCGCCCACCCGGGGCAGGTACACGCAATCTGCGACCGGTTGCTCGCCAGGGGGCTTTCCGACGCCGAGACGACCGGGATCCTCGGCGGCAACTTCCTCCGGGTCGCCGAACAGGTGTGGGGCTGACGTCGTGAGCGCCATTCGCGTCATCGCCGACTGGTCGGCCGGCGTCTCCGATGACCACACCGCAGAGGCCTACCGTCGGGCCCATGCCGGGTGCATCGACACCGTTGCCTGCCTGGTCGCCGGCGCCCGGGACCCGGCGAGCATCGCGGCACGGAAGGCCGTCGCCGGATGGGGGGTAGGGACGGCCACGGTGGTCGGCGACCCCGAACGCCGACCGGCACCATGGGCGGCCCTGGCCAACGGCACGGCAGTCGACGCCCTCGACTTCGACGACTACGACGTTCCCGCCGCCAGCCACCCCAGCGCGGTCATCCTGCCCGCCCTGTTGGCGCTGGGCGAGGAACGCGGCGCTTCGGGCCGGTCGCTGCTCGACGCCTACGTTGTGGGCATCGAGGTGCAGTTGCGCATGGGCGAGGCCCTGAACCTGTCGCACTTCCACAAGGGCTTTCATCCGACGGCAACCATCGGCACGCTCGCTGCCTCCGTCGCCTGTACGCGCCTGTTGGGCCTGGATACCACCGCAGCGGGCCATTCCCTTTCCATTGCCACGAGCCTGGCGGCCGGGTCGAAGTGCCAACTCGGCACCACGACCATCCACCTGCACACCGGCCTGGCCGCCCACAACGGCGTGCTGGCTGCATCGCTGGCCGCCGTGGGTGCGACCGGGTCGGCCGACGCCCTCGACGGTGAGTTCGGAATCCTGCGGATCATGGCGGATGCCGACGCCCCTGGATTCGACGGCCCCCTGGCGAAGCTGGGGGATCCGCTAGCCATCGTGGAGTACGGCCTCTGCGTGAAGCCCTATCCGTGCTGCAGTTACACGACCCCCATCATCGACGGCCTGCTTGCCCTGCGGTCCGAGCACGGGTTCACCCCCGACGAGGTGGTCGAGGTGATCGCCTTTCTCCCGGCCAGCCACATCGGGTTTCTGAGGTTCCCGGAGCCGGCGGACGAACTCGAGGCACGGTTCAGCATGGAGTACTGCCTGGCGGTGGCCTTGCACCGCGGGGCGGTCGTCGTTGCCGACTTCTCCCCGACGGCCATCGTCGGGGAGGAGGTTCGGGCGCTGATGCCGAAGGTCCGGATGGAGGCGCTCACCGAGCCCGCAGTCCATGACCGCGTGGTCCTCCGGCTCGGCGATGGCCGCACGCTGGATCGCACGGTCGAGCACCCCCGGGGATCTGCAGCGCTTCCATTCGACGAGGACGAACTCCTCGCCAAGTTCGACTCATGCGTCGAGGGGATACTCGGACCGGACGCCGCCGCCGCCCTGAAGCAGGCCCTGCTCGGCCTCGAATCCCTCGACGACATCCGAGACCTGACCCGCCACCTGATTCCTGCCGACTGATCCCGGCTCCCGACACCGCTCGCGCCCGGGCCGATGCCCGGCCCTCCCGTACAAGAAGGGCCTACAACCCCTGTGAAGGAAAGCCGGGTCCTTCGTGGTCGCCGCCGGACATGTCGGCGTTGAGGCGTGCCTGCTTCATCAGCGACTCCATGACGGTTCCGAGTTCGCCGGGCTCGTCGGGTTGTTCTGCGGTGGGGCCGAGGTGCCAGCCCTCGACGATGCCGAGGTGCCTGCCGCGGATGTCGAACATGCGGCCGGTCACGTTCTGGGCCTCGGCGCTGCACAGCCAGGTGGCGACCAGGGCGATCCAGCGGGGCGACATGGCCTCCATGGCCGACTCGGAGAGGTTCTCCTCGCCGCCCATCAGCGGAATGGTGAGGCGGGATACGGCAGTGGGGGCGAGGCAGTTGACGGTGACGCCGTAGCGGACCAGCTCCTGCGCGGCGATCAGCGAGAACGAGGCGATGCCGGCCTTGGCGGCGCCGTAGTTGGTCTGTCCCACGTTGCCGTAGATACCGGAGGGGGAGGCGGTGTTGACGATGCGTCCGAACGGCTCGCCGCCACCCTTGACGTGGTTGCGCCAGTACACGGCGGCGTGGTGGGACGGGGCGAAGGTGCCCTTGAGGTGGACGGCGATGACGGCATCCCAGTCGTCCTCCGACATCGAGAACACCATCCGGTCGCGGAGGATGCCGGCGTTGTTGATGAGGATGTCGAGGCGGCCCCAGGTTTCGACGGCCTGCCCGACCATGGCTCCGGCGGCGGCGAAGTCGGCGACGTTGCCTCCGTTGACGGCGGCCTCGCCGCCCATGGCCTCGATCTCGGCCACGACCTCCTGGGCGGGTGTGAGGTCGGCGCCGCCGCCGGCCTCGTCGCCGCCGAGGTCGTTGACGATGACACGAGCGCCCTGTTCGGCCAGCATGAGGGCATGCTCGCGGCCGATGCCGCGACCGGCGCCTGTGACGATGGCGACGCGGCCTTCGCAGAGTCGGTCAGGGGTTTCGCTCATGGTCGCTCCAGCGTTGTCGAGGGGATCGCCGGAGGTTACCGGTGGGCAGCCGATGGCTCCGAGTCGGCGGCGGGGTCGTTCAGAGAACGTCGAACGCGTCGGCTCCGAGCGTCCAGGGCGAGAGGTTCTCGTGGCCGCCCTCGGTGACCAGCACCTGGTTCTCGAACTTGACCCCCTGCCCGCCGGCGTAGGCGCCGACGTACGACTCGACCGAGAGGACCATGCCCGGTTGGATGACGCCGTCGTAGCCGCTCGCTTCCCAGGATTCCGGGAACGGGATCGACGGCCATTCGTCGCACTGGCCGACACCGTGGAAGAGCACCGAGTAGTGCCGGTACTCGTCGACGGGTGGCTTCCACGCCTCGTGGCAGAGTTCGTGGAAGGTGACCCCGGGACGCAGCAGGTGGATATTGCGTTCCACCTGCTCCCTCGCCAGTGCGAGGACGTGGCGCTGCTGGGCATCCGGCTGGACGTCGCCGCAGATCCAGGTTCGTGAGATGTCTGTCATCATCCCGTAGGCGCCGACCATGTCGGTGTCGAAGGCGACCAGGTCGCCCTCTGCGATGACGTGGCTGCTGCACTCCTGAAACCAGGGGTTGGTGCGCACGCCTGCCGAGAGCAGCCGGCACTCCATCCAGTCACCGCCCCGGGTGAACATCTCGGCCCACAGCAGGCCCCAGAGTTGCTGTTCGGTCATTCCGGGCCGCATCGCCTCGAACATCTTCCGACAGGCCACGCGGCAGGCTTCGATGGAGCAGCGCATGGCGCGGAGCTCATCGGGTCCCTTGATCGACCGGGCCACCTCCATGACCGCCATGGCGTCGCTGAGCATCAGGCCTTCAGCCAGCAGGGCGTTCGAGGCCGTGGCCGGGATGGGATCGACGGCGATCCGGGAGTTGCCACCCCCGACGGCCCGGACGAGGTCGGCGATCTCCGCGGCGAAGTGCTTCGCCTGTTCCTGGCTGCGCTCTCCGGCCAGGAAGTAGGTGAAGTTGCTGGTCGGCCGCACCTCGGCGATCATCGGGTTGTGTGCCGAGAGGAACTCGCAGGCCGGATAGTCGAACAGGATGATGGGTCCCTCGGTAGGTACCCAGAGCCAGCGGGCCTCGTTGTGGAGGAACCACAACTGCATGTTCGGTGCGTGCGTGGCGTACATGAGGTTCATCGGGTCGAACAACAGGACGCCGGCCAGGTCCAGGGCCACCAACTGTCCACGGATGCGGTCCAGCCGGTAGCGCTGCATGGCGTCGAGGTCGGGCAGCGTCAGGCCCGCCGCCGCCCATTCGGAGAGGGCCGGCTCACCGGGCCCGAGGATCACGCGGTGGCCCTCCGTGGCCGCCCGCTGGACGAGCGGGTCGTCGAATTCCGCACGGATCCTCTCCCGGACCCCCGGTGGCGCCTCCATGGTCATCTGCAACCCTCCCTGAGCAGGTCCGAACGGCGGTATCCGCGTCAGGATCGCATACGCGAGCCCGTGGGGTCGAACAATGGCTCGTCCCGGCGGTGGGCCGCACGTCGTATCCCCAGGACCTCTATCTCGAAGTCGGCCTCGTCGGCGATGGCGACCGGGAGGTAGCCGAGCGCACACGACGCCCGTGACCAGTGGGCGTACCCACCCGACGTCACCCATCCGACGACTTCGCCGCCATGCCAGATCGGCTCGTCGCCCAGTACGTCGGCGGCCTCGTCGTCCTCGCCCGGTTCGAGCGTGAAGGCGCAGAGGCGTCGTTCGGGCCCCGCCTCACGCTCGGCGACGACGGCATCCCGGCCGATGAAGTCGCCCTTCTCGGGCTTGACGAAGCGGTCCATGCCGGCCTCGCCGGGCGTGTAGGTCGGCCGGTACTCGGTGGCCCAGGCGCCGAAGTCCTTGTCGAAGCGCATGCTGTCGAGGGCGCGTAGGCCAAACGGGTGGATGCCGTGGGCGGCACCCGCGTCGAGGAGCAGGTCGAACAGGCGGGTCTGGAGAGAGGCCGACACCCACAGTTCGTAGCCGAGGTCGCCGGTGAACGTGATGCGTCCGACCAGGGCGTCGACCATACCGAGGTCGAGGCGGCGGATGTCGAGGAAGCGGAAGGCCTCGTTCGAGACATCGTCATCGGTCAGGGCGGCCAGCACGTCGCGGGCCTTCGGGCCGGCGATCGACAGCCCCGTGGAGTCGTGGCCGAGGGGCTGGTACGCCACGGACCGGTCGGTGGGAAGCAGGGAGCGGAACCAGCGGTCGTGGTAGCCCTCGGCGACGCCGGATCCGAGCACCAGGAACCGTTCGCTGCCGTCGAACGGGTCGGCGAGCGTGGCGACGGTGAAATCGCCTATGAGCCGGCCCTGGTGGTTGAGCATCGGGGTGAGGGCCATGCGTCCCGGTGCGGGTATGCGGTTGGCCATGACCCGGTCGAGGAACCCTCGGGCGTCCGGTCCGGTGAACTCGTGCTTGGCGAAGCCGGTGGTTTCGAACAGTCCGACGCCCTCACGCACGGCCTGCACCTCTTCGGCGACTCGGGGGAATGCGTTGGAGCGACGGAACGTGACCTCCTCGACGGGCTCCTCGCCTTCTGCCTGGAACCACAGGGCGGTTTCGAGGCCGTAGTGGGCGCCCCACACGGCGTTGAAGGCGTCGAGCCGTCCGTGGATCGGCGAGGTGAAGAGGGGCCGGCCGGCCGGGAGTTCCTCGTTGGGGAAGCTGATGCGGAATCGCCGGCTGTAGTTCTCCATGACCTTCGTGCGGGTGTAGGAGGGTGTGGTCCAGTCGCCGAAGCGGGCCACGTCCATGCCCCAGATGTCGAAGCCGGGGTCGCCGGTCGTCATCCAGTTGGCCATGGACAGGCCCACGCCGCCGCCCTGGGACAGCCCGGCCATGACGCCACAGGCCACCCAGTGTCCGGGTTGGCCGCGCACGGGGCCGATGACCGGATTGCCGTCGGGGGCGAAGGTGAACGGGCCGTTGACCACGGTCTGGATGCCGACGTCGGCATATATGGGGAAGTGCTGGAAGCCGAGCTCGAGCGAGGGGGCGAGGCGTTCGAGATCGGGGGTGAGGAGTTCGTCGGCGAACGACCACGGTGTCTCCTTCACCGACCAGGGGACGCAGGCCTGCTCGTAGGTGCCGAGCAACAGCCCCTCGCCCTCGACCCGCAGGTAGATCTCACCGCCGAAGTCGACGGCGCCGTGGCCGTGGCCACCGGTTTCCTCCAGCCAGGGGGCGAGTTCCGGGATCGGCTCGGTCAGGAAGTACATGTGTTCCATGGCGAGGATCGGGAGTTCGATGCCACACATGCGGCCGACCTCTCGTGCCCAGAGGCCGCCGCAGTTGACGAAGTGCTCGCAGTTGATGGTGCCCTTGTCGGTGTGGAGGTCCCATGTCCCGTCGGAGCGTCGCTCGATGGTGTGGACCCAGGTGTCCTGCTCGACCTCGGCGCCTGCCTGCCTGGCGACCTCTACGTAGGCCCTGGTGACCCCGGTGGGGTCCACATGTCCGCCCACCGGGTCCCAGAGGGCGCCCACGAAGTGCTGTTCCTCCATGAAGGGGATCAACTGCTTGGCCTCGGACGGTGTGATCATCTCGGTTTCCATGCCGAGGTAGCGACCGCGGGCGTGGGTCATGCGGAGCCAGTCGAGGCGGTCGCCGTCGTCGGCGAGCATGACCTCGCCGGTGAGGTGGATGCCGCACTTCCCACCGGAGCGCCTCTCGAGGTCCTGGTAGAGCTGGACGGTGTAGCGCTGGAGGGCGGCGACGTTGGGATCGCCGTTGATGGTGTGCATGCCGCCGGCGGCGTGCCAGGTGGAGCCGGCGGTCAGGTGTTTGCGCTCGAGCATCACGATGTCGGTCCAGCCGGCCTCGGCGAGGTGGTAGAGGACGCTGGCGCCGACGACACCACCACCGATCACGACTGCCTGTGCCTGGGACTTCATGGGTGCGCCTCCGTGCAACTCAATGGTCGGCCTCGACGCCGCCCTCGGCGATGCGCCGCTCGACGAATGCGTCGAGTTCGGCCCGCCGGTCGTCGGGCATGGGCGGCTCCTCATGGGCGGCGAGGATCAGGTGTGCCAGTTTCTCGGCCCGGTCATGGGCTTCGAGGCGGCCGGTGTCGTCCCAGTTCTCGAAGTTGGTCCAGGACGACACCATCGGCTGGAAGTGCTCGGTGGCGTAGCGATCCTGGGTGTGGGAGGTGCCGAAGAAGTGGCCGGCGGGTCCGACCTCGGCGATGGCCTCGACGGCAAGGGAGGCGTCGTCGACGGTGATGGGTCGGAGCATCTCGGTGACCATGTTGAGCAGGTCGGCGTCGATGACCATCTTCTCGTAGGAGGTCAGAAGGCCGCCTTCGAGCCAGCCGGCGGCGTGGAGCAGCAGGTTGACGCCGCCCATGACGGCGCCCCAGATGGCGATCACGCTCTCGTAGGCCGACTGTGCGTCGACGCTGTTCGAGGTGTTGACGTTCGATGACCGGTAGGGGACCCCGTAGCGGCGGGCCAGTTGACCACCGACGAGGCAGGCCTTCCAGTATTCGGGGGTGCCGAAGGCCGGGCTCCCGGAGCGCATGTCGACGTTCGAGGTGAAGCCGCCGTAGCAGACGGGTGCTCCAGCCCGGACCACCTGGGTGTAGGCGATGCCCGCCAGGGCCTCGGCGTTCTGGAGGACGAGGGCACCGGCGACCGTCACCGGGGCCATGGCGCCGGCCAGCGTGAACGGCGTGATGATGATGGGTTGGTTGCGGGCCGACATCTCCTGGATGCCGTGGAGCATGACGGTGTCGTAGCGCAGCGGCGTGCTGGCGTTGATCACCGAGTAGATCGAGGGCTCCTCGCAGATCGTGGCCTCGTCGACGCCGCGGGCGATCCGGGTCATTTCGATGGCGTCCAGGTTGCGCTGCCGGCTGAGGCTGTACACGAACGGGACCTTGTCGGAGAGCGTCAGCATGTCGTGGGTGGCGTGGAGGTGCCGGACGGAGGGGTGGAGGTCCATGGGTTCGACCGGGTAGCCGGCCACGGTGTGGATGGCGTTGAGGACCTGGCCCATCTTGATGAGGTTCCGGTAGTCGTCGCGGTTGCCGTCGCGCCGATCACGGCCGAGGCCGGTCACGAACGGGGGGCTGGCGACCGACGTGTAGATGATGTGGTCGCCGCCGAGGACGAGGTCGCGTATCGGGTCCCGGCCGTGCAGCATGAACTGGTGGGGCGCCGTCGAGATCAGTTCCTCGACCAGTTGGGGGTCGAAGCGGACCCGGTCACCGTCGACGTCGGCGCCGGCCTCGGCCAACTGCCTTCGGGCGGTGTCGTCGAGGAAGTCGATGCCGGTCTCGGCCAGGACGCGCAGCGACGCCTGGTGGACGGCCTCGAGTTCGTCGTCGGAGACGGCCCGGATCGGGTCGAGCCGCATGCGGGGCTGTTCCCAGGGCGGCTGTTCGGCGATGACATCGCGTGCCCTGGCCCGGCTGCTGAGCCGCCCACGGCGTCCGCTCATTCGAAGCCTTCGGAGAACGGCATCGGATCGGGTTCCGGCACCAGATGGAGTTCGTTGCCCTCGTATGGGTGGGAGCGGGCCACGTCTTCGTTCAGCACCACGCCGAGGCCGGGCTGACCGGAGGGGATCACGTGTCCGTTCTCCCAACGAATGGGCGTTTCGAGCAACTCGGCGTGGAAGCCGTCCCAGGTGCCGATCGACTCCAGTATGAGGAAGTTGGGCGTGCAGGTGGCGAGGGCGATGTTGGCCGCCGCCACGACCGGGCCGCAGTAGCAGTGCGGGGCGATCACGGCGTGGTGCACCTCGGCGGTCGAGGCGATCTTCTTCCCCTGCAGGATCCCACCACTGCGTCCGAGGTCGGGCTGGAGGACCTGGGCGGCGCCGGCCCGCAGCACGGCGGCGAACTCGGACACCGTGGTGAGCCGCTCGCCGGTGGCGATCGGGATCGAGGTCCCGCGGGCGACGAACGCCATGCCCTCGACGTCGTCGGGCGGGACCGGCTCCTCGAACCACAGGGGGTCGTACGGCTCGAGGCGGCGGGCCAGTCGCAGGGCCCCCGAGGGCGTGAACTGGCCGTGGGTGCCGAACAGCAGGTCGGCCCGGTTGCCGACCGCCTCGCGGATGGCGGCGGTGTAGCGCTCGGAGAGGTCCAGTCGTTCCAATGACGGCTGGCGGCCGTCGTAGACCGAGTAGGGACCGGCCGGGTCGAACTTGACGGCGGTGAAGCCCTGCTCGACGGCGGCGACGGCGGCCTCGGCGGCCAGCGTCGGGTCGGTGTAGAGGTTCGGCCCGTCCTTGGGGGCGTAGGCGTCCTCGTAGCCCGGATAGAGATAGGTGTAGGAACGCAGCGTCTCGTGGACCCGGCCGCCCAGCAGGTCGTAGGCCGGGCGCCCGGTCTCCTTGCCGATGATGTCCCAGCAGGCGATCTCGAGGGCGCTGATCACGCCGCACAGCGTCGGGTCCGGCCGTGAGGAGTAGCCGCTGCCGTAGGCCCGGCGCCAGAAGGCCTCCACGTCGAACGGGCTCTGCCCGACCAGCCACCGGTCGGCCACGTCCTCGATCATCTGCGCTACCAGGTGTGGTCCGACGGTTGCCACATAGGCCTCTCCGACGCCCTTCACGCCGCTGTCGGTCGTGAGGGTGACGAAGATGAAGTACCGGCCGCCGCGGCGGGGCGGGGGGTTGCCGACGACGAAAGTCTCGACCTGGCTGATCTTCATGCGTCGGCCTCCCTGTCGTTGCCGGGCGTGGCGTGGTCGGGGGAAGCATGCCCGTTGGGGAGGATGACCGTGCGCAGGACCTTGCCACGACGCACCTCGTCGAAGGCGAGGTCGATGTCCTCGAGGGAGTGGGTCGTGGTCACCAGCGCATCGAGTTCGAAGTCGCCGGCCCGGTAGTGGTCGATGAGTCGGGGGATGTCGTCGGCGAGTCGCACCGTGCCCATCTTGGAGCCGAGGATCCGCTGGTTGGCGGCCGCCAGCATCGTGGGGTCGATCTCGAACGCGATTCCGTCGGGCGGCATGCCCACGAGCACGAGTGCCCCCATCGGGGCCAGGAGTTCGACTGCGTTGTCCAGCGCTGAAGGTGCCGCCGTGGTGATGAACAGGTGATCGGCAAGGCGCCCACCGGTCGCCTCCCGGAGGACGGCAGCCACATCGCCGCTGACCGGGTCGACGGCATGCGAGGCACCGAGGAGCAGTGCCGACTCCCGCTTGTCGGGGAGCGGGTCGACGGCCACGATCTGTTCCGCCCCTGCAAGCCGTGCACCCTGGATGGCGCCGATTCCCACCCCGCCGCAGCCGACGACCACCACGACGTCGCCTGCCTGCACCTGAGCCGTGTTGTGCACGGCCCCGGCGCCGGTGAGGACGCCGCAGGCCAGCAGCGAGGCCGAGGTCGACGGCACGTCGGCCGGGT
This sequence comes from Candidatus Neomicrothrix sp. UBA2131, assembly GCA_002329075.1. GTDB lineage: Bacteria > Actinomycetota > Acidimicrobiia > Acidimicrobiales > MedAcidi-G1 > S20-B6. The sequence goes on from DCXR01000007.1 coordinate 72,055, forward strand.
GCGGCACCACCTGGGAACGGTGGACGACCACCTGCTCTGCGAAGGCGCCGGTGTTGAGCCCCTGGGCGACCGGCGAACCGGTGCCGTCGGTGAGTGGGCTCTGCCGGTCGAGGGCGAACTCACCCGAGCAGGTCACGTGGTGGCCGCGTCGACAGGCCGGGCACTCCCCGCAGGATCGCACGAGGGAGACGACGACCTGGTCGCCGACGGCGACGTCAGCGACGCCCGGCCCGGTCTCGAGGATGCATCCGGCCGCCTCGTGGCCCATCACGAGTGGGAAGTCGGTGGCCCAGCCCCCGTCTGTGTACATGAGGTCCGAGTGGCAGACGGCGCAGGCGTCGATCCGCACGCGGACCTCGCCGGGGCCGGGCGCGGCGAGGACCAGTTGCTCGATGCTCTGCGGTTCGCCGACACCCCGGCAGACAGCCGCACGGACGGTGGTCCCCCCTGGCACGGCGCGCAACCTAGCCCGCTGTGCCTGTGCGGATTTCAGCCGAGGACCAGTTCGGCTGCTGTCTGCAGGTCGGCCGCAGACCGTGCTCCCACGTTGAGCATGGTGACGGCGCTGTCCTCCCAGGCGGCGAGTCGCTCCCGGATGCGTTCGGGCGGCCCGACGAGGCTGATCTCGTCGGCGAAGTCGGTGGGTACGGCGGCGATCGCCTCGTCACGTCGTCCCTCGAGGAACAGGTCCTGGATGCGCAGTGCCTCTTCCTCGAAGCCCATCCGGGCCATGAGCTTCGTGTGGAAGTTCTGGCCCTTGGCACCCATACCGCCGATGTAGAAGCCAAGGCTGGCCCGGACCGGGAGCAGGGCGGCCTCCACGTCGTCGGTCACCTTGAGCGAGACGTTGACGGAGATCTCGAAGCCCTCCTTCCGGTGGGCAATCTGGTCGGCGTACACCTCGGGTCGCCAGGGCGAGTAGTAGAGGGGCAGCCAGCCGTCGGCGATCTCGCAGGTCTGGGTGACGTTCTTCGGACCCTCGGCGCCGAGGAAGATCGGCAGGTCGGAGCGCAACGGGTGGGTCATGACCTTGAGCGGCTTGCCGAGGCCGGTCGATCCGTCGCCCGTGTAGGGGAGGGGCCAGAACTCGCCGTCGTTGCGCAGGTGCTCCTCTCGTGCGAAGGCACGGCGCAGCACGTCGACGTACTCTCGGGTGCGGGCCAGCGGCCGGTTCGAGGGCTGGCCGTACCAGCCCTCCACCACCTGCGGTCCCGAGACGCCGAGGCCGAGGATGAGGCGGCCGTTGGAGAGGTGGTCGAGCGTGACGGCGTGCATGGCGGTCGCCGTCGGCGTGCGGGCCGACATCTGGACGATGCCGGTGCCCAGTCGGATGCGTTCGGTGTGGCCGGCGACGTAGGCCAGGGGCGTGAAGGCGTCCGACCCCCAGGACTCGGCGGTCCACACGGCGTCGAAGCCCAGGCGTTCGGCCTCCTGGACGAGCGGGACCAGGTCGGTCGGCGGCTGTGCGCCCCAGTACCCCAGCGTCATGCCCAGTTGCATCCCGGCATGGTCGCAGTGCCCGGGGGTCCAGGACAAGCCGTCCCACGCGTATTCTCCCGCCGATGGAGGACTTCCCGAGGCAGCACGCCCGTACCCGGCGCTTCAGTTGTGGTGCGCCACGGACCGTGTCGGTCGCCGACGACGGTTCGCGGGTGCTTTTCCTGCGGTCGGCGTCGGGAGGCGATCCTGTCAACTCCCTGTGGTGCCTCGACCCGGCGTCGGGGGAGGAGCGACTCGTCGCCGACCCGGTGGACCTGCTGGCGGGTGGTGGTGACGAGTCGACGCTCGAGTTGTCACGGCGGGAACGGGCCCGTGAGGTCGGGGAGGGGATAACCGCCTACGACGGACTGCCGGATCTCTCCCGGGTGTGCTTCGTGCTGGCCGGTCGGGTCTTCCTCGCCGACGTCGACGGGGGACGGGTAGTCGAACTTGCCTCCAGCGCCGACGCATTCGACGCGCGCCTCTCGCCCGACGGTGCCTCGGTCGCCTACGTGTCGGGCCGGTCGGTGCGCATCACCGGTGCCGGTGGCGACCAGCGCCTGATCGGCGGGACCACGCCGACGGTCTCGTGGGGATCGGCCGAGTTCGTGGCCGCCGAGGAGATGGGCCGCATGCGAGGCCACTGGTGGGCGCCGGACGGTGGGAGCCTCCTGATTGCCCGGGTCGACGAGGCTCCCGTCGACGAGTGGTGGATCGCCTCGCCCGTCGAACCGTGGTCGGTGCCGAGGGCGATCCGGTATCCATCCGCCGGCACGGCCAACGCCGATGTGGGGCTCGGCCTCGTCACCCTCGAGGGAACCGTGGTCGACATCGACTGGAGCCGGGGTGGGGAGTTCGGGTACCTGGCGGACGTGCGATGGGAGGAGGGTCCGCCACCGACGTTGGTGGTGCAGTCGCGTGACCAGCGCACCCTCGCCGTCCTCGAAGTCGATGTGTCGACCGGTTCGACGAGAGAGGTGTACCGGATCGAGGGCGACGACTGGGTCGAACTGGTGCCCGGAGCGCCCTGCCGATGGGCCGCCGGGCTCGTGACCGTCGAGGACCGGGGCGGGGCCCGCCGGCTGGTCGTGGACGGTGAGGCGATCTCTCCGGACGGACTGCAGGTGCGGCGCATCGTCGGAGTCGACGGCGACCGGATGGTGGTGTGTGCGTCGACCGACCCACTGGACATCGACGTGGTGGCAATGGATCGGGACGGTTCGGTCGAGGTGTTGGCGTCGGGCGGCGGCGTGCACACGGCGGCCGTCGGTGGTGGGGTGTTGGCGGTGTCGGTGGCCGACCTCGAGGGTTCCCGGCTGTCCGTGGGGGACCACCTCGTGGCCTCGTTCGCCGAGGAACCCGTGGTCGACCCGGTCCCGGCGTTCCATGTGGTCGGGGAACGGGACCTGCGTGCGGCGGTGCTGTTCCCGGCCGCCTCGTCGGGCTGGGACGGCTCGCCGCTGCCTGTCCTGCTGGACCCCTATGGCGGGCCGCACGCCCAGCGGGTGCAGCGGGTCCGGGGACAGTTCCTCACCTCACAGTGGTTCGCCGACCAGGGCTTCGCCGTGGTCGTGGTCGACGGCCGGGGTACCCCCGGTCGGGGACCCGCCTGGGAGCGGGCGGTACGGGGCGACCTGGCCGGTCCCGTGCTCGAGGACCAGGTTGACGCGCTCCACGCCCTGGCTGGCGCCGACCAGCGACTGGACCTGGACCGTGTGGCGATCCGAGGGTGGTCGTTCGGTGGCTACCTTGCGGCCCTGGCCGTGCTGCGGCGCCCCGACGTGTTCCACGCCGCCATCGCCGGTGCACCGGTCACCGACTGGCGCCTCTACGACACCCACTACACCGAGCGCTACCTCGGCCACCCCGACGAGGAGCCCGCCAACTACGAGGGCACGGACCTCTGCGCCGAGGCCCGCTCTCTGGCCCGGCCGCTGCTGCTGGTCCACGGCCTGGCCGACGACAACGTGGTCGCCGCCCACACGCTTGCGTTCTCACGCGCCCTGTTGGAGGCCGGTCGCCCCCACCGGGTGCTGCCCCTGTCGGGAGTGACCCACATGACCCCCCGGGAAGAGGTCGCCGAGAACCTCCTGCTCGTCCAACTCGATTTCCTGAGGGAGTCGCTGGAAATCTAGGACGCGGTCCAGCCGCCGTCGACGAGCAGGACATGGCCGGTGAGGTAGGAGCCGGCATCGGAGGCCAACAGGAGCAGGGCGCCGTCGAGCTCGTGGGGCTCACCGCCACGCCCCATCGGCGTGCCGGATTCGACATAGTTGCGGCCTGAGTCGGTGTGGAACATCTCGTCACTGTTCATCTCGGTCTCGAACCAGGCCGGGGCGAGGGCGTTGACCCGGATGCCCCTACGCGCCCACTGCACGGCGAGTTCCCGGGTGAGGTTGTGCAGGCCGCCCTTGGCGGTGGCGTAGCCGGGGGCCCGCAACTTCCCGCCCGACCCCTCGCCGAGCACCGAGCCGAGGTTGACGACCACGCCCGGGTGGTCGTTGTCGATCCACCAGCGGGCGGCCCGGCGGGCCAACTCGTAGGGGGCGACCAGGTCGACCTCGAGTTCATGGCGGAAGCCGTCGAGGTCGTCGTCGACCGCGGGGATGACGCGCGAGATGCCGGCGTTGTTGATGAGCACGTCGAGGCGGCCGAAGTGGTCGATCGTGGCGTCGATCAGGTGCTGTGGCCCATCGAGCGAGGTGATGTCGCACTCGACGGCGAGGGCGTCGGGGAGCTCGGCGGCAAGCACTTCGAGCCGGTCGATCCGGCGGGCGGCAAGCACGACGCTGGCCCCGACGCCGGCGACCACCCGTGCGAAGCGTTCGCCAAGGCCGCTGCTGGCACCCGTGACGATGACGACCCGGTCGTCGAGGCGAAAGAGGTCGAGGGCGCACTCGGGATCGGACATGCGCAGCGAGCCTAGATGGCGTGGCAGGCGACCTCGGTGGCCTTGACGGCGGCCCAGACCTCGGAACCGACCCGGAGGCCCAGTTCTTCGACTGCCGCCGGTGTCACCTCGGCGACGACCGGCAGGGGCCCATCCAGTACCACCCGGATCCGTTCGAAGGCCGGCTGGAGGTCGGTGACGCCGGCCTGCCAGACGTTGCGGGGGCTGCCGTCGGGAGCCGAGCGGTGGAGGGCCACGGCGGTCGGGGGGACCACGAGGTGGACCGGGCCTTCGGCGGGCTCGGCCAGGACCACACGGGTCCCGAGCGCCGTCACGGCGACGGTGCCCGAGGCCGTGGCCTCGAGCAGGTTGAGTCCGGCCAGCGAGGCGACATACCGGGTCTTGGGGCGGCTCCTGACCTCGCGGGGACTGCCGGCCTGGGAGACGGCGCCATTCTCGAGGACGATCAGCCGATCCGCCAGGGTGGCCGCCTCGACCGGGTCGTGGGTGACGAGAAGCGTCGCCGGAGCCTCGGCGGCGGTCAGCACGCCATTGATGAGGTGACGGGATTCGACGTCGAGCGCCGCCGACGGCTCGTCCAGCAGGAGGACGACCGGATCGGTGGCGAGCGCCCGTGCGAGGGCGACCCGCTGGGCCTGTCCACCGGAGCACTCATCGGGTCGGCGGTAGGCGAGCCCGGTGAGGCCGAGAGCGTCCAGCAGGCCGGCGACCCGGTCAGCGTCGACACCGGGTCCGAAGCCCACGTTGCCGGCCACGGTCAGGTGCGGGAACAACAGGCGATCCTGGGGCACCCAGCCGACACGGCGAAGGTGCGGGGGGAGGAAGGCGCCGGTGCCGGGCTCGTCCACCGTGGCGCCGCCGATGGCGAGGGCACCGGAGTCGAGGGAGAGGAGCCCGGCGAGCAGTCGGAGGAGGCTGGTCTTGCCGGCGCCGTTGGGTCCGAGCACGGCAACGGTCTCGTCGGGCTCGACGACGAGATCGACGTCGAGTCGGAGGTCGCCCATCCGGGTCATGCCGGCCAGGGAGAGAGCGCTCATCGGCCGGGCAGCCAACGGTCGCGCAGCGGAAGCAGGACGGCGAGGGCTACGGCGAGCATCACGAGGCTCAGGGCCAGGGCCCGTTCGGGTTCCGACTGGAGGGCGAGGAACGTCGCCAGCGGCAGCGTCTGCGTGCGGCCCGGGAGGTTGCCGGCGAACGTGATCGTGGCGCCGAACTCGCCGAGCGCCCGTGCCCATGCCAGCGCCAGGCCGGCGCCCATGGCGGGGAGGAGTCGGGGAAGCGTGATGCGGCGCAGCACGGTGAGTGGCGGGGCGCCCAGGGTGGAGGCCACGCCCTCCAGGTCGTCGATCTCACGTCGGGCCGTGCGGAGTGCCCCCTCGACGGCGATGACGTAGAAGGGGAGCGCGACGAACGTGGCGGCCACGATCGCCCCCGTGAGCGTGAACGGCAGCGTCAGGCCGAACCAGCGGTCCAACCACTGGCCGATGAGGCCCCGCCGGCCGAGCGCGAACAGCAGAGCCGCGCCGCCGACCACCGGAGGCAGCACCATCGGCAGCACGACCAGCGCCCGCACGATCCGTCGGCCGGGCAGGTCGGTTCGCCCCAGCGCCCAGGCGAGGGGTGTACCGAGTACGAGGACGACCAGGGCGGCGACAAGGCTGACTACCAGCGATACCCGCAGGGCGTCGAGGGTGACATCGTCCCCGAGCAGGTCGGGCAACGAAGACCACGGCGTCCGTTGCAGCAGGCCGACGATCGGCAGCGCCAGCAGCACGACGGCCAATCCGGCGAAGGCGAGCAGGAAGCGTCTCATTCGCTGAATCCGTGGTTGCGGAGGATCCCCAGGGCCGTATCCGAGACCAGGAAGTCCACGAACCGGTTGCCAGTTGCCGTCAGGGGTGCGGCCCGGTACTCGACCCCCGCCGAAGTGAGATCTGTGCCGGGGACCTCGTCGATTCCCTCGACGACCAGGACGTCGGTGGCATAGACGATGCCCACGTCGGCCTCGTCGAGGACGAGTCGGGTCACGACGGCCCGGACCGAGATCTCCTCGGTGTCGGGGGAGAGGGGGAGTCCAAGGGCGTGGGTCGCCCTTCCGCAGGGGACTTCGGCTGCGCAGACGGCGACGCGCAGGTCGTCGCGTCCGAGGTCGTCGGGGCCTGTGACCTGTGCCGGGTTTCCGGCCGGCACGGCGAGCACGAGGTGGTTGGAGGCGAAGTGGGCGTCCACGACGCCAACGGGGATGAGCCCGGGGTCAGCGGTGAGGAACGCGTCGGCGGGGGCGCCGTCGTGGAGTTGGGCGGCAAGGTGGTTCGAACCCCCGAACACGAGGATCGGCTCGGTGCCCGATTGTTCGGACCACGCCTCGGCGAGTGCCGGAAGCACATCCGTGAGCGACGAAGCGGCGAAGACGGTCGGACCGGGATCATCGATACCGCTACCGCATCCCGTGAGGAGGAGGCCGGCCAGGAGGAACGACCTGGCGAGCATCTCAGAGCGGCCGCTCGACGACGACGTTGGTGGCCTTGACCACGGCGACGGCCAGGACGCCGGGCTCGAGGCCGAGGTCGTCGACCGCCTCGGCGGAGATCAGCGACACCACGCGGTGGGGGCCGGCCTGGATCTCGACCTGGGCCATGACGCCGTCGCGTAACACCCGGGTGACGAGGCCCGTGAAGCGGTTGCGTGCGGAGAGGGCGGCGGCTTCTCCATCGGGGGACTCGGCCCGTTCCTGGGCCAGGCGGGCCAGGTCGGTGCCGTCGATGAGGCGGTGGCCGCCCTCGGTGCGGTGGGCGGGGAGGCGGTCGGCATCGACCCAGCGGCGCACCGTGTCGGTACTCACGCCCAGCAGATGCGCTGCTTCACCGATCTTGAATTGGCTCATGCAAGGAAATCTACGTAAAAACCTTGCCCAAGCCAACCGCTACGCTTCCGGACATGAGCATTCCCGTCACCACCGACGATCTGGCCGCCCGCCTCGAGGAATACGGCAGTGCCTGCTTCCTGGTCACCGTCGGTGCCGCTGGCTCACCCAAGGTCGTCCATGTGCCCGTCGTCTGGGACGGCGAGGTCATGCGCTGCACCCCCGGCGCCGGCACGCTTCGGAACCTGGGGAATCTGACAGAAGGCGCGCCGGTCACCCTCGTCTTCCCCGGGCCGGCACCCGATGTCCACAGCATGCTGCTCGACGGCACCGGTCGGGTGAACGGCGACGTGGCTGTCGTCAGCGTCGATGGCGGGGTGCTTCACCGCCCGGCACCCGTCACTCCGGGTGGCGAGGCGCACTGCTAGGCCACGCTGTTCCAGTTCAGAGGACCGACCAGGGGGGAAGGTACCCTCCGCTGCTTCTCGATGTCGATGGAGCCAGGCGGCTACTTGTTCGAGAGATGCCAGGCGGCCGGGAACAGAACGCCCGCCAGGACGGCCTTGATGAAGTCGCCGACCAGGAACGGGGCGACCCCGTAGGCAATGGCGCTGGGCTCGCCGATGCCTGCAGTGAGTGGTATGTCCAATTCCATGGCCAGCCATGAGGCACCCATGACGTAGATGACCACCGTGCCCGCCAGAATTGCTGGAATCGAGGTGCCCAGACGACGGTCCTGGCCTCTCTCGGCCAGTCGGCCCACGAGGTAGGCCGCGACGACGAATCCGACCAGGTAACCGGCGGTGGATCCGGTCGCTACATCCCAACCACTCGTGCCATCGGCGTAGAACGGCAATCCGACGGCACCCATGAAGAGGTACAGGAACTGCGAGATGGCACCCCGGTTGGCCCCTAGGGCACCACCGGCCAGGAGCACTGCGAAGGTCTGCCCGGTAATCGGAACCGGAGTGAAACCCAACGGAATCGAGATCTGGGCTGCACCGGCCGTTGCCAGGGCGAACCCGAAGACGGCGACGACATCTCGTACCCGCTACCGGGGAATGATGTCCAGGAGGGTCACTCGTTGGGGCAGCGTGGTGATGGCGGTCATGGATTGGGACTCTTCCTACTCCGGTGGTCGGCCTGTGTCTGGAACCGTATCGGGCGGGTCGTCTATCCGACATGGATGGGACGGAAGGGGACCACGCGACCCGGGATCCCCTGGCTGAATTCGCCAACTGGCACTTCTGCCGGGAGTTGTCACGGCATATCTAGGCATCCGAGCCGTGCTTTCCCTGCATGCGCTCCTCCAGGTAGTGCTCGCGAGCCCTACGCCCCTCGGCATCCCTGAGCCCACCGGCCAGTCCGTCGGCGTCAGACCACGAGCGAGCCAGGCCGACCATCTGTTCGGTGACTGCGTTGGTGTGCGCCTTGGTCGCCAGCACGGCGAAGCGGGAACGAGACGCGACGGCCTCGGCGAGTTCTTCGACCTCGTTGTCCAGTTGTCCTGCCGGCACCACCCGGTTCAAGAATCCGGCGGCCCTCGCCTCGTCGGCGCCGAAGGGCCGGCAGGTCATGACCAGTTCCTTGGTGAGCGCAGGGCCGATCTCCCGGACAAGGCGTGGGATGCCGCCCCAGGCGAGGGGGATGCCGAGGTCGACCTCGGGGATCGAGAAGCGCACTTCCTCAGAGGCGACCCGCAGGTCGCATGCGGCCGCCAGCACGAGCCCACCGCCGACCACGTGGCCGTGGAGCCGGGCGATCGTGACCGGGGCCATGTGCTCGAGGGCCTCGGCCATGAGCCGGCCGGTGTCGCCGGGGACACGGCCACCAGCTGGTGATGCGTCCGCGTCACCGAAGGCTCCCAGGTCGAAGCCGGCGCAGAATGCCCGGCCTGTTCCTTCGACCACCACCACGCGCAGGTCGGGTTGGTGGTCGAACCAGTCGGCTGCAGCGATGATCTCGGCCATCGTCTGGTTCGACAGGGCGTTGAGCGCCTCGGGGCGGTTCAGCGTGAGAGTGCCCCGACGCCCGTCGCACGTCACGAGAAGGTGTTCGAATTCGGTTGGTTGGGAGGTCATGGGACGGTCGGCTCCTCGAGTTCGACGGCTGCAGTGATCGCAGTTCCCCCGCCATCTTCCATCTCGATCAACGCTATGGCACCGGCCCTGGCGGCTGCGGCGACGTCGTCAAGGGCGAGGCGCAGGTGTGCGATCCGGTCCGCAGGGCAGGTCAGGCGACAGGAGGTGACCGTCGTGGCGACGGATCGCTTGGCTGCGGTCTTGTGGCGGCGGATCTCGGTCAGCGCATCGGCGGCGGCGAGGGCGACCTCGGGATCGCCCGGCTCGCCTTCGTGAGTGGCGGCCTCGAGGAGTCCATCGGATTCGGGCCACTGCGCACGGTGGATGGAACCGTCCTGCCACCACGACCAGACCTCTTCGGTCACGAACGGCAGGAACGGTGCGAACAGTCGCAGGAGCGTCGAGAGGGCCAGCCGCAGTGCATGGCGGGCCGATTCCCGGTCGGCTGGGTCGCCTTCGTAGGCCCTGGCCTTGACGAGTTCCACGTGGTTGTCGGTGAAGTTCCAGAAGAACCCCTCGGTGCGTTCGAGCGCCCGGGCGTAGTCGAAGTCGTCGAAGGCTGCGGTCGCTTCGTCGACCAGGTGTGCGAGGCGGGCGAGCATCGCCCGATCCAGGGGGTGCGTGACCAGGGACGGGTCGATGGTCAACGACGCGTCCGCACCGAACCCGAGGGCGAACCTGCTGGCGTTGAGGATCTTGATGGCGAGGCGTCGCCCGACCTTCATCTGGCCGTCGTCGAAGGCGGTGTCGGTGCCGGGCCGGCCGTTGGCCGCCCAGTAGCGGACGGCGTCGGAGCCGTACTGCTCGAGCAGGTCCATCGGCGTGACGGCGTTGCCCTTCGACTTCGACATCTTCTTGCGATCGGGGTCGAGGACCCAGCCGCTCAGGGCTGCGTGACGCCACGGTGCCGCATCGTGTTCGAAGTGCGAGCGCACAACCGTCGAGAACAGCCAGGTCCTGATGATGTCGTGGGCCTGGGGACGCATGTCCATCGGGTAGGTGCGGGCGAACAGGTCGTCGTCCTCTTCCCAGCCACAGGCGATCTGCGGCGAGAGCGACGACGTTGCCCAGGTATCCATGACGTCGGGGTCGCCGACGAACCCGTCGGGCTGGCCGCGCTGCGACTCGTCGAACCCGGGGGCGGCGTCCGCAGTGGGGTCGATCGGCAGGTCGGCCTCTGCCGGTGTGATCGGTTGGTCCCATTCGGGATCGCCGTGCCCGTCCAGCCGGTACCAGAGGGGGAGGGGCACGCCGAAGAACCGCTGCCGGCTGATCAGCCAGTCACCGTTGAGGCCGTCGATCCAGTTGGTGAACCGGGTCTGCATGTAGGCGGGGTGCCACTGCATTTCGGCGCCACGGGCCACGAGCCTGGCGCCGAGTTCGGCGTCGCGGCCGCCGTTGCGGATGTACCACTGGCGGCTGGTGACGATCTCGAGGGGCTTGTCACCCTTTTCGAAGAACTTGACCGGGTGGACGATCGGCTCGGGGTCGCCGACCAGTTCGCCGGTCTCGCGCAGGATCTCGACCATCTCCTGCTGTGCTGAGAACACGGTCTTGCCGGCGAGGCGGGCATAGGCGGTACGACCGGTCTCGGATTCCACTCCTGCCGGCGGGTCCGCCTGAAATCGGCCCTGGCGGTTTACGACGGCCCGGACCGGCAGGTCGAGTTCTCGCCACCAGGTCACGTCGGTGGTGTCGCCGAACGTGCAGATCATGGCGATGCCGGTGCCCTTCTCGGGGTCGGCCAGATGGTGGGCCCGGACCGGCACCTCGACCCCGAACACCGGCGTGGTCACCGTCGTGCCGAACAGCGGCTGGTAGCGCGCATCATCCGGATGGGCCACGAGCGCCACGCATGAGACGACGAGTTCCGGGCGGGTGGTGGAGATCTGGATGTCACCGGAACCGTCGTGCAGGTGAAAGGCGAGCGTGTGATACGCGCCGGAGCGCTCGCGGTCCTCCAGCTCCGCCTGGGCGACGGCGGTGCGGAAGGTGACGTCCCACAGCGACGGCGCTTCGATCTGGTACGCCTCACCACGCTCGAGGTTGCGCAGGAACGCCTTCTGTGCGACCCGTTGGCAGCGCTCTTCGATGGTGGCGTAGGTCTGAGACCAGTCGACCGACAGCCCCAGGTGCCGCCACAGTGCCTCGAACACCTTTTCGTCCTCGAGGGTCAGGCGGTGGCAGAGTTCGACGAAGTTGCGGCGGCTGATGTCGAAGTCTCCGCGCTTCTTGATTGCCTTGGGGTCGCCGGCGTCTGCCGGTGCAGTGAAGCCCGGGTCGTGGGGCAGGCCCGGGTCGCAGCGCACCCCGTAGTAGTTCTGGACGCGCCGCTCGGTGGGGAGGCCGTTGTCATCCCATCCCATCGGGTAGAAGACCTCCCGGCCGGCCATCCGCTGGTAGCGGGCGATCGTGTCGGTATGGGTGTACGAGAACACGTGCCCGACGTGAAGCGAGCCGCTCACGGTGGGCGGCGGCGTGTCGACCGAGAACACCTGGTCGCGCATCCGGGTGCGGTCGAACCGGTAGGTGCCGGCGGATTCCCATGTTGCGTCCCAACGCGCTTCGAGTCCCTCGAGCGAGGGCTTCTCGGGAATTCCGGGTGGGTCCATGGGGGCGGGCGCCTGGCTGGTCTGTTCTTCCTGCATGAGATCCCGAGGCTAGCGGGGGGGGGTTAGGTGGACCCTGACCTGGGTTCTCGGAACGAGCGGCGATTCCGCGGCAACGACGAACGCATCGACCCCGAGTCGCTGCGTCCCACCACGGCGCTCCACGAAGACGTGGCGCGGGACATGCCCGGGTCGTGGCGGACTGGCTGCCGGAGGTCCACTGCATCGTCGGAACCGGCCGGCCGGTCCGAAGCAGCAGCCCGGGAGGCAGGCCGCATTCCACCGGTCTCGGTGGGAGGTGGACACCGTCGATGCGCGAGGCTCCTGCCATGAGCGACTTCTCCCTCGAACTCACCGACGACCAGGTCCAACTCCGGGACTGGGTCCACGACTTCGCCGCCGACGTAGTCCGGCCCGCCGCCGAGGAGTGGGACCGCCGCGAGGAGACCCCGTGGCCGATCATCGAGGAGGCGGCAAGGATCGGCCTCTACGGCTGGGAGTTCCTCGCCGAGGGAATGTGGAACGACAAGACCGGCCTCACCCTCCCGGTCGCCATCGAGGAGTTGTTCTGGGGCGATGCCGGGATCGGCATGGCGATCATGGGCTCGGGCCTCGCCGCTGCGGGCATCGCCGCCGCAGGCACCCAGGAGCAGATCATGGAATGGGTGCCCCGGTGCTACGGCACCCCCGGCGACCTCCAGATGGGTGCCTTCTGTTCATCGGAGGCCGACGCCGGGTCCGACGTGTCGGCCATGCGCACCCGGGCCGTCTACGACGAGGCGGCCGACGAGTGGGTGCTCAACGGCACCAAGACCTGGATCAGCAACGGTGGCATCGCCGACGTGCACGTGGTCATCGCCGTCGTCGACCCGGAACTCCGCAGCCGGGGTCACGCCTCGTTCGTCGTACCCCCGGACACGACGGGCCTCACACAGGGCCAGAAGTTCTCGAAGCACGGCATCCGCGCCAGCCACACTGCCGAGGTCGTCCTCGAAGACGTCCGCATCCCCGGCTCGTGCCTGCTCGGCGGTAGGGAGAAGCTCGACGAGCGCCTGGCCCGCGTGCGGGAGGGCAAGCCGGGCAACGCCCAGGCGGCCATGCAGACCTTCGAGGCGACCCGGCCCGCCGTGGGTGCCCAGGCGGTCGGCGTGGCCCGTGCCGCCTTCGAGTACGCCCGTGACTATGCCAAGGAGCGGGTGCAGTTCGACAAGCCGATCATGCAGCACCAGGCGATCGCCTTCATGCTGGCCGACATGGCGACCGAGATCGACGCCGCCCGGTTGCTGGTGTGGCGGGCGGCATGGTTGGCGAAGCAGGGCGGGTTCGTCAACGCCGAGGGGTCGATGGCCAAGCTCAAGGCCGGCCGGGTGGCGGTGTGGGCGACGGAGAGGGCCATGCAGATCCTCGGTGGCGCCGGCTATGTGACCGACCATCCGGTCGAGCGTTGGCACCGGGATTCGAAGATCTACGACATCTTCGAGGGCACCGAACAGATCCAGCA